>JBAXSU010000134.1:0-9675 GCA_037130535.1 Actinomycetota bacterium
GCCGACGACTACGACGACGACGACCACGACGGTTGCGCCGACGACTACGACGACGACGGTTGCGCCGACGACTACGACGACGACGACCACGACGGTTGCGCCGACGACTACGACGACGGTTGCGCCGACGACTACGACGACGGTTGCGCCGACGACTACGACGACGACGGTTGTACCGACGACTACGACGACGACGGTTGCGCCGACGACGACGGTTGCCCCGACCACGACGGTTGCGCCGGCGACGACGGTCCCGCCCACCACGACGGTCCCGGCGCCCACCACCACGGTTCCCGCCCCGCCCGCTGGCGGCACCTCGGGCGCGCTGTCGGGCACGGTGTGGTTCGACGTCGACCGCGACGGGCAGCGCGACGCCGATGAGAAGGCGTTGCCCGGGATGGTGGTGACCGTGAGCGCTGCAGTTGCAGGTGTCGCATCGCTCGACAGCAGGCCGGGCACCGTCGGTGCTGCCGGGATCGTGCCGCTCGTCCGCACGACGGTGACGAATCAACGCGGTGCGTTCGCGTTCGCCGACCTCGGTGCCGGTCGCTACGAGGTCGAGCTGTCGGCGCCCAGTGGGTCGGCTGCCGATCCGTCGTGGATCGCTCCGGCCGGCACCTGGCGTGCGCCGGTCGACGTGGTGCCGGCGCAGGTGGCAAAGGTCGACTTCGCCGCTGCCGGCTCGGGTTCGACGGCCGGAATCGTGGTGGACGGCGGCGGTGCGCTCGTGCCACAGGCCGAGGTGACGTGCACGTGGGTGGGTCTCGACCAGCGGTTCGGCACGGCCGACGACGTGCCATTCGAAACGGCGTCCGACGGCGGAGGCGCATTCCAGTTCGAGGCTGTGCCGGTGGGTGAGATGGCGTGCTGGGCGATCGATGTCCGCACCGGCACCTCGACGTCGAGCGTGGTGGCCGTGTCGTCGCCCAGCGTCGACGACCCTGCGTGGGTGGTGCTGGTGTTCGGCGGCCAGAGCACCGCGGGCACCTCGCCCGCGCTGCCGGCCACGGGTGGTGCGGTGCTGCCACTGGTGCGGGCCGCGCTGGTGCTGATGATCGCCGGTTCGGTCACCGTGCTCGTCACCCGTCGCCGTCGCCCGGCGTGGAGCTGAGCGCCGCTCAGGCAGGCGGCAGGTAGCGGCGGATCAGCCGCACCCGGCGCGCGGTGCGGCCGGTGGTGTCTTCGTGGCGGTCGGCGCTGCCGAGCACCTGCACGATGCCGCGCGATGCCATCCACCGCAGCGGTTCGGGCTCCCACCGTCGCGACCGATGCTCCACCCACGGCAGCGTGGTGAGGTCGGTCGCCTGGCCCAGCACCAGGTCGGCCATCGTGCGGCCGGCGATGTTCGCGGCCACCACCCCGTGCCCGCTGTAGCCACCGGCGGCGCCCACCCGCGTGCCTGGGTCGAAGTGGATGCTCATGCTCCAGTCGCGTGGCACGGCGAGGAAGCCGCCCCAGTGGTGGGTGATGGCGGCATCGGCAGCGGCGGGGAAGTGGGTGCGCACCACGTTGATCAGCCGCTGGCGCACGGCATCGTGCTGTTCTCGGTTCGGGTCCATCGCATGCCGCAGCGGATAGGGCGCGCCGCGCCCACCGATGGCGATGCGGCCGTCGTGGGTGCGCTGGGCGTAGAAGAACAGGTGGCGCTTGTCCTTGATGGTGAGGCCGGTACGCCATCCGAGTTCGTCCCATGCCTCGTCGGGCAGCGGCTCGGTGGCGATCATCAAAGAGGTGAGCGGCAGGTAGTCGCGACGGTGGCCGGGTAGTTGCACCGTGTAGCTCTCGGTCGAACGCACCACGGTGTCGGCTTGCACGACGCCGCGGTCGGTGCGCACGAGGCTGGGCTGGATGTCGAGCACCGCGGTCTGCTCGACGATGCGCACACCGCGCCGTTCGCACGCCTCGGCCAGTCCGCGCACCAGGCTGGCTGGGTCGAGGGCTGCAGCGTGCGGGGTGAAGTACCCGCCCAGCGCGCCGGGGATGCTGGCGTGCAGGGCCACCTCGTCGGCGGTGAGCAGGCGGTCGCCGTCGCTGTGCGTACCGAGCCGCTCGATGGCCGCAGCGGTGGCGCGGAGCCGAGCCCACTGCGGTTCGCTGGTGGCCACGGTGAGGGTGCCCTGTTTGGTGAAGCCGCAGTCGATGCCTTCGGCTGCCACCACGCGGCCGATCTCGTCGACGGCCTCGTTGGTGGTGCGGGTGGCGCGCACCACGCCGTCGCGGCCGTGGCGACGGGCGTAGCGGGTGGCGCTGCCGGCGATACCGGCGCTCGCCCATCCGCCGTTGCGGCCCGAGGCGCCGAAGCCGGCGATGTCGCGTTCGACGACGATGATCGACAGGTCGGGCCGCGCCGCGGCGAGGTGGTAGGCGGTCCACAGGCCGGTCAGCCCGGCGCCGACGATGGCGACGTCGGCCTCGGTGTCGCCCGCCAGCGCGGGCCGTGGTGCGAGCGACCCGGGCAGCAGATCCAGCCACAGGCTGCGGCTGCGATACTGCTCGCCGCTGGCGTTGGCGGTGCGGTCGGGACGAGGCGCCGTCATGTGCCCATCCTCTCAGACCCGGCCGGGCCGGCGGGTCAGCGTGTGGTGGGTCGGTGAGCGATGTGCTGGTCGGGCCGCACCACGACGTGAGAGTGGGAGGCGAGGCGCATCGTCGTGCCCCACCAGTCGTGTGGGTCGTCGAAGTCGTGTCCGACGCGCAGGTGTGGCTCGGCCACTGCGCTGGTGGGCCCGGCGATGACGACAGGGCGGTCGAGCGGCACCAGGTCGAGTGTGGAGATGGTGGTGCCGAGGACGGTCACCCAGCCATGCGGCAGACGGCTGCCCGGTTCGCTCGACGGGATGTAGGTGCGCACCTCGGCCTCAGTGGGCGGCACGGAGGGAATCGGTTGGGCCGACCCGTCGGCGGGGTAGCGGTAGCCGAGTTGCAGGCCGAGCATGTCGAAGTGCGGGGCCTGCCGGGCGATCGCTTCGGTGAGGCCGGTGTGCTCGGGGTCGGCGAGCGCCTGGAACACCTCGATCATGCGGAACGCGTTGTCGAGGCTGGCGAGCGCGTTGCGCTGGGCGACCGGTCGTCGTTCGACGCCATAGGTGTCGAGCACCGACTCGTCGAGGACGCCGCGCAGTACACCCGACAGCTTCCAGCCGAGGTTGTGCACATCTTGGACCCCGGTGTTCAGGCCCATTCCGCCCGACGGCGGGAAGCGATGCGCCGCGTCGCCCGCCAGCAGCACCCGGCCCTGCCGGTAGTGCTGGGCCAGTTGTGATGTCATCGTCCAGCGGCTGATGCGCAGCACCTCGATCGACACGGTGCTGTCGGCCAGCGCCCTGCGAACGAGTGCGGCTGCCGCGTCGTTGTCGCCCGGTGCCGGGGTGCGGTCGTCGATCGACGACATGTACACCCACTCGTCGTGGTCGTGGCGGATGAGGGTGCCGCCCGCGCTCGGATCGCAGATCCAGTAGAGAACGCCCCGGTCGTCGCCCACCAGCTGGTCGAGTGAGGCGCGGAAGTGCACCATTGCGAACTGCTGCAGGTTGTCGGGGCCGTCCATGGCGATGCCGCACGCGCCGCGCACCGCGCTGCCGGCGCCGTCGCAGGCGAGCAACCACGACGACGTGACAGCCTCGGCTGCAGTGTCGTCGTCGTCCGCCGAGACGAGGCGCGACACGGCGTGCGTGCCGTGATCGATGTGCGATTGCCAGGTCGTGCCGTACTCCACGTCGATGCCGCGGCTGCGCAATTCCGCCAGCAGCAGTGGCTCGAGGTGGTGCTGCGACAGGTTGCGCAGCGGGGTGGGGGTGATGGCCAGTTGGTCGTCGCCCTGTTGTTCGTAGGGCAGCCAGCCGTACACCTCGCCGCCGAGGCGGTGCACCCAGTACACCCGGCCGGCATCGCTGGGCGACTGTGCCGCGACACGGATGGCGTCGACGTCGATGCCGATCTGGCGCCACACCTCGAACGTGCGGGCGTTCAGCACGTGCGCAGCCGGGGCACGCTGCGGCCCTGGGCGGCGGTCGACGATGCGTACCGTGTGGCCGAGTTCGGTGAACAGCAAGGCTGCGGTGAGGCCCACCGGGCCGGCGCCGACGATCAGCAGGTCGATGGTCGGCGCGTCGGCCGTGCTCGGCTCGGCAGTCATCAGAAGATGCCGGCGAACGAACCGCCGTCGAGGTGGATGCTCTGGCCCGAGATGTAGCCCGCCTGCGCCGAGCAGAGGTAGGCGCACAGGTCGCCCGCTTCCTCGGGGCGGCCGAGCCGCTTGGCGGCGATCGACGCAGCCATCTGCTCGTACGCCTCGTCGACACTGATGCCGCGGTGCTTCGCCGTGAGGTTGGCCATCATCTGCTGGCGCTCGGTGTCGATGCGCTCGGGGAGGATGTTGTTGATGGTGACGTTGGCGGGGGCCACGTCGCGCGACAGGCCCTTCACCACCGAGGTCAGCCCGGTGCGAGCCGCCGACGACAGGCCCATCGGGCTGAGCGGCGTCTTCACCATCGCCGACGTGATGTTGACGATGCGGCCGAAGCGTCGCTCGACCATGCCGTCGACGACGGCGCGGATGAGCAGGACGGGGGCCAGCATGTTGGCGTCGAGGGCGGCGATCCACGCGTCGCGATCCCAGTCCTGGAAACGTCCGGGTGCCGGCCCGCCGTTGTTGGTGACGACGATGTCGGGCTGCGGGCAGGCGGCCAGCAGTGCGTCGCGTGTGTCGTCGAGGGCGATGTCGCCGACGACGGTGGTGATGTCGGCGGTCGCCACCTGGCGCACCGACTCGGCGGCGGCGGCGAGTCGCTCGGCGTTGCGGCCGTTCAGCGTGACGGCCACGCCTTCACGGGCGAGCGATGTGGCGCAGGCGAGGCCGAGCCCCGAGCTGCTGGCGGCGACGATGGCCCGTCGCCCGGCGATCCCCAGATCCATCAGTGCGTCCCGTCCGTCAGAAGTCGAGGTCGGCAGGGGGGTTGGGGCCCCACTGGTTGATACCGGCGAACACCGAGTGGGCGTTGGCCGGGGTGGCGGCGGTGAGCAGGTCGCTGTCGGTCCAGTGCTCGACGGTGAAGCCGAGCGGATCCTTCCAGTAGTCGAACACCTGGCCGCCCAGGATGTGGCGGCCGACGCCCCAGTAGTGGCGCGCCCCGTGGCTGGTGAGCACCTCGCGGCCGGCCATCAGGTCGTCGAAGTCGGCCACCTCCCAGGCGCAGTGACCGAGGCGAGCCTCGCCGGTCTCGAGGATGAGCAGCGAGTGGTGGTCGGCGCCCTCGTCGCCGCGGTCGCAGCGCATGAACCGGCCCATCGGGGCCTCGGGCATCTCGACGTAGATGTCGTCCGACACCAGCAGGCCGAGGGTGTCGGCGTACCACCCCGCCGCAGTGGCGAGCGAGGCGGTCTTGATGGCCGAGTGCCCGAAGCGCTTCACCTGACTGGGCCCGGCGGCCACGCGCTGCAGGGTGCCCACCCGGGTGCGCTCGGCGCCGGTGTTCAGTGCGGCGTGCTCTCGCAGCGGGAGGGGTTCGAGCGTGGCGATGCCGGCGACGACGTCGACGATGCGCCCGTCGGGGTCGGTGAGATGCACCACCATGCCACCTCCCGGCTCATCGAGTTCGGTCACCGGCACGCCGGTGGCTGCCGACAGCGTGTGGAGGTCGTCGAGCGTCGCCTGGAAGGCGAGGCCCAGGAACGCCGGTTCGCCACGGTGGGTCACATGAACATGGTGGAGCGAGTCGGTGCCGCGCATGTACAGCGCCTCGTCGGTGCGGGCGGAACGCACCATGCCGAAGGCCTCGAGGAACTGTTCCATCACGTCGAGGTCGGGTGCTTGGAAGCGGGGGAACGCAACGTCGCGGACGCGGATCATCGGTGTCGACATGGCAAGATACTACGACGTCGAACTATTCGAGGTCAAAGGACCCGACGGTGTTCCGCCAGGTACGGTTGAGGGTGTGAGCACGCCGAACATCGTCGACGCCACCGTCGACACCTGGGCCGCGGAACGTCCCGACATCGATTTCCAATCGATGCACACCGTGCTGCGCCTCGGCGCCGCTGCGAAGGCCATCGTTTCCCAGATCGAAGACCGCCTGGCGCCGCTGGGGCTGGCCGTCGGTGAGTTCGACGTGCTCGCCACCCTGCGCCGCAACGGCCGGAGCGCGCGCGTCACTCCCACCGAGATCGCGGCGGTCACGATGATCTCGCCGAGCGGTCTCACCAACCGACTCCTCCGGCTGGAAAAGATGGGGCTCATCGGCCGCGAGGCCGACCCGGCCGACCGGCGCAGTTCACTGGTGCACCTCACCCCGGCTGGTCGGCGGCTGGTCGATCAGGCCATCGAGGTGGTGGCCGCAGCCGACGACGAGATGATCGGCTCGCTGAGCGACCGCGACCGTGCCGCGCTGGATCGCACCCTGACGCGTCTGCTCGACACCCTCGGGGACGACTGATCGCAGCACCGACACACCGATTGCTCGCACGGCTCACACCAGGCTCTTAACGAGCGCCGGTACGGTGCCGGTCGTGAGGTCGAGTCACGGCCGCACACGTCTCCGATCCGACCGAGCCCTGTACGAGGACCGCACCATGAACCGACCCATCTCCTTCGCTGCGACGACGGTGCTCTGCCTGGTGGGCCTGGCGGCGTGCTCGTCCGACGCAGCCGACCCGGTGGTCACGGCGGCGTCGGTCGCCACGACGGCGGTCGCAACGGCCCCGGTCGCCACGGAGGCGCCGGTCGCAACGACGGCGTCGGTCGTCACGACGGAGGCAGTCGCGACGGCGGCTGCCGGCGCCACCAGCACGCTCACCGCAGAGGTGTGGGCCGACAACTGGTTCTCGCTGTACGTGAACGGCGAACTGGTGGGCGAGGACTCGGTACCCATCACCACCGAGCGCTCGTTCAACGCCGAGACGTTCACGTTCGAGGCCGCGTATCCGCTCACCATCGCAATGGTCACCAAGGACTTCAAGGAGACCGACAGTGGCCTGGAGTACATCGGCGAGCCGAATCAGCAGATGGGCGATGGCGGGTTCATCGCCCAGTTCACCGATACCGCCACAGGTGAGGTGGTCGCCGTCACCGGTGCCGACTGGCGGGGCCTGGTGGTGCACAGGGCGCCGCTGAACACCGACTGCGCCGGCTCGACCGACCCCGACACCGACTGCCAGTTCGAGATGATCGCCGAACCCGACGGCTGGACCGCGCCGGGGTTCGACGACTCCACGTGGCGGACGGCCACGGTGTACACGCCCGAGGAGGTTGGCGCGAAGGACGGTTACGACGCCATCTCGTGGGACTCGTCGGCTGCGCTCATCTGGGGCAGCGACCTGAAGGTCGACAACACCGTCCTGTGGCGCACCGTGATCCCGGTGCGATGATGGGGCAATGCGTGCCGAGTATGTGGTGGTGGGTGGCGGTTCGGGGGGATGTGCGGTGGCCGGGCGGCTCGCCGAGGCGGGTCGCGACGTGCTGCTCGTCGAGGCCGGGCCCGACTATGGCGCCTTCGACTCCGGGCGCTGGCCCGAGGAGTTCCTCGACGCCCGGATGATGCCGGTCGAGTCGCACGACTGGGGCTATGCCTCGGGTCGGTGGCGGTTCGAGCGGGCGCGCATCATCGGCGGGTGCAGCGCGCACAACGGCGCCATCGCGGCCGTGGGGCAGCGCCAGGAGTACTCCGACTGGGGTCTGCCGGGGTGGACGGGCGACGAGGTGGCCCCGGTGTTCGACCGCGTGGTGCAGCGCATGCGCGTGCGCGCCTACGAACGGCACGAGGCGGGCCCGTTCCACGAGCGCTGCCTCCTGGCGGCCGAGGCGCTGGGGTGGCCGATCGCCAGTGATCTGTGCGATCTCGATGCCGGGCCGTCGTTCGGGCTCGAGACGGTGAACGTGGTGGGGACCACCCGCTGGAGCGCGGCGTTCGCCTATCTCGACCCGGTGCGCGACCGGTTGCGGATCGTCGACGAGGCGATCGTCGACCGCTTCGAGTCGGATGCCGACGGCGTGCGGTTACACGTGATCCGTCGCGGCGAGTTGGTGACGATCGAGGCGGGCACCCTGGTGCTCGCCGCCGGCGCCTACGGCTCGCCCGGTGTGCTCGAGCGTTCCGGGGTGGGCGACCCCGCCGTGTTGCGGGCCGCGGGTGTCGAGCCAGTGCATGCGCTGCCGGGTGTGGGCGCCAACCTGCACGATCACCCGATGGTGCACGCCGACCGTGCTGTGGGCGCTCAGTTGCAGCAGTCGCTCGACGAGGCATCGGCCGCCGGGTACCTGCCCGAGGAGCAGACCCTCGGCAAGTTCGTGTCGAGTCATTCGGCCGACGGTCGTTACGACCTGCACGTGTTCCCGGTGTGTGCCAGCAACCAGACCAGCGTGCTGTACGGACGGGTGCACATCGAGGTGTCGTGCGTGAACCCGCAGAGCCGCGGTGTGGTGCACATCACGTCGCCCGACCCAGAAGCGCATCCGTTCCTCGACCACCGCTATCTCAGCGACCCCGCGGGTCACGATCTGGCCGTCATGCGCGATGGCGTGGCGCTGGCCGAGCAGCTGTTCGCGCATCCGCAGCTGGCCTCGGTGCTGGGCGAGCGGATCACCGACATGAGCGACGACGCGGCGTTCCGCGACACCGTCGCGCACTACTACCACCCGGCAGGTAGCTGCGCGATGGGTGAGGGCCCGCTGGCCGTCGTCGATGCGCGAGGCCGGCTGCACGGGATGCCGAACGTGCGGGTGGCCGATGCGTCGATCATGCCCAGCATCTCGCGGGCGAACACGAATCTGCCCACGGTGATGATCGGCGAGCGGATCGCCGACTTCATCCTGGCGGGCGACTAGCGCGAGGCGGCCGCTTCGGGGAAGCCGCTGAAGGCGCGCAGCGTCTTCGCGTCGGCGGTGCGTTCGCCGTGCTCGTCGCGCAGGGTGAGCACGTGGTCGGCGAAGGTGTCGCCGTGGTGGGCGCGCCGTAGTGCCCATACGGTGAACAGCGGAGGACGGTGTTCACGGGGGATGACGACGTAGCGAGCAGCCACGGCCAACCCTTCGGTGTCCGCCGCTTGGTCCAGGCGAGGTTCGGCGTCGGCGTCACCGCACACCACCAGCCAGCCGTCGTCGGCCAGCAACCCGGCACCGGTTTCGACGTAGGCCTCGATCCCACCTCGGGTCTCCACCCGGGCGCGGGCCCGCTGATCGTCGTCGGCATGGGTGGCCGTGCCGGTGGGGAAGTAGGGCGGGGTGCCGGTCACGAGGGGGAACGGCCCGTTGGCCGCCAGCAGGTGCTGCAGCGCCGGGTCGCGGAAGTCACCGTGGTGGATGGCCACCCGCTCGCCGAGCCGGTTGTGGGCCACGTTGCGCTGCAGCAGGGCGAACGAGACGTCCTGCACCTCCACGCCCACCAGCGTCGCCGCCGGTACCGACCAGGCCAGGTGCAACAGCACCGAGCCGAGCCCGCAACCGAGGTCGAGCACCCGCGCCGGGGTGGGACACACGTGCATCGCCACCCACGCCGTGATCACGTCGTCGGACGAGAAGCGGTGCCCCTTCTTGCGCTGGAACACCGACACGTCCGCAGTCAGCCGGTCGAGGCTCAAGTCGTCGAGTCTCAGCTCGACGGGGCTCAGGTCGACGGGGTCCGCAGGGTCGGCAGGGTCGGCAGGGTGGTCAGCGGCTGGGGTCATGGCGCTCGCACCGTACCG
>JBAXSU010000135.1:0-9630 GCA_037130535.1 Actinomycetota bacterium
CGTGCTCGTCGTCGTGGTCGTTCGCGGCACCGTCGTCGTCGTGCTCGTCGTCGTGCTGGTCGTCGGGGGCGTGACCTGCTTGGTGAGCGTGTAGCGATCGATCAGCACGTTCGACGTGGTGATGAACTCGGCCACCAGCGACGTGTCGGTGGCCGTGAGGCGCAGCGCCCCCTCGTCGCCGTTGAAGCGCACCTCGCTGCCCGGGATGGGCGGGTCGAATGGGAACCGACTGGCCCCTCCCAGGCCCACCACGAAGTAGGTGGTGTCGCTGCGCACGATGCGTTCGTAGGAATGGTGGTGGCCGCTCAGCACCAGGTCGGCACCCCACGCCCCGTACGGCCACTGCATGGCAGGTGTCGACCCGTACGTCGTCCCGCTCGAGTAGGCGGGGTGATGGAACAGCACCAGCTTCCACGGCTCGGTGGCAGCCGCCATCGAGCGCTGCAACCAGGCCTTCTGCTCGGCGAAGGTGGGAGCGTCGGGGAAGGCACCCTCGGTGAGTTGCGAGTCGATGAAGAACAGGTGCACCGGGCCGAGGACCACGTCGTAGTACTGCTCGGAACCCGTCGGGAACTCACTCGTCACACCGCGACCCGGCAGGCTGAAGTAGGCCAGGTAGTTGGCGATCGGCCCGTCGCTGTAGTCGTGGTTACCCGTGGCGGGAAAGAAGCGGTTCACGGCACTCTGCCTGCCGTTGCAGTACGGCCCGGCTGGCACGCCGGCCAGGAACTGGCAGAAGAACTTCCCCACCACGAGGTCGTACTTGTCGGTGCCCGTCACCGTCGGCGGAGTGGGGTACAGATTGTCGCCGACGGTGGCCACGGCGTCGGGCTTCAAGCGGGCGACCAGGTCGGCCAGGCGGTACTCGCCGCCGTTGTCGCCTCCGTAGTCGCCGATCACGGCGATGGTCACCGGTTGACTCGCCGCCGCCTGCGGCACAGCACCCACCTGTCCCACCGCACCGGTGCTCATCGCCGACACGACGAGCGCGACGATGCCGAGCGACACCGACACCACCCATCTGCTGGTCGATCGAGTACGACGGCACGGCTGCACGGCTGGACCGTATGCAGTGCCCCACTCGGCGCGATCGTGCCGGTCGACCCGAGTTGCATTGGCAAAGGCCTACGCGCGACGCGACTCGTGTCGGGTTCGGTACCCCGAAGGGCCCGAACCCGACACGAGATCAGCGCACCGGTTCCCGCGGACTCAGATCAGCGCTGCCACACCCGCACGTAGTCGACGAGCATGTCGGCCGGCACCGTGGGGGTCCACTGCGCCGGCACGGCGTTGTCGAGCGCCAGGTACATCGGACCGCTCACCACACCGGTGGTGTGAGTGGCCACGAGCACGCCGTCGTAGTAGAAGCGGATCACGCCCGCTTCCCAGCCCACGCCGTAGGTGTGCCACCCGGCCGGGTTCGCCATCGACGGCACGGCGGGGCAGCCACCCGCCTGCTGGGGGCTCGAGGTGGAACCCCAGTGGTAGTGCCAGCAGTTGATGTGGTCGGACAGACCTTCGACGACATCGATCTCACCACCGGTCGGCCAGCCACCGCTGTCGTTCGCCACACCGTTCAGCCACCAGGCCGGGAAGTTGGCAATCTTGCCGTTGGCATCGGCCGGCATGAAGATGCGTGCCTCGGCATAGCCGTAGGCGAAGTTCCACGACCCCGTGGTGGCCCCACCCGTGGCGTAGCTGTACGTCTTGCCGAAGGCATCGGTGCAGCTGCGCTGCTCGGCCCGCATCACGAGGTTGCCGTTCGAGACGAAGGTGTTCTTCGGATCCCAGCAGGCCGCCTCGTAACTCTTGTTGGCCGGCGGGCTGATGCCCGTGTCGTTGCCCATCCGCCAGTTGCGCTGCCACTTGGCGGTGGTGCCGGAGAACTCGTCCTGGAAGATGAGCCTGCTCCAGCGGCCGTCGTTGGCAGCCCCGGTGGGTGCGACACCCGTCGGCGGAGCAGTTGTCGTGGTGGGTGCAGCAGTCGTCGCCGGAGCCGCCGTCGTGGTCGGTGCAGCAGTCGTCGTCGGTGCAGCAGTCGTCGCCGGAACCGCCGTCGTGGTCGGTGCAGCAGTCGTCGTCGGTGCTGTGTCCGACACCGTTGCCGTCAGCGATGCATCCCACGTGAGGTCGGACGAGTCGAGGGTGCGCTGGTGCACTTCGACGGCGAGCACGTTGGTGCCGGCACGCAGCACCGATGCGGGCACGGCGAGTGTGACCACCTCGTTCTCGGCCCAGTCGGCCGCCAGCGTGCGGTACGAAACGGTGGTGGAGGGCATCTTCACCCGGGCCACCTGGGTGCCGTTCACGTAGGCGATGAACCCGTCGTCGAACACACCGGTGAGCGTGAGACCCGTCACCGTCGACAGATCGGCCACCGAGAACGACGTGCGGAAGTAGGCGGTGGGATAGCGGTTCGAGGTGCTCGAACCGTAGGGCAGCACGGTGCGCTCGTCACCGTCGCCATAGCCGAGTTGGCCGGCACCCGACCGCCAGGTCGAGTCGCTGTAGGAGGGCGACCGCCACGCGGTGCCCAGGTCGATGCCCGTCGACCAGCGCCAGGTGGCGCCGCGGGCGACGAGGGTGGAGGTTGCGGCCTCTGCGGTGCCGGTGGCGATGGCCGTACCGGCAGCGAGGGCAGCGAATCCGAGTGCAGCAGCGAGGAGCCGCTTCGAAGAGCGTGACGACCGCTGTGGTCGACCTGTCCGTGCAGTGTGGTTGATGGTCATGGGGTTCTCCGTTCGGGTGGCGCCGATCGTCGGCATCGGGAGGGACTCATGACCTGCCATCCCCGGCCGAACGGATTCTGCTGCGGGACCATTGGCCCCGGGCAGTATCTGTTCGGCCCGTCCGCCCGAGCCGATCGGCCTGCTGCAGCAGGGCCGAATGGGGGGTGGCGAGGTCATGTGGGCACCGTACGGAGGGCCGAACGACTTGTCACGGCAGGGCCGAAAGGTCGGTACAAGTGACTACCACGGAGCGCGCGAACCCCCAGGAAACGTCGCGAATCACCTACATCGATACCCCTGGCCGGCGCCTCCTACACTCGCTCGGTATGAGCCTCGACACACCCCTGGCGGCGAGCAGCCAACACTTCTCGACCATCCCCACGGTGTCGCTCGACGGGTGGCGCCGGCCGGGCGCCGACCGTGATGCCTTCGCCACCGAACTGCGGCGCATCTGCCACGAGGTGGGCTTCTTCACGCTGGTCGATCACGGCGTCGACCCCTCGTTCGTCGACCGCTATTTCGCTGCCCTCACGGCGTTCTTCGCCCTGCCCGAGTCGACCAAGGAGCAGATCGACAAGCGCCGGTCGCGCCACTTTCGCGGCTGGGAACGCGTCGGCTCCGAACTCACCGACAACCGCGTCGACCACCGCGAACAACTCGATGTGTCGAGCGAACACTCGCCGTACGCGGCCGACGTCGAGCCCTCCTACCTGCGCCTCGACGGCCCGAACCAATGGCTGCCCGAGGACGTGCTGCCCGGCTTCCATGAGTTGGTCGATCAGTTCTTCGCACTGATGGGATCGCTCGCCGACGAACTGATGGGCATCATGGCCGTGGGCCTGGGCCTGCCCGAGCACACGTTCCGCACGCTGTTCGGCGAGCGGCCACTGAGCTTCGCCAAGCTGATCAGCTACCCGCCCACACCGCCCGGTGAAGCAGGCGTGAACCCGCACCACGACGCTGGTTTCCTCACCGTGTTGCTGCAGCACGGCGTCGGCGGCCTGCAGGCCCAGAACCCGGCCGGCGAATGGATCGACGTACCGCCCGTCGCCGGCGCGCTCGTGATCAACCTCGGCGAGATGCTGCAGTCGATGACCGGCAACTACTTCGTCGCCACCAACCATCGTGTCATCGCCACGCAGGCCCGCTTCTCCTCGGCGTACTTTCATGGCCCCGACCTGCGTACGAGCTTGGCACCGCTGGCCCTCGACCCGTCGTTCGCTGTTGCCGTCGCCGCCAGCCCCCGCCACCGCGGCGCCGGGTTCATGGCCAAGCGCGACGAACTGCTCGCGGGCGCCTCAGGCACCATCGGCGAGTCGGCACCGGTGTTCGGCGAACAGCTGTGGAACTACTACGTGCGCAGTTATCCCGAGAACGTGCGCCTGCACTACCCCGAGTCGTGCTGAACAGCTGGCTCCACCTGCCCGCCACCGGGCACCGCCGGATGCCATGGGCGAACGGCGGCGGCACCACCGCCGAGGTGGCCACCGGCCCAAGAAGCGCCGGCGCGTGGCACTGGCGGCTCAGCATCGCCGACGTCGAGACCGACGGTCCGTTCTCGTCGCTGCCCGGTATCGATCGCCACATCCTCGTCGCCCACGGCGACGGGATGGCGCTCACCGTCGACGGCACCACCCACATCGTTCGGTCCGGCGAGCCACCGCTACCGTTCGCCGGTGAGGCCGTCACCACCTGCCGCCTGCTGGGCGGGCCGATCAACGACCTGAACCTGATGGTTCGCCGCAACCTGGCCACCGGCGCGCTGCGCCGAGTGCATCTCGCATCGGGCGACGTCTACGCGCCCAGCGCCGACGACGTGGCCGTGGTGCTGCTCGGTGGCACGGCCGACGCCAACGGCACGACGATGCACCGGTTCGATGCGCTCATCGCCCTTCGGGCGGACGGGCCACCGACGATCGTGGCGACCAAACCCACCGACCTCGCGGTGGCCTCGGTCTACAGTCGCGACGCCCACGGGCTCCTATGAACACACCCAGCACCGCACCCGCTCCACCCGCATCTCGCGCCGCTCAGCTCCGACCCGTCCTACTGGGCGCCGCGCTCGGCGTCCCGGTGTCGCTCGCGGCATTCGCCTTCTCCGTTGCTGCAGCGAAGCTCGGCACCTGGCTGTGGGAGACGCTGCCCGAACACGCCGGCCACGACGAGATCCCGCACTGGTGGCCGTTCATCGTGCTGCCTGTCGCCGGCCTGCTGGTGGGCCTGGTGGTGAAGTCGATGCCCGGTCACGGCGGCCACCTGCCCGCCGACGGGATGGGAGTCGCCCCCACCGACCCGTCACACGTGCCAGGTGTGGTGCTGGCCGCGCTGGTCAGCCTCGCCGCGGCAGCCGTCGTGGGGCCCGAGGGCCCGCTGTTGGCCATCGGCTCGGGCATCGGTGTGCTCGCCAATCGGCGCATGGGCAGATCACAAGACCCCACCACCCTGATAGTGGTGTCGATCGCCGCGCAGACCGCTGCCGTGGCCGCCATCTTCGGCAGCCCGGTGGTGGCCCTCGTGCTGGTGGTCGAGATGGTGGCGCTCACCGGTGTGGTGCCACTCAGCGCAGCGCTGCTGCCGGCCATGGCGTCGGGCGGCACCGCAGCGCTGATGTTCTCGGGCCTCGGCCGCTTCGACGGCGTCAGCATGGGCGGACTCGCCGTGGGCGACATCGCCGGCGCGGTGCGGCCCGACCTGGCCGACCTGCTGTGGTGCCTGCCGCTCGCCGCCGTCGTCGCGGCAGTGATGGCCCAGATCCGCCCGATCGGCAAGCGCATCGCGCCACGGCTCACCGCCAACGTGGTGCCGATGTCGGTCGCCGCCGGTGCACTCATCGCCGCCGCTGCGGTGCTGTACTCCGTGCTCACCGATCGCACGCTCTACGAGGTGCTCTCGTCGGGTCACGAACTGCTCGGCGAGGTCATCACCGAGCCGGCGTCATTCGCCACCAGCGCGCTGGTGGCCCTCGTCGTGCTGAAGGCCGTCGCCTACGTGCTGTCGATGACTGCCTTCCGCGGTGGCCTCATCTTCCCGGCGCTGCTCATCGGCGCCGCGGCCGGCGTGGTGCTGGGCCACCTGCCCGGACTGGGCACGCTGCCCGGTATCGCCATCGGCATGACCGCGGCGACGGTGGTGGCGTGCTCGCTGCCCGTCACCAGCGTCGTACTGGTCGCCCTCATCCTGGGCACCTCGTTCGAGGGCATGGCCCCGCTCATCTTGATGTCGGCGGTGATCGCCATGATCGTCAGCCGCATCGTGCCCACGCTCGCCGCGCCCGCCGCCCCTGCCGCCGCCCCAGCCAACGCATGACACTGCTCGACGAACTGCAGGCGCGCCTACCCGGCGAGTGCATCGAGGCCGACCCCGACGTGGTGGCCGCCTATGCGCAGGATCGGGCCATCTTCGAGCGGCCCGGCACTGCAGCGGTCCTGGTGATGCCGCGCTCGACCGACGAGGTGGTGGCCGCTCTGGCCGCTGCACGGGCCGTCGGTGCTCCGGTCGTCGCCCGTGGCGCAGGCAGCGGCCTGACGGGCGGGGCGAATGCTGTCGACGAATGCCTGGTGCTGTCGCTGCACCGGATGGACCGCATTCTCGCCATCGACACCGCCAACCGCATGGCGAGGGTGCAACCCGGCGTGTTGAACGGCGAGTTGAAGCGCGCCGTCGCCGAACACGGACTGTTCTACCCACCCGATCCGGCCAGCTTCGAGATCTCGTCGATGGGCGGCAACGTCGCCACCAACGCAGGTGGCCTGTGCTGTGTGCGCTACGGCGTCACCCGCGACTACGTGATCGGTCTGGAGGTGGTGCTGGCCGATGGCGACGTGGTCCGTACCGGACGGCACACCCTGAAGAACTCCACCGGCCTCGACCTCACCGGCCTGTTCGTCGGCTCGGAGGGCATCCTCGGGGTGATCACCGAGGTGACGGTGAAACTGATTCCTACGCCCCCGCCGCCGTGCACGGCCATCGCCTACTTCGACGAACTGCCGCACGCCGGCACCGCGATCCTCGAGATCTTCCGCAACGGCTACGAGCCGTCGTTGATGGAGATCATCGACCAGGCCTCGCTGCGCCAGGTCGACACCGTGTTCAACATGGGGCTCGACACCAGCGCCGCCTGCCTGCTGCTCATCCAGACCGCCGGCGACCGCGCCGAGGCCGCGATCGGCGAGATCGCCGCGCTGTGCCGCGCCGCTGGCGCCACCGAGGTGTACCACGTGGCCGACCCCGCCGAGGGCGACATGTTCATCGAGGTACGCCGACGCGTGTGGCCGGCATTCGAACGCCTGGGTAAGGCAATGCTGCCCGAAGACGTGGCCGTTCCCCGCGAGCGCCTGCCCGAACTGCTCGCCGGCATCATCGAGATCGGCGAGCGGCACAGGGTGGCGCTGCCCACCATCGGTCATGCGGGCGACGGCAACATGCACCCGCTGTTCGTGTTCGACGGCAACGACGCCGACGAGGTGGCACGCATGCGCGCCGCCTTCACCGACATCATCGATCTGGCCCTCCGACTCGGCGGCACCCTTGCCGCCGAACACGGAGTGGGCACCTTGAAGCGGGCATTCATCGCCCAAGAGATCGACCCGGTGCACCTGGCCCTGCAGCGCCGCCTGAAGGCCACCCTCGACCCCGACGGCATGCTGAATCCGGGCAAGAAGCTCTGACCGCGGTGCGGGCCGGTGCCCGCATCGCGTGATCCGCCGATAGCGTCGCCCGCTGGCGGTGTTGCGATGTACGCAACCCGCGGTCGAGTGCAGCGGTAGTCCGTGCATCATCCGGCCACCGAACACGAAAGACCCCCCATGCCTTCCACCCTCCTGCCGGGCGCCTCGCGCCCCGCGCCGTCTGCCGGCGCGTCCACCGATTTCCGCACGCTCGGCGTGCCCGCCCCGCTGGTCGACTCACTCGCTCGCGACGGCGTCACCTCGGCCTTCCCCATCCAGACGGCCACCCTGCCCGATTCGCTCGCGGGCCGCGACGTACTGGGCCGCGGCAAGACCGGCAGCGGCAAGACCATTGCCTTCGCCTTGCCCACCGTCGCTGCGCTCGCCGCCTCGGGTCGCCGCCGCCAGGCCGGCAAGCCTCGCGCCCTGGTACTCGTCCCCACCCGCGAACTCGCCAACCAGGTTGCGGCCACCATCACCCCGCTTGCTGCGGCGATGTCGCTGCGTGTCACCACGGTGTACGGCGGCGTAGGCCAGAACCCGCAGGTGAACGCCCTGCGCCAGGGTGTCGACATCGTCGTCGCGTGCCCGGGTCGCCTTGAAGACCTCATCGCCCAGCGGCACTGCCGCCTCGATCAGGTCGAGGTCACCGTCCTCGATGAGGCCGACCACATGGCCGACCTCGGCTTCTTGCCCGCGGTGAAGCGCCTGCTCGACGCCACACCCGCCGGCACGCAGCGCCTGTTGTTCTCGGCCACGCTCGACAACGGCATCGACGGCCTCGTGCGCCGCTACCTCGTCGACCCCGTGGTGCACTCGGTCGACCCCGAGGTGTCGTCGGTGGGCACGATGACCCACCACGTGCTCGCCACTGAGGCCGGCGACAAGTTGGCCGTCGTCACCGCGCTGGCCTCGGGCCGCGACCGCGCGCTGCTGTTCACCCGCACCAAGCACGGCGCGAAGAAGCTCGCCAAGCAGCTCTCCACCGCCGGCATCCCCGCGGTGGAACTGCACGGCAACCTCTCGCAGGCGGCCCGCGAGCGCAGCCTGTCGGCGTTCTCTGCCGGCTCGACGCGTGTACTCGTGGCCACCGACATCGCCGCCCGCGGCATCCACGTCGACGAGATCGCCCTCGTGGTGCACGTCGACCCGCCCGCCGAGCACAAGGCCTACCTGCACCGCTCGGGCCGTACCGCCCGCGCCGGTGCCAGCGGCGTAGTCATCACCATCATGACCCCCGACCAGCGCAAGGATGTGCGCTCGCTCACCCGCGCCGCGGCCATCGAGCCCACCATCACACAGGTGAACGCAGCGCACCCGCTGATCGCCGAACTCGTCGGCCCCACTGCACCGAAGGTGAAGCCCTCACCCGCTGCCGCTGCCGAGCCGGCCCCGCAGCCGTCGCGCCATCGGGGCCCGAACCGTTCGTCGGCGAAGCCCGCTGCCGGCGGCCCGCGCCGCAGCGGTGCCCCCTCGTCGGGTCGCCGCCGCTCGCCACGCTGACGCCAGGTGGGTGCCTTGACCGTTCACTGAGGCACTCTTACCGCATCTCTCACCGCGTTCAGAGACGGCTCTTACCTTCTCACTCCATGCTGAGCGGCTCACCGTTTCGACAAGGAGTCTCATGAACCGTCGCATCACCCTCGCAGTCATCGGCCTGGCCGGCGCGATCGCCGTTGCCTCGCCGGCAATCGCGTCTGCCGATCTGGCTGCCAAGCCCAAGCCCACGCCCCCACCGGCCGACACCTCGAGGGCACCGGCCGACCCGGCGACAGAACTGGCCAACACGGGTAACGAACCGCGTACTGGTCGGTTCGTGGTGAGTTGCGGCTTCTCGCACACGGCGATGGACGACCCGATCGTGAAGCCCGGGCAGGCAGGCGCCTCACACGACCACACCTTCTTCGGCGCCACTACCACCAACGCCAACACCACCTTCGAGACGTTGATGGCCAGCCCCACCACGTGCAACGAGGCCGCCGACCACTCTGCCTACTGGGTGCCCACCCTGCAGCGCAACGGCGTGGCCGTGCAGCCCATCCGGTCGAGCGTCTACTACCTCGTCGGCGGTCGCCAGGCATCCACCATCGTCGCACCGCCGAACGGCTTGAAGATGGTCGCCGGCGACGCCACCCACATCCGCTTCGCCTGCACCGGCCCGAACGAGCAGGGCAAGGGATCCGCGACGATGCCGACGAGTTGCCCGCGAGGCACGAGCCTGGTCACCCGGGTGG
>JBAXSU010000136.1:0-9628 GCA_037130535.1 Actinomycetota bacterium
AGGCCACCGACGAAGGTCGCTTCGCCACCCAGATCGTGCCCGTGGTGGGCGCCGACGGTCGGCTGATGACGGTCGACGAAGGCCTGCGCGAGACCACCCGTGAGTCGCTGGCGGCGCTGAAGCCGGCGTTCAAGCCCGAGGAGGAAGGCGGCCGCGTGACGGCCGGCAACTCGTCGCAGATCACCGACGGCGCCTCGGCGCTGCTGATCATGAGCGAAGAGAAGGCCCAGCAGCTCGGCCTGACGCCCCGCGCCCGGTTCGTGAGCTTCGCCCTGGCCGGCGACGACCCTCGCCTGATGCTCACCGCACCCATCCCGGCCACCATCAAGGCCCTCGCCAAGGCGGGGCTCACCATGGACGACATCGACCTCACCGAGATCAACGAGGCCTTCGCCTCGGTCGTGCTGGCATGGGAGAAGGAACTGCACCCCGACATGAGCACGGTGAACGTGAACGGCGGCGCCATCGCCCTCGGCCACCCGCTCGGCGCATCGGGTGCCCGCCTGATGACCAGCCTGCTGAACGAACTCGAGCGCACGGGCGGCCGCTACGGCCTGCAGACCATGTGCGAGGGCGGCGGCATGGCCAACGCCACCATCATCGAGCGTCTCGGCTGAGCCGCCGAGCCCCCGGCCGGATCCGGGTCCGACACCCGCATCGGTAGGATGTCCACATGCCTGCCTTCTCGACCGTCATCTGGGTGGCTGTGGGCATCCTCATGGGCGTCGGCCTGTGGAAAGCCGGATTCGGGATGCTGCGGAGCATGACGACCCCCATTCCTCCCCCGCCACCGGCCGGAGAGATGCGGAGGGTGAACGTGCGGTATCGGTGCAGTGTCTGCGGATTGGAGATCAAGTTGACACTCGCCCCCGACGAGGATCCTCCCCCGCCGCGTCACTGCCTCGAGGACATGAACATCATGGCCCCGCTCTTCGACTGATATCCACAGGCTGTGGACAACTTTGTGATCGAATGACAGCGATGTAAGTCGCTAGCGCCACTTGGTGGCGGTGTACAGGCCGCCGAGCAGGAACCCCAGACCGATGAGCACGGGCAGGTTCGAGTCGGTCCACACGATGTAGCGCAACAAGATCGTGAGGGCGCCGAGGCCGATGAGCACGGCCATCAAGATGGGCACCCAGCGCGGGCTCTCGTGCGTGGAAGCCGGCGTGGGCGGGGTGTACCGCGACGACGCTGACGGGTGGTGCTCGGGGCTGGGGGCGGGGCGCGAACCGGGCGTCGTGCCCTTCGGAGTCACTCGGCCCGACGTCGTTCTCTTGGGAGGCGGCACGGGACGTGAGTCTACGCTGTGAATGTGCCCGGCCCGCGCGTCCTCGTGATCGACAGCTACGACAGTTTCGTCTACAACCTCGTGCAGTACCTGGGCGAACTCGGTGCCGAGCCCATCGTGGTGCGCAACGACGAACCGACGGTCGACGAGGCGCTCGCCCTGCGGCCCGATGCCGTGTTGGTGTCGCCCGGTCCGGGCCGGCCCGAGGACGCAGGCATCATCTGCCCGGCAATCCTGGCTTTCGCCGAGCGCGACGTGCCGGTGTTCGGCGTATGCCTCGGCCATCAGGCGATCGGGCATGTCTTCGGAGCGTCGGTGGTGCGCGCGCCGCACCTCATGCACGGCAAGACCTCGGCTGTAGTGCACCACGGTCTCGGCGTGTTCGCCGGGCTGCCGTCGCCGCTCACCGCAACCCGGTACCACAGCCTCGTGATCGATCCGGCCACGATGCCCGACTGCCTGGAGGTGACCGCCACCACTGGCGACGGCATCGTCATGGGGGTGCGGCACCGCACGCTGCCAGTGGAGGGTGTGCAGTTCCACCCCGAGAGCATCCTCACCGTCTCAGGCCACGATTTGCTGCTGCACTTCCTCGACCGCGTGCCTGCCCACTGACGCAGGCGTTGCGTCCTCGCCTGCACCGGCTCAGGGCCCGGGCGGCAAGGTGGTCGTGGTCGTGGTCGTCGTGGTGGTGGTCGTGGTCGTGGTCGTCGTGCTGCTGGTGGATGTGCTCGGTGGCGCCACGGCCCGACCCACCTGCAAGCCGATCATCGCGGCTGGGTCGACCTTGGTGCCCGGTGGGATGCTTTGCGAGATGACCAGACCGTCATTGGCATCGCCCGAGGGCACATTGACATAGGTGACGTTCACCTGCAGACCCTTACCGGTGATGGTGGTGCGGGCAACGGCTTCCGTGAGGCCGACCACGGCATCGACCGTGATCTGTTCGGGTCCGCTCGACACGATGAGGGTGATGGCGCCACCGACGGCCAGTTGCCCACCCGCAGCGGGCTCGGTGCGGATGACGAGATCTTTCGCCACGGTGGGGCTGGCCTCGGTCTTGGCAGTGACGACGAAGGCGAACGGTGCGCCCTGCAGCGTGGCGGTGGCGGCGGCCACCTGCTGGTTGGCGACATCGGGGATGGACTGGGTGTTGGGGCCGCCCGACAGCACGATGGCCACGGGTGAGCCGACCTTCAGCGACGTGGTGGCCACCGGATCGGTGCGCAGCACCGTGTCCTTCGGTTGATCGGATGTCTCGGAGGTGATGGCACCTACGACGAAACCGGCCTCGGTGATGATGCGCTTGGCTTCTTCGAGGTTCTGGCCGGTCACCTCGGGGACAGGCATGGGCTGCTTGGGTGGGTTGAAGAACACCTTCACGACCGTGCCCTGTTGCACCACGGTGTTGGACGGCGGGTCGGTCTGGTACACCTGGTTCTCGGGTACCTCGGCGTTCTCGAGCGCAACGGGTTCGATCGACAGGCCGGCATCGCTGAGGGTTTTGCTGGCCACCTCGTAATCGAGGCCCACCACGTTGGGTACCACGGCGGTGACGGTGGTGAGGGTGCCTCCGTCGTCCTTGGTGAGGGTGTTGTAGAGGAAGATGCCGCCCACGACGAGGCCGACCACCACCAGGAAACCGAGGGCCGCGTACAGCCCGTTGCGGTTGCGCGGCGGTGGCACGTAGGCCTGCTGGTACTGCTGCTGGGGCATGGCGGTGGTGCGCTGCATCGTCGCGGCGGCCTGGTACGCGGCCTGGCCCCCTGCCTGCCCGGGTGCTTGTGCGGGCATGGCGACGGTGGCGGCGGGTGGAGTGATGGCTGCCAGCGCCTGCACGGGTTCGCCGGCGCGGAAGCGGCGCAGGTCGGCGCGGAGGGCCTCGGCGTCGGGATAGCGCATCGCCGGGTTCTTGGCGAGCAACTTGGCGACGATGGCCTCGAACGGCTTGGGGATGTCGGCGATGATCTGGTTCAGCGGCTGGGGCGCGTCGTGCACCTGCTTGTAGGCGATACCCACCGGGTTGTCGCCACTGAAGGGCGGCCTGCCGGCCACCATCTCGTACAGCACGATGCCGAGCGAGTACAGGTCGCTGCGCGGGTCGGGCTGGGCGCCTTGGGCCTGCTCGGGCGAGAAGTAGGTGGCGGTACCCATCACCGACCCGACCTGGGTGAGGTTGGCCTCGGTGGGGGCGTTCATCGCGCGGGCGATGCCGAAGTCGGCCACCTTCACCTGGCCGGCCGAGCCGATGAGGATGTTGGCGGGCTTGATGTCGCGGTGCACCACACCGTTGCGGTGGGCGAAGCCGAGCGCAGCCGACACCTCGCTGGCGATCTCGGCGGCCTGCACCGAGCTGATGCGGCCGTTGGCGCGCAGGATGTCGGCGAGGGTGCGGCCCTGCACGTACTCCATCGCCATGAAGTAGGTGTTCGAGTACTTGCCCCAGTCGTAGACGCTGACGATGTTGGGGTGGTTGAGGTTGGCGGCGGCCTGCGCCTCGCGGCGGAAGCGTTCGACGAAGTTGGGGTCGGTGGCGAACTCGGGGAACAGCACCTTGATGGCGACAGGCCGGTCGAGCAACTGGTCGCGTGCGAGGAACACGTCGGCCATGCCGCCGCGCCCGATCCGGTTGAGGATCACGTAGCGCTCGTTCAGCACGATCCGTTCGTTGTTGTCGGTCACGATTGCCTACTTCGCGGACGAGCGCCGCCCAGAGAATGGTGGGCGAAGGATACCCAGGTCAGGCCGTTCACGGTTGCGCGGCCGGGTTGGTGGTGGCTTCGGTGCCGAGCAGGTAGTCGAGCACCTGTTTGGCGATCGGGCCGGCCAGCTTGCCGCCGGTGCCGGCACTGATCTCGTCGTTGGTGCCTTTCAGCATGACGGCGATGGCGTAGCGCGGGGCCTCGGCGGGAGCGAAGCCGATGATCCATGCGTGCGAACGTTCCGGTTCGCCCGCTGCGTTCAACTGGGCGGTGCCGGTCTTCGCCGCAGCCTGGATGCCGTTGGCCAGTTGCATCGGCTTGCCGGTGCCCTTGTTCACCACCTCGATCATCATGCTGGTGAGTTGCGCTGCGGTGGTGGTGGTGATCGGGGTCTTCCACACCGACGGGGTGGTGCGCTGCAGCACGCGGCCGTCGTGGTACAACGTCGCGTCGACGGTGTAGGGCGTCATCATCCGGCCCTGGTTGGCGATGGTGGCGGCCACCATCGCCATGTGCAGCGGCACCATCGTGTCGTTGCCCTGGCCGAAGCCGCCGATGGCGAGCAGCGGGAGGTTGTCGGTGAAGTCGGCCACCTGGCCGAAACTGCTGGCGACTGCACCCGGCAGGTCGAACGGCAGTTTCTCGCCGATGCCCCAGCGCTGGGTGCCGGCCACCATGCGTTCGGGGCCGAGCTCGATGGCCATCCCGGCGAACGGTGTGTTGCAACTCCGGTAGAACACCTCGGCCATCGTGCCGCCGCACTTTTTGCCGCCGTAGTTCTGGATGGGGTCGGTGGTCTGCGGTGGCACGTACTCACTCACCACCGGGAAGACACGGTCCATGGTGGTGACGCCGGCTTCGAGGGCGGTGGCAGTGGTGATGACCTTGAAGCTCGAGCCGGGCATGTAGCGCTCTTGGTAGGCGTTGGCCAGCAGCGGCTTGCCGGGGTAGTTGTTCAGGAAGTCGAGCACATCGCCGGCCTCGCTCGAGTTGTGCACGGCGACGAGGTTGGGGTCGTAAGTGGGGTTGCTGAACATCGCCAGCACGGCGCCGGTGGAGGGCTCCATCACCACCACGGTGCCCTCGCGGCCGGCCAGCGCCTGGGCTGCCACGAGCTGGGCGTCGGCGCGCAGGGTCAGCACCACCGAGCCGGTGGTGTCGGGCTTGTCGAGGATGTTGGGGATGCCCTGGATCTGCTGTGCAGCGGTGGTGCCCATCAGCACGTCGCCCTTGATGCGCTCGACCTGCGTGCTGCCGTAGCTGAAGGTGTAGTAGCCGGTGACGTTCGCGAACAGGTCGCCGGTGGGGTACTCGCGCTGGTAGATGAACTCGTCGTCGGGGTCGGTGACGGGCACGTTGCGAGCCACCACCACACCGTCGGCGGTGACGATGGGGCCGCGGGGCCGATTGAAGTCGCGGATGGTCTGGCGGTTGTTGCGCGGGTCGGTGGTGAGCGCCTCCTCCTTGCCCACCTGCAGCACGTTCAACTGCACGAACAGGGCGACGTAGCAGACGATCAGGCCGATGGCGAGGTGGCGGATCTTGGCGTTCATCGCGCCGCCTTCGCGGCGCGTCGTCGGGTGCGGCGCTCGAGCCGGCGGGCACTGCGTGCTTCCAGTCGCTCGCCGACACTGAGCGTGTCGGGCACCTCGCCGAGCTGGCGGGCGGTGGAGTCGCTGATGCGCACCAGTAGCGCCAAGATGATGTAGTTGGCGAGCAGGCTCGAGCCGCCGTAACTGACGAACGGCAGGGTGATGCCGGTGAGCGGCACCACCCTGATGACACCGCCGATGATGATGAACGCCTGGATGCCGATGATGGCGGTGAGGCCGGTGGCGAGGATCTTCTCGAAGGGGCGTTCGGCGCGGATGGCGATGCGCAGACCGGCGCCGATGATGAGCAGAAAGGCGATGAGGATGCCCGTGGCGCCGACGAGGCCGAGCTCTTCACCGATGGCGGCGAAGATGAAGTCGTTCTTCACCTCGGGGATCTTGTTGGGGCTGCCGAGGCCGAGGCCGGTGCCGCCCACGCCGCCGTTGGCCAAGGCGAACATCGACTGGACGATCTGGTAGCCGCGGCCCTCGTAGTAGGGCCACGGGTCGCGCCAAATGGTGACGCGGGTCTGCACGTTGGCGAACGTCTTCCACGCCACGAACGCGGCGCCGGCGAACAGCACGCCGCCGATGACTAGGAAGCTGGCCCGCTCGGTGGCCACCCACAGCATCACGACGAACATCGCGAAGAACAGCAGGCTGGCACCGAGGTCTTTCAGGCCCACCATCACGATCACCGAAAAGCCCCAGGCGAGCAGGATGGGGAACAGGTGGCGTGGTTCGGGCAGGCGGAACGGGCCCACCTTCCAGGTGCCGGTGGCGATGAGCTCGCGGCGTTCGGCGAGGTACCCGGCGAAGAACAGCGCAAGGCACAACTTGGCGAATTCGCCGGGCTGGAAGTTGATCGGGCCGATGCTCACCCAGATGCGCGCGCCGCCGAACGTGCGGCCGATGCCGGGCACGAGAGGGAGCAGCAGCAGGACGGCGCCGAGGGCGAAGAAGGTCCACTTGTAGCGGGCGAGGTCGGACGGGCGTTGGACGACGACGAGGGTGGCGATGTAGGCGCCGACGGCGATGAGACTCCACGTGGTCTGCAGGCCGGCGAGGCGGTCGTCGAGCCGGGTGATCATCACATAGCCGATGCCATGCAGCAGCGCGGCGAGGGGGAGCAGGGTGGGCTCGGCGCCGCTGGCCAGCAGGCGGGTGGCGAGGTGGGCCAGCAGGAGCAGGCCCAGCAGGGCGATGAGGAACGGCACGATGATGGGCGGGATCTCGGCGTTCTTGCCCAGTGAGGCGAGGGTGTAGGCGATGGCGGTGACCACACCGGCCATCACGACGAGGCCCAACTCGGTGCCCCGACGCGCTGCCGCGATCGGTGACGAGGTGCTCATGGGGCGAGGGTGGTCAGCGGGGTCGTCGTCGAGGTGACGAGCACGGTGCTGGGCACGGTGCTGGTGGGCGTGGGGGTGTCGGTGCTGCTGACGGCCACGGCGATGAGGGTGATGATGACGGTGAGCACGACGGCGACGAGCAGCAGGAACAACAAGGTGCGGCCGGTGATCTGCCGGGTGCGCAGCGAGGTGGGGGTTGCCGTGGCGACAGGTACCACCGGGTCGGCGGCGACACCGCCGATGATGGGCGTGCCGAGGGTGGGTGCGGGCGGCGCGTCGCTGCCGGCGACGATGCCAGCAGCCAGGTCGGCGGCCAGCGCAGCGGCGAGTTCGTCGGGTGTGGCGGCTGGCGCGGGTTCGTCGCCTTCCAGTATGTCGACCACCACGACGGTCACGTTGTCGCGGCCGCCGTTGGCCAGTGCCGCGTCGACGAGTTGCTGAGCCGCCACCTGCGGGTCGTCGTGCTGGCGGGCGATGGCGGCGATGCTGTCGTCGTCGACCTCGTCGACCAGGCCGTCGCTGCACAGGATGTAGCGCTCGCCGCGCACGAGGGGCAGCAGCCACGAGTCGACGCGCACGCTGGGTTCGATGCCGAGGGCGCGGGTGACGATGTTGCGGCGCGGGTGGTGGCGGGCTTCGTCTTCGGTGATGTGGCCGGTGGCCAGCAGTTCCTGTACGTAGCTGTGGTCGATGGTGGCGCGGCGGAGGTGGCCGTGGGCCAGCACGTAGGTGCGGCTGTCGCCGACGTTGGCGAGTGCGAGTTGGGTGGGGGTGCTGTCGGTGGCGGGCACCACGGCGAGCGCGGTGAGGGTGGTGCCCATCCCCATCTGCGCGCTGTTGCGGCGGGCGGTCTGGAAGATGGCGGCGTTGGCCTCCACCACGGCGGCCTCCATCACCTCGGTGCTGGGTGCGCCAGTGGCGAGGCGATCGCGTAGCACGTCGGCGGCCATCGCGCTGGCCACTTCGCCGGCCTGGTGGCCACCCATCCCGTCGGCCACCGCGAACACGAGCGGTTCGGCGAGGTACGCGTCTTCGTTGGCTTCGCGCACGCGGCCGGTGTCGGTGGCGGCGCCCCAGCGCAGCATCTCGCTCATTGGGCCTCCAGCACGGTGGAGCCGATCTGCAGTCGGTCGCCTTTGGTGATGGGCAGGGCGCCCACCAGTCGGCCGCCGTTCAGGTAGCTGCCGTTGGTGGAGCCGATGTCTTCCACCATCGTGCCGTCCTCGGTCTGGAACAGGCGGGCGTGCACGGTGGACACGAAGGCGTCGTCCTGGATGGAGATCGTGGCGGTGGGGCTGCGGCCGATGGTGATCTCGGTACCCACCACGAAGGTGGCGCCCTTGCGTTCGCGGGGCTGTTGCACGACGAGTTTGGTGACGGTGCCGCGCCTGCGGCGGGCTTTGGTGGGTGGCACCGGGTCGATGCCTGGCCGTGGTGCGGTGGCGGTACCGGCGTCGGCCTCGACGGGTGTGCGGCCCACTCGCGGGCCGCGCACCTCGCTCCACACGGCCCACAGCACGCGGGCGAAGAACAGGTACAGCAACGCGAGAAACGCGATCTTGAGGATTCCGAGCAGCGAGTCGCTCATCCGGCGTGCGTTACGACGCCTCGAAGCGCAGGTGCGTGTTGCCCACGGTGATGATGTCGCCTGCGGCCAGCGTGTGCTCGCCGGTGATGCGCTGACCGTTCACCTTGGTGCCGTTGGTGGAGCCGAGGTCGACGACGGTGGTGTCCTGCAGGCCGCGCCGGATCTCGGCGTGGCGGCGGCTGGTGTTCGGGTCGTTCAGCACGATGGTGCACTCGGGCAGGCGGCCGATGGTGATGGCGTGGGCGGTGACGGCGAGGCGTTGGCCCGACGGCAGCACGATGGTGGCCGGTGCACTGTGCAGCACCGGGGCGACGGGCGCGGCGGCGGCTGCTGCGGGCACAGCGGCGACTGCCGGCACTGGGACGTCGTCGATGGCGGGGGTGATGGTGAAGCCGGGCAGCGGCATCTCCGTGGCGGCCGGCACGGCGGGTGCGAGCGGTGCCACGGGAGCCTGGGCCACGGGTGCGGGAGCCGGCGCGACTGCGGCTGCGGGTGCGGGTGCCGGTACGACGGGCGCTGCGAGCGGGGCTTCGCGGAGGTGCGAGAAGATGCCGAAGCGACCCGGCTTGAGGTTGTTGTCGACCTCGAACGCGATCGAGACCGGGCCGACGAAGTGGTAGCCCTCGTCGCGGGCGTACTCGCGGGCAGCCTCGGTGAGTTCGTGGCGCAGCGCCGAGTCGATGTCTTTGAAGCCGGCGTGATCGGCGGGGCTGAGATAGAAGGTGAAGGCGTTGGGGACGATGCGGCGGCCATTCACATCGACGCTGCGATGGTCGTCGATATCGCGCAGCAGACGGCGGCCGAGCTCGACGGGGCGGAGGGTGGTGCGGGAGGAACGCGAGAACACGTTCTCGACCATACGCTCCAGCGCCTGCTCAACGGACTGCAGACCCATAGTTTTCGGAATGCTACTGCCGGTGTGGCACGGCCGGCTGTCGGCCGTGGGGGCGCGGGTGCCGCCGGCGTGTTGGGCTGCCTTGCGCGAGTTGGTAAACTTCCGGTCTTCACTCGGGCGAGTGGCGAAATGGCAGACGCGCTGGCTTCAGGTGCCAGTATTCGAAAGGATGTGGGGGTTCAAGTCCCCCCTCGCCCACTTGATGCGG
>JBAXSU010000137.1:0-9601 GCA_037130535.1 Actinomycetota bacterium
ACCGAGGATCTGCGTGAAGCCTGGCGACGGCGCCATGCGCAACCGGTCGTAGAACCCGGTCTCGAGGTCGCGCACGGTGCTGAAGCCGAGGCCCACACCTGCGAACCCGGCACCCATCAGGCAGCCAAGGGGTAGGAACCAGTTGATGGCCTTGTCGGTGGGGAAGCCGGGCACCTTCGTGATGGCGTAGAAGGTGCCGCTGAACGCAACCGCCTGGAAGATGGGCATCACCAGCGAGGGGATGAAGGCCGACGGCAGGCGACGGATGGAGCGCAGACCACGAATGGCGATGACCCACGACGAGCGCACCAGCGTGCCGCCGGGCGCCTGCTCGCTGTCGTAGGCGGTGGAGGTGACCGCGGTGGTGGTCATCGTGCCGCCAGTCGACCGTTGAGTGCCCGCAGGGCGATGCCGATCGAGACGATGCCGATGACCACCGGGATGAGCAGCGCCTCGGCGAGGTTGGCGGCCGAGAGCGACTCGATCGTCAGGCCACGGATGCCCTCGACGAGGTACGAGATCGGGTTGAGATCGGCGATCTGTCCGTACACGCCGGTCATCGTCTCGCGCGGGAAGAACGCGCTCGACAGGAACAAGGCGATGAACAGCAGAGGGAAGCTGCCCTGCACCGCCTCGGACGAGCCGGTCTTCAACCCCATCGCGGCTGCGAATCCGCCGAAGGCCATGCCGGTGAGTGCGCCCGACAGCACGATGGCGACGAAGCCGACGACGCCCGACTTGATGCTCACTCCAAAGGGCATCAGCACGACGATGAAGAACACGGTCTGGAAGGCCCCGAAGGCGGCGGCACCGGCGAGCCGACCGAGCAGGATGCCCACCCGCGAGGTGGGCGAGGCGAGCAGGCGGTCGAAGAACCCCGCCTCGATGTCGGTGGCCAGCGCAGCGCCGCCCGTGACGCTGCCGAACAGCACGCCCTGCACGATGCTGCCGGCGAGCGAGAAGTCGAGGAACGAGTCGACCTCGGGAAAGCCTGGGAGCGACGTGGCCTTGCTGAACGATGACGAACCCAGCGCGGCGAAGAACAGCGGGAAGATGAGCGAGGGGATGACGAGCGCCGGCTGACGGACGAACGCCAGGATGGAGCGGCGCGACATGGCTGCGGTCTGGCGCCAGAACGAACCGCTCCGTGCCGGGGCGGCTGCACCCACCGGTGCTGTCACGGCGGTCATCGCCGACCCCGCCGGCGTCGCTTGCCGCCCTCGGCCGGGGCGTCGTCGGTCGCCGGCGCATTGCCACCATCGTCGCCCTCGAGTCGGTGGCCCGTGGCCTCGGCGAACACGTCGTCGAGGCTGGGCTCGTTCAGTTCGAGGTGGTGGATGGCGATGCCGGCGTCGTCGAGCGCGCGCACCACCTCGGTCACCTGGCTGGCGCCGCCGAGCAGGCCGACGCCCAGGGTGCCTTCCGCCGTGGGCCGCAGTTCACCGAAGCGGGCCAGAACCGTCTTCGCCCCGTCGGCCTCGGCCAGCGTGACCTAGATCTGCAGGGTGGGGGCACCCACTTCGGCTTTCAGTTCGGTGGGGGTGCCCAGCGTGACGATCTTGCCGTGGTCGATGATGGCCACCCGATCGGCCAGCTGGTCGGCCTCCTCGAGGTACTGCGTCGTGAGCAGCACGGTGGTGCCCTCCTGGTTGAGGCGGCGCACCTCCTCCCACAGCGTGATGCGGCTCATCGGGTCGAGGCCGGTGGTGGGTTCGTCGAGGAACAACACGGTTGGCTGGTGGATGAGCGACAGCGCCAGGTCGAGGCGGCGGCGCATACCGCCGGAGTAGGTGCCCACCCGGCGATCGGCTGCGGCGGTGAGGCCCACCCGCTCGAGCAATTCGTCGGCGCGGCGACGCACCGCTGCTGGGGCGATGCCGTACAGCACGGCCTGCAGCTCGAGCAGTTCGTTGCCGGTCATCAACGGGTCGATGGCGGCGTCCTGCAGGGCGACGCCGATGCTGCGGCGCACGTTGTCGGCTTGGCGCACCACATCGAATCCGGCCACGCGGGCCGAACCGTCGGTGGGACGCAGCAGGGTGGTGAGCATGCGCACGGTGGTGCTCTTACCCGAGCCGTTCGGGCCGAGGAGTCCGAAGATCTCGCCCTGGTGCACTTCGAGGTCGACACCGTCGACGGCACGCACCAGCGAACCGTCGGAGCCGAAGTGGCGGACGAGACCGGACGCGACGATGGGGGAGTCGGTTGCGGTCATCCGTTGCACACTACAAGCAACGGCGACCGCGGCCTCGCATGGCGTGGAGTGGGCGGATCAGCCCTGGGCGGCAGCGATGGCCCGTCACACGGGCTCGGCGGTGGTGGGCATGTCGATGTGGCGCACGCCGAGGTGGCTGACGGCGTCGATGACGGCCGACTGCACCGCAGGGGTGGAGCCGATGGTGCCGCTCTCGCCGATGCCCTTGGCGCCCAGTGCGTTGATGAACGTGGGCGTCTCCATGTGCACTACCTCGATGTCGCCGAGTTCGGCGGCCGAGATCATGGCGTAGTCGGCGAGGTTCGACGTGATGGGGTTGCCGTCGCTGTCGTAGCGCACTTCCTCGAGCAGCGCCTGGGCGGTGCCCTGGGCGACGCCGCCGTGGATCTGGCCCTCGAGCAGCATCGGGTTCAGCACCCGGCCGGCGTCGTCGCAGGCGACCTGCTTGAGGTGCTTCACCTGACCGGTCTCGGTGTCGACCTCGACCACGGCCACGTGGGCGCCGAACGGGAACGTGGCGCCGCTGACGGCGTAGTACGCGGCGTGGGCCAGGCCCTCGGGCAGCTCGGGGTCGCCCTTGGCAGCCACGGCAATGTCGGCCCACGACCTGGCGATGGCGGGCGCACCCGACACGTGGAAGCTGGCCGAGTCCTTGTCGAGCACCACATCGGCCTCGTCGGCCTCGAGCATGCGGGCGGCAACCTTACGGGCCTTGTCGACCAGGTCGGCAGCAGCCAGGAACACGGCATTGCCGCCCTGCTGCAGCGAGCGCGAGCCCATCGTGCCGTCGCCCAGCGGGACGAGGTCGGTGTTGCCCCACACGACGTCGATCTTGTCCATCGGGATACCGGTCTGCTCGTGGGCGAGCATGCTCCACGCCGTGACGTGGCCCTGACCGTGGGGTGAGGTGCCGGTGTAGACGACCGCACGACCATCGTCGAGCACCTCGATCTTGGCGTGCTCGCCGCTGCCCACACCGCCGGTGATCTCCACGTACACGCTCACGCCGATACCGAGCTGCTTGGTGTCGCCCGCTGCCCGGCGACGGGCTTGCTCGGCGCGCAGCGCGGTGTAGTCGGCGGCGGCCAGGGCCTTGTCGAGCGCGCCCTCGTAGTCGCCCACGTCGTAGGTCTGGCCGATCTTGGTGGTGAACGGCTCGGAGAACTTGCCGATGAGGTTCATGCGACGCACCTCGGCCGGGTCCTTGCCGATCTCGGCGGCGAACAGGTCCATCGCCCGCTCGGCGGCAGCGGTGGCCTCGGGACGGCCGGCGCCGCGGTACGCGGTGGTGAGCGCGGTGTTGGTGACCACGCTGGTGGTGCGGCACTCGATGTTGGGGATGTCGTACACGGCGCTCGACATCGGCCGCGTCATGAACGGGGCGAGGATGGTGCCCATCTCGGCGAACGAGCCCGAGTCCTGCAGCGCGTGGAGCTGGTAGTGGGTGACCTTGCCGTCGCGGGTGCCGCCGATGGTGACGTACTGCACCTGGGCACGACCGTGGCCGAGCGACATCATGCTTTCGCTGCGGGTCTCGCGCCAGCGCAGCGGCCGACCGACGCGCTTCGACAGCACACCCAGCAGCGCCTCTTCGGCGTAGCAGCTGATCTTGGCGCCGAAGCCGCCGCCCACATCGGGGGCGATGACGAGCACCTGGTCGGCTTCGACGCCGTTGGCGCCGACGATGGTGGCCTTCGCGCCCTGGGCGGCCTGAGTGCTGAGCCACTGGTGCAGGCGACCATCCACCCAGGCGACGGCCGAGCCGCGCACTTCGAGCGGACAGGGGGCGACACGCTGGTTCACGAAGCGGTGCGGACCGCTGACCACCTCGCAGCCCTCGAAGAACGAGGCGCCGCTGTTCTCGGGCATGCCGAGCACGGTGGTGTCGAACACGACGTTGCTGCCGGCGCCCTCGTAGATGAGGGTGCTGCTGGTCATCGCCTCTTCCATGTCGACCACGGCGGGCAGTGCGTCGATGTCGACGATGACGGCCTCGGCGGCGTCTTCGCCCTGGTCGGCGCGCTCGGTGATGATGGCCGCGATGGGCTCGCCGACGTAGCGCACCTTGTCGATGGCCAGCAGACCACGGGCCACCATCGGGTTGAACGGCGACGGCACCGGCTGCAGCTCGAGATCGGCGGCGGTGAGGATGGCGATGACACCCGGCTTGGTGAGGGCATCGGACACGTCGATGCTCGTCAGCACACCGTGGGCCACCGCCGAGCGCACGTACGTGACGTGCGCAGCGTTGGCCAGCGCCGGCTCGTCGAGTAGGTCGTCGACGTACATGCCGCCGGACGTGAGGAACTTCGGATCTTCCTTGCGCAGAACGCGGTTACCCAAAATGCTGCCGGCCACGTGAAACCCCCAGTGTCAGAACGATCGGTCCGTTGTGGAGCCGACACTAGCCAAGCCCGAGCCTCCGTGCAGTAGCCGGTCGATGTGGCTTGTGTCGGGCCATCGGGTGCCGGTTGTCGGGTACCGCCTGTCAGGGCCGGGTCAGGGGCCGGTGGCGGGCGCGCCGCCGTTGAACGGCATGGAGCGCACGGCGACGATCTGGGCGACGGCATCGTACGGCCATCCGGCAGGCAGCGGCAGAGGGGCACCATCGCCCGGCAACACCGACACACGATTCTCGCCAGGCAGCACCACGCCGAGCTCCGAGCGGGCGGCCTCGGCGGCGCCATCCGCCGTTTCGAGGCGGGCCACCTCGCGCGCCAGCTGCTCGTTGGCGGCGGTGAGCACCGCCAACTCGTTCTGTTTCTGCTCGATCTGCTCCTGCTGGCGGAGGTAGTTCTTCACCGGCAGGGTGAACAGCACCGCGAGCAGCGCCGCCATCACGGCCAGTGCCCCGAGGCCGAGGATCCAGCGCCGTCCCCGATGGGTGACGAGTTGACGGTCGGCGCTGATGGGTCGGGTGAGATCGCCGAACAGCGTGTCGTCGCGGTCCGAACCCGACAACGCGACCGATGCGCGACCCGGCACGCGACGCGGGCGCGCGATGCTCGTCGTCTTCGATCCGCTGCTCACGTGGGTCAGTTTCGCACGCCGATGCGCGCGAACCCGGTCACTCAGCGCGACATCAGGCACTCAGCGCGGCGCCAGGGCGCGACGGCCGCGGAACTCGGCCTGTTCGCCGAGCTGCTCTTCGATGCGCAGCAACTGGTTGTACTTGGCCACACGGTCACTGCGGGCGGGTGCCCCGGTCTTGATCTGGCCGCAGTTGGTGGCCACGGCCAGGTCGGCGATGGTGGCGTCCTCGGTCTCGCCGCTGCGGTGGCTCATCACGCTGGTGTACGCGTGCATCGTGGCCAGTTCCACCGTGGCGAGCGTTTCCGTGAGGCTGCCGATCTGGTTCACCTTCACGAGCACACTGTTGGCCACCTTGCGGTCGATGCCCATCTGCAGGCGGGCCACGTTGGTGACGAACAGGTCGTCGCCCACCAACTGCACCCGGTGGCGCAGCGCGCTCGACAGGGCGGCCCAACCGTCCCAGTCGTCTTCGGCCATACCGTCTTCGATGCTGACGATGGGGTAGGTGGCCACGAGGCGTTCCCAGTAGCCGGCCATCTCGGCGGGAGTGAGCACCTTGCCCTCGCCGGCGAGGTGGTAGCGGCCGTCGCGGAACAGTTCGCTCATCGCCGGGTCGAGTGCGATGGCGATGTCGTCGCCCGGGGTGTAGCCGGCCCGTTCGATCGCTTCGATCAGCACCTTGATGGCGTCTTCGTTGGTGGCGAGGTCGGGGGCGAAGCCGCCCTCGTCGCCGACGGCAGTGGCGAGGCCGCGGTCGTGGAGCACCTTCTTCAGGGTGTGGTAGGTCTCGGTGCCCCACCGCAGCGCCTCGCGGAAGCTGGGCGCACCCACCGGCATCACCATGAACTCCTGCATGTCGATGGTGTTGTCGGCATGCACGCCGCCGTTCAGCACGTTCATCATCGGCACGGGCAACACGTGTGCGTTGGGGCCGCCGACGTAGCGGTACAGCGGCAGGCCCAACTCGTCGGCAGCAGCCTTTGCCGCGGCGAGGCTGGTGCCCAGGATCGCGTTTGCGCCGAGGCGGGCCTTGTTGTCGGTGCCGTCGAGGGCGATGAGTGTGTCGTCGACGAAGCGCTGATCGAGCGCGTCGATGCCGAACAACACATCGGCGATCTCGCCGTTCACGAAGCCGACGGCCGTCTGGACGCCCTTGCCGAGGAAGCGCTCGCCGCCGTCGCGGAGTTCGACGGCCTCGTGCTCGCCGGTGGAGGCACCCGACGGCACCGCGGCACGGCCGATGGCGCCGCTGTCGAGGGTGACCTCGACCTCGACGGTGGGGTTGCCACGCGAATCGAGGATCTCACGGCCGACGACGGAAACGATCTCGCTCATGGGTCGCGAGGCTACCCGGCGGGTGTGTTGCGTTCCGTGGCCTTTGCCTCGTCCCACAGTGCGTCGAGCACTGCCAAGGTGCTGCCGCGCAACTCGATCGACCGCTGGCTCGCGAGGCGTTCGACGTGCTCGAAACGACGGCGGAACTTCTGCACCGCGGCGCGCAGCGCGGCCTCGGGCTCGACGCCGAGGTGGCGAGCCACGTTCACCACGGCGAACAGCAGGTCGCCCACCTCGTCGAACACGGCCGGGTCGTCGGCCGCGTCGGCTGCCGACGCCGCAGCCAGCACCTCGGCGGTCTCCTCGGCGATCTTCGGCACGGCCCCGTGCACATCGGGCCAGTCGAAACCAACCTTGGCCGCCTTGCGCTGTACGGCGTAGGCGTAGCTGAGCGACGGCTGGCTGGTGGCTACGCCCTCGAACACGCTGGTGCGCTGCTTCTCGGTGCGCTTGATGGCGTCCCAGTTGGCCACCACCTCGTCGGCGCCGCTCACCTCTACCTCACCGAACACGTGCGGGTGGCGGCGCACCAGCTTGTCGTGCACCGAGCGGGCCACGTCGCTGATCGTGAAGCGGCCCTCCTGCTCGGCGATCGCGGCGTGGAACTCGATCTGGTACAGCAGGTCGCCGAGTTCCTCGACGAGTGCGTCGTCGGTGGCGGGGTCGTCGGGGTCGAGGGCGTGCAGCGCGTCGACCACCTCGTAGGTCTCCTCCAGCAGGTACTTCACCAGGCTCTGATGGGTCTGCTCCTGATCCCACGGGCAGCGCTCGCGCAGCAGGCGGGTGAGTTCGTGGAAGCGCACCAGGTCGGCGCCAGACGGTGTTGCCAGGCCGGGCACGTACACGCAGGTGAGGTGATCGGCCTCGACGGTGCGGTCGAGGTCGGCCCATGTGGTGTGGGTGACACACTCGTCGCTGGTGCCGAGGCGTTGCAGAATGACCACTGGCTCGTCGCCGGCGGCGTCTATCGCCAGTTTGATGTCGCTGAGCACCCAGTTGGCGTGGGTGTGGGCCACCAGCATCGGGCCGCCGTAGCCGGCGCTGGCGGCGGCGAACTCGTGGCCGTCGATCAGCCGCACGCCGGCTTCCACCGGGTCGATGCCGAGCAACGGCCAGGTGAGGTCGAGGAACGACATGGCCGGCAGGATGCGGCACTCGATGCGTGGGTCGGCGCGCAGCAGGCGCACGGTGCGTTCGAGCACCAGCGGCGAGCCGGGCACGGCGTACAGCACCTCGCCGTGCTGTGTGGCGGCATCGGCCAGGCGATCGACGATGGTGGCGTACACATCGTCGAACGTGTCGGCGGCGTCGTACACCTCGTCGAACGACACGGCGTCGGGCACGAGGTGAGCCGATGGGTGCCGGGCCGTGCGCAAGAAGCGGTGCGTTGTGTCGTTGATTGCCGCAACGGTGTGGGCGGTGACGAACCGTTCGTCGCCCGGCCCGAGGCCGACGACGGTGATGACGGGCAGGTTCACCTGCTCAGCCCAGCGGCACTACGGACCCGGCGTCGAGGCTCCAGCGACCGTACCGCGGGTCGATCGCAACCGATGCCGCCTTGGCGAACTCGAGCAACGCCCCGTCCTGTTGGGTGGAGCTGAAGGCGAGGCGCAGCGCGGTGCTGTCGATGAGGAACGATCGAGTCGCGTCGCTGACCTGGAGCTGCTGGTCCATCAACCCGGACTCGACCTGGGTGGTGGCCTGAGTGATCGTGACGTCGTCGATGGCAACGTTCTGGTCGGCGAGGTATTGGCGGATGAGCTCGTCGATCACCCAGTTCGACAGCACCTCACGCGGTTGGTCGGCCAGGATCGTGCCGCCCTGCACTGCGAACAGTTCGCGGGTGTACAGCTCGAGGTCGCTGCGTTCGAGGGCGACGCCGTTCACCGAGGCGGCCTCGTGGTTGTTCGAGAAGGTGCCGCACGAGGTGAGGGTGGCGACGGCGACGAGCGACAGGGCGAGCGGGAGCAGGCGGCGGATCACGCCTCGACCCTAGTTGCCGCGGGCTGATTCTGCATCGGCGGTGGTGACGAGCTCGCGCAGGAAGCCCACCAGGAACGTGGCGGGCTCGACACCGCGAGCGATGGGTACTACCAGCTGGCCGGCATCTTCTTTGTAGATGGCGGTGCGGCTGAGGCGCTTCAGGCGCATCATCTCGCTCACCTTCAACTGCAGCGGGCCGAGGCGGGCCGCGCCGCCGATGATCTGCACATCGCGCAGGCCCAGGCGGTGACACTCGCCGCGCAGGGCCGCAACGGTGAGCAACTCGTCGGCCGGTGTGGGCACCGGGCCGTAGCGGTCTTCCCACTCGGCGCGGATGTCGTCGACCTCGCTCTGGCTGGTGACCGCCGCGAGTCGGCGATAGGCCTCGAGCCGCGACTCTTCTTTCGTCACATAGTCGGCCGGCAGGTACGCATCGGTGGGCACGTCGAGCTTCACCTCGGCCGGGGGCTTCGGCGCGGCCTCACCCTTCATCTCACCCACGGCCTCGGTGACCATCTGGCAGTACAGGTCGTAGCCGACGGCGGCGATGTGGCCGCTCTGCGACTCGCCCAGCAGGTTGCCCGCGCCACGGATCTCGAGGTCGCGCATGGCGATCTTGAACCCGCTGCCCAGTTCGGTGGCCTCGCCGATGGTGCGCAGCCGTTCGTAGGCCTCCTCGGTGAGGCGGGCGTCGCGGGGGTGGAACAGGTAGGCGTAGGCGCGCGACCCGCTGCGGCCCACGCGGCCGCGCAGCTGGTGCAGTTGGCCGAGGCCCAGCAGGTCAGCCCGCTCGACCACCAGCGTGTTCACCGTGGGCATGTCGATACCGCTCTCGATGATGGTGGTGCACACCAGCACGTCGAAGCGGCCCTCCCAGAAGTCGAGCACGATCTGCTCGAGCGACCCTTCGTCCATCTGGCCGTGGGCGATTGCGATACGAGCTTCAGGTACGAGTTCGCGTAATCGGCCGGCGCACTGATCGATGGTGCCGACGCGATTGTGCACCCAGAACACCTGGCCCTCGCGCAGCAGTTC
>JBAXSU010000138.1:0-9512 GCA_037130535.1 Actinomycetota bacterium
TCAGCCGATGGCAGCCATCATCGCCAGGTGCTCGGCGGTACGGAACGTCTCGCGCTCTTGGAGGTGCGCGAGCGACAGTGCGGCGCGGTCGACGTCGGCGAGGCGGTCGGGTGACAGTTCGCCCACATGGCGGTATCCGCCGTTGTCGAAGAGTCTGCGGGCTGCCACCGTCGCGCCGCTGGGGTCGGCCACCTTGCCCGAGCCGCGGTAGCCGTAGCCCTCAACCAGGTTGGCGGTGATCACCGAACTGAAACCCATCCGCCACAGCGCCTTTTCTGATGCACGATCGAGTACCTCGGGGGCCACACCGAGCAACCAGTTCTCCTGCTGACGGATCCACGGCTTCACGCACGAGTTGGTCAGCACGTAGCGGTGCTGATCGGTGTGGTTGACGGCCCCGCCATGCAGCAGCCGTCCGTCGAACACGAGCACCGTGCCGGCCGGGGCTTCGAGGTTGATCGGCCTCGGGATGGGCCCGAACAGTTCGCCGTCGGTGCCGTTGGGGCGGTGCGTGCCGGGTACCAGCAGCGTGCCCCCGTTGCGCTCGTCGACGTCTTGCAGCACGTACATCACGTTCACCAGCACGGGCGCCTCCACCGGGTGGAACGGCGCCACGAACGTCTGGTCCATGTGCATCGGCTGCGGGTGGCAATGCGGGTACGAGATGTTGGCGAGCAGCGAGAAGTGGTTCCAGCCGTGGCCGAGGGCCTCGTCGAGCAGCCGCTCGATCACCGGACCCGCCTGCACCGAGGCAGGGTCGTGGTCGATCAGTCCGAGGAACATCGCCCCCTTGTTCACCACCGACCACACGTGCTGTTGCGAGGCCGACACGTAGCCGATACCGAGTTCGCGTTCGGCCGCCGCCTGCTCGGCCACCCGGGTACGGATGCTGGTGCACTGCTCGGTCGACAGACCGTCCTCGATGAGGCAGAAGCCCCACTCGTGCAGGTTGCGGCGCAGGGTGGGCAGATCTTTGGTGGGCGTGGGCAGGTCGATGTCGCGCCAGTACTCGTGCTTGCGGGCGACGGTGGTGTCGTAGTACCAGCCCGCGCCCCAATCGAGCTCGGCCGTGTCCTGCGGAGGAAGCAGCCACATGTTGTTGCGGAACAGCGACGAATACGGCTCGCCGTTGCGCAGGAACGAGCGGTACGGCACGAAGGCGTCGACCGACGCTGCCTCTACCGCCGCAGGTGTGAACTCCTCGGGTACCACTGCCTCCCCCTTCCGACGGCTCCCCTGCCGACTCTCCGCGGGCAACGGTAGCGGGGGCGGACTCAACCGGAGGCAACTGCCCGAGCGATGAGGCCCTCGAGCACACCGAGGTCGATGGCATCGAGTCGCTTGACGTACACGCAGCCCTTGCCGGCGGTGACGGCGCCCAGCGAGGCGAGCACCGACGCACTGTCGCCGTACTCGCTGTACACGCCGTAGATCACCAGCGCGGCCTTTCGAGGAGAGAAACCGACCACGAATGTGTCGCCTTCGTGGCCGCTGGCGTAGCGGTAGTGGCGGAATCCGAACCCGACCATCGACGGACCCCACATCACCGGTGGTTCACCGCTCAGCCGGTGCATCAGGTCGCACACCCGGCGGGCATCGGCCCGGCGCCGGTCGTCGGGCACGGCGGCAAGGAACGAGTCGACATCGGCTCCGGTCGGTCCCGTCTTGTTCGTCGCCATGCGGGTGATGGTAGGTCCTGCAACTCCGGCGCCAGACCTGAATCGGCTCGGCCGACCGGAACGGCACCCCCAGGGCGAGCGCCATACCCAGCGGTCAGGGCGTTCAGCCCGCTGACCAGGCCTCTCCTCGTCGTCGTGCCCACCCCCGATGTCGAACTTGTTCGAGTTTCGGTTGTCTACGACGGAAACACGAACAAGTTCCCGGTGATCGACGGGTCGGTGGCTTCAGTAGGGTCGGCCAGCATGACGACAGCCGACGACATCCCGGTGGCTCACACTCCTGCCGGCGGCTACGGCACGGCGTTCCCACCTCTGGTGCTGGCCGGCTGCACCGAGCCGCTGGTGGCCGGCGCGCCCGACCTGCGCGGCATCTGGCGCACGGTCAGCGCCACCCGCGGTGGCGAGCCGGTGCCGGCCGACGACCGGTTGATGTCGTACACCGAGCGGATCGAACAGTGCGGGAACCGCATCGTCGACTGCGGCGGCGGCACCATCGCCGACGCCCGCGCCGACGGCACCGAGGAGCACGGTGTCCACGACGTGTCGGTGTTCGACTACACGACGCCCATCCACGTGGTGGCCAGTTACGAAGACGGTGCGTTCGTGCTGCGGCCGGTGGGCCTGCCCGGTATCGAGGTGCGGCGCGCACTCGACGCCGATGGCCACATGGTGTGGACCCGCCCCGACATGGGCGGTATCCGGGTCGTGCTCGAACGGGTCAGCAACCCGGCGTAGCGCCGCCTGCGTCGTACCAGTCCCGGAGGCGACCGAGGAGCAGACCGAACAGGCCGGAGTCGACAGCGGCTTTCAGAGCGCCCTCGCTGAAGCGGTCCGAGCGGACGACGACCGTCATCATCCGCACGACGTCGTCGATCGGTGCGGCCTCGAGGCCCTCACCGTTCGGGTACCGCGACTCGTCGTACCAGTCCATCCAGTCGAACGGCGCGACCGCCTTCACCTCGTACAGCGCCACGATCACGCGGCCGAGCTCCACGCTGTGCTCCACCCACGGGATGTAGATGAGCCGCTCGTTATCGGGCGACGGCTCGCCGCCGCGCCAGGTGCTCTCGAGGCCGGTGGCGCCGAGGTCGTCAACCGCGTTCCACAAGGCCGTCCACGCCGACCGCGGCGCCGACCGCAGACCGTCCACGAGATCGACCTCGTCTGCGTCCGCCATGGTCCACCATCTTTCTCGCCTCGCGAACGCCCCGCGCGTTCACTGCAGGTACAACGGTTGCTCCCGCCGCTGATGTGACGGCACCAACGACCGCTGGTTGTGAATCGGGTGAGAAGGCGGCGAGGCGACCGCTGTGAGATCGACGTCGACGACTACCACCGGGGCCCCGCCGCGCTCGCGGGAACCAGCACGCCGGGAGGCGCCGCGACGGGCGACAACGCTGTGGAATGATGACGGCGCCGTGATGTCGCGGCCACCCTGTCGGACACTGCAGCGAAGCGAGGCCCGCCTTCACATGGTCGTCAAGTACCGCACCCCGATCCTCACCGGCCTGGCCATGGCACTCGTGGCGCTCACCGCATGCAGCGAATCGAACTCGGACGTATCGGTGGCAGGCGCAGACACCACCGTCGTGCTCACGACGACGGCGCCGCCAGCACCCACCACAGCAGCACCCACCACCGCAGCAGCGACCACAGCGCCCGCCCCGAGCGGACTCAGCGTCGACTCGGTGACGACGCCGCAGAACAACATCACCTGCGCCGAGGCCACGGCACAGGGCAACCTGGCGACCGTTTCGTGGAAGGCAACCGGGGCGGCGTCGGTCACCCTCGCGATCGACAACCCGTCCGGCGCCTACGACAGTGGCCTGCCCGCCGAAGGCAAGACTCAGATCCCGGCCACCTGCGGCGACACGCAAGACGTGTACATCATCCCCGTCGCCGCCGACGGCACGGCGGGCACACCGACGAAGATCACCATCACGGTCGACGCCTGACCCGGCGGGAGCCGACCGAGACCATCACCGCGGCCGGGTACGGTGAGGCGATGGACCTTGCCGCAGTGCTGCTCGGCGCCCGCAGGCCGCTACTGGTGCAACCGCATTACGACGACAACGACATCGGTGCTGCGGGCACGGTGCGGCACTGGGTGCTCGACGGCGCCGATGTCACCTACGTGTCCGTCACCGACGACGTGGCCGGCGTACTCGACCCTCACCTCGACGACGACGCCGCCCGCATCGTGCTGCGCGAAGAACAGGCGCGAGCCGGCGCGCTGCTGGGCGTCGCCCGTCAGGTGCGCCTCGACTGGCCCGATGCCGGCGGCCTCGACCACATCGCCCTGCGCGACCAGGTGATCGACCTGATCCGCGACATCCAGCCCGACCTCGTCTGCACCGTCGACCCGTGGCTGCCCGACGAGGCGCACCAAGACCACGTGCGCACCGGCCTGGCGGTGGCCGAGGCCGCACTGCTGGCCGGGCTGCCCCGGGTGCGGCGCAGCACCGGCGACCGCGCCTGGTCGGTGAGTCATCTGGCGCTGTACGACACGGCCAGCCCGAACGTGGTGATCGACACCTCGGCGGTGCAGGCCGAACGCCACGCCGTGCTCGACTGCTACACGGCGCAGTTCACGCCCGACGACCTGGCCGCGCTGCACGCCGGGCTCGACCGCTACGAACGCGCGCTCGCCGTGGCGCACGCCCTCGACGGCACTCACGGCGAGGGATGGCGCGTCAGGCCGATGGCCGCGCTGCACATTGGCCGCCCCAAGCCTTGACGGCCCACCGGGCCGGCGCGCTCAGTGCTCGAGCCGTCCCAACCAGCCGGCGTGCACCTCGCGCAGGCGCTGCCACACCGCCGGTGCCTGCGACATCGACGGCCCCAGCGGATGCGCGGCGAGGGCACGCATCGCCGCGCCGTGATCGCCGTTCATCGCAGCCTCCACCGTGAGCAACTCGACGTCTTTCATCGTGCGCACCAGCGCATCCACGTCGGGTCGAAGCGCAGGCACAGGCAGTGTGGTGATGCCATCGCTGCCCACACGCGCCGACACCTCCACCACCACGTCGTCGGGCAAGCCGAGGATCGCGCCCCGGTTCTGTACGTTCACCACATGCTCGGTGCCAGCACCGCGCACGATGTCGGCCATCAACTCGGCCGCCGCCTCCGAGTAGTAGGCACCACCGCGCTTGGCCAGTTCGGGCGGCTTGGTGGCGAGGTGAGGGTCGGCGTACGTCGCCATCAACCGCTCCTCGATCGCCATCACCTCCGAGGCACGAGTGGCACTGCTGTTCTGCCGCCGAAGCATCGCCTCGGTCTCGTAGTAGTAGAGCAGGTAGTAGTTGGGGATGGCGTCGAGCAGGTCGATCGACTCGGGCGTCCACTCGTGTTCACGATCGGTGCAGGTGCGCAGTGCCATCCGCTGGCGCAGCCCCTGCAGCGCCTCGTCGGTGCGGTCGTGGCCGTCGACGAACACCCGCCGCACCCAACTGAGGTGATTCAGGCCCACGTAGTCGAACGTCACCGCCGCCGGCTCGGCACCGAGGGCGCGGGCCACCTGGGCCTTCACCGACCACGGCACGTTGCACAGCCCGATGGTGGGTACCGGCGTGTGGCGGCACAGCGCCTCGGTCACCAGCCCGGCCGGGTTGGTGAAGTTCAGGAGCGTGGCACCAGGTGCCTCGTCGGCGATCTCGGCAGCGATGTCGAGTGCCACCGGGATGGTGCGCAGGGCGTTGGCGAATCCGCCCACGCCCACGGTCTCCTGGCCGATCAGGCCGAACTCGCGGCCGAGTTGTTCGTCGCGCTCGCGGGCTGCCATCCCGCCCACGCGGATCTGACTCACCACGAAGCGACTGCCGCTGATGCCGGCCCGGCGGTCGGCACCCCACCGCACGGTCACCCCTCTGCCGTCGCGGCTGCTCATCCGGTCGGCCAACGGTCCGAGCACGGCCAGACGCCCCTCGTCGACATCGACGAGATGGATCTCGCTCAGCCCCAGCACATCACCGCGTGCCAACAAGCCTTCGATCAACTCGGGTGTGTAGGTCGAGCCGCCACCGATCACGCACACCTTCACCGCGCACCCGCATTCATCGGTCGACCACCTCGAAGTCCCATCGGTCCGCTCTCAGTGTCACAGCCTCGCAGTCGTGCGAACCATCCCCGAGCACTGAAGCCAACTCGGCTCGTCCCACATATGCACACTCTGTATACTTTGAGCCATGAGCGAACAGCACGACGACAAGAACTGGTTCCGACGGCATCGCACCGGCCTGATCGTGGGGGGCGGCGCCGCCGTCCTCCTGGCGGTCGGCCTGGCCATGGTCCTGCCCGACCTGGTGGGCCGCAAGGTGAAAGACGACCTGTACGACGGTCGCCTGGAGGCTGCCGACTACTGGACGACCACCCCGGAGATCTTGTCGTCGGGCCTCGGCTTCGACGGCGTCATCGGGCTACCCGCGCTCGACGAGGAGACGGTTCGTGGTGCGGGTGGAGCGTGGGCATCCGACCTCGCCTGCGGTTCCACCACCCCCGACGAGAAGAACCGCACCAGCGCCGTCGCCAGCGACGGACTCGATGCCGGCTATGTGCTCGAAGACGACACCGTGGTCGAGTACGGCGACGGCCTCCCGGTGGTGTTCAGTTGGCCGGTCCGCACCGACACCATCCACCCGAGCCAGTTCCGATTCACGCTCAACACGGGCGCTGTGGTGGTGGCCACCGCAGCGGGTGACATGCCCAACTGGGAACGCAACGAGCGGAATGTCGTCGTGGTGTTCGGCAACTTCGGCAATCGGATCGCGCCCGGTGAACCCGGCGCCGAGTTCCCGGTGCGGCTCGACATCGTCGAGGGCACGCAGCCGCTCATCCTGGCGGGACCGGACGGCGACCGCTCGGCTGTGGGCCTGTCGAACACGATGGACAACAGCGGTTACGGGGTGGGGCCCACGCTGGTCGGCGCGAAGTTGAACCGGGTCGACCCCGAGCCACTGGGCGAGGGCGGCGTGTTCGGCATCGAGAACGACCTCACCCCCAACGACGAACGAGCGCTCTACGGCGACGCTGCGAAGTTCCGGTTGCGGATGCTCACGACCGGTGGCTTCAAGCCCGACGGTGTACGGGGCCTGCATCCCGACCAGTTCGACCAGTACTTCCGACTCCACGCCGATGGACCCGACGGCACCACGGTCGTCCTCGACGAGGTGGGCGTCGACTACCAGGTGGTCGGCGGCACGTTGCGCATCCTCGGCCTGGCCGATCTGGGCCGCCAGCAGTCGAGCTACGACGACTGCTATGCCGAGGACGGCGACAACTACATCGACGTCATCCTCTCCGGCGACGAGACTGCAGCACGACACATCACGGCGCTCGAGATGCCCGGCACCGAGGGCGGCTACCAACCGCTCTACAACCCGGGCGGCCCTGGGCCGACTCCGTTCCCCGGTGTCGTCTACTCCGAGCCGTCGCCGCCCATCATCCAGCCCGTCACCATCGCGCTCGACTACCCCATGCGAGTCGACCGCTGACCGTCGGGCCGGTCAGCCCGACGACGGTGGGCCGGCCGACAGCGCGACCACAAGGTCGTTGACGATCGATGCGGCCTTCTCGGCATCGATCTCGTCACGCTCGACGAGATCGGCAAGGGTGAGGAACGCGTTCATCAGTGTCCAGAGCATCGCCCGGGCACGTGACACGTCGGCACCGAGCGTGCGCGCGGCCGCCAGCCAATCGCCTTCCAGCTGGTGGCGCATCCGGGCGCGGACGCGGTCGAGGTCGCGGGTGGTCGTGTCGGCGATGACCAACCGGATCGCACAGAGGTCTTCGATCGGGATCGACAGCAACGCCTCGAACCGCTGCGCGGCCGCAGCAGCGAGCCCCGCAGGGCCGGTACCCACCTGAATCCGATCGATGGCCTCGAGGAGGAGTGCGACTCGATCTTCGAAGAAGGCCTCGTAGAACGAGCCGAGGTCTTCGAAGTGGTCGTAGACGAGCCGTCGGCTGACGTTCGCCTCGTTCGCCACCGCAACCATCGTCAAGCCCGTCAGGCCCTCGCGGAGGAATACCTTCGATGCAGCATCGAGCAGTTGGCGCCGCCGCGCATCGGGACGCAGATACGGACGTTTCCCAACAGCGTCAGGAAGGCGTTCGACCATCGCACATGTATACACGGTCCGGATTTCGCGCCACACCGCGAGGCTCGACAGCGGCTGGCCGGGCTTGCCGGACGTCGGGCTGCGTAGTGTCGGTGCCATGGCGACGCTGCTTCCCGCCACCTCCCTACCCGGCAATCCGCGAGCAACCGCATGACAGCGCCGCCGCTGCAGATCGAGCTGCTCACCGGCCTGCATCACCTGGCACCGGTGCTCGCCGCGTGGCACCACGCCGAGTGGGGTCACCTCTACGCCGACGACGTGTGGAACCACGCCATTGCCGTGCACGAGTTCGAGACGATGGCCGAAGCCGGTTCGATCGATCGCACGTGGGTGGCCTTCGACGGCGACTCGCGTGATGCCGATGCCGTGCTCGGGTCGGTGTCGCTGCTGGCCACCGACGACCTGGCCGGGTTCGAGCACCTCACGCCGTGGCTCGCCAGCATGTTCGTCGCGCCGACCGCGCGTGGCCGTGGTGTGGCAGCGGCGCTGACCGACGCCCTGCTGGGTAGCGCCCGGGCCGACGGCCACGAGGTGGTCCACCTGTTCACCTCGGGCCAGCAGCAGTTCTGGGCCGACCGCGGCTGGGCCGTGGTGGCGACGGTCGACACCGAGGGGCACCCGGCCACGGTGATGGCCCGCAGCAGCCATCCGCGGGCGGCCCGGCGGGCGGTCTGCTCGCAGTGGTGCAGCGACCCCGACCATGGCGGCGCGTACTCACACCTGCGCGTGGGCGGCACCCCGGCCCACCGCGCCCGCCTGGGCGAACCGATCCTGCCCGGCCTGTGGTTCGCGGGTGAGGCGACGTCGGTGCGGTACCCGGCCACGATGCACGGGGCGTGGTTCTCGGGCGAGCACGCTGCGGCGCAGGTGCTGGCCGAACCGGGCCTGTCCAGGGTGGCTGTGGTAGGTGCCGGCCTCGCCGGGCTGGCGGCAGCACGGCGCCTGCAGGCCGCGGGGCGCCAGGTGGTGGTGCTCGAGTCGAAGCCCATGGCCGGTGGCCGCATCGTCACCGACCGATCCACGGGGTCGGCGCTGCCGCTCGGCGGTGCCTGGCTGCACGGCAACGAGGGGCATCCCTTGCGCAACCTGGTTACCACCGTGCCCGACGACTGGGAACCGCAGGCGTTCTTCACCGCCGGTGTCGGCCGCCTCGGCGACGATGATGTGGCCGAGGTGACCGCCGCCTACGAGATGCTCCACGACGCGTTCGCCGCCGCAGACCCCGGGATGACCGTCGCCACCGTGCTGGAGCAGACGTTGGTAGCCGCAGCGCTGCCACCGGTCGTGCGCAATGCCGTGACCACATGGATCACGGCCGAGTGCGAAGGCCTCTACGGAGCGCCGATGGTCGACATGCCGGCCAACGGCGGCTTCGAGGAGTACGAACTGCCGGGGGGCGACCACCTCGTCACGAGCGACCTCGGGGCGTTGGCCGAGCGGCTCGCCGACGGGCTCGACGTACGGTACGGACAGCGTGTCGGCGACCTGCGCCACGATGGCAGTCGCTGGTCGGTCGGCGGCAGCCTGGTCGTCGACGCCGTTGTCGTGACGGTGCCCATCGGCGCGCTCCGCGCCGGCCGACTGACGTTCAGCCCCGCTCTGCCCGCCGATGTCGAGGAGGCCGTGGCCTCCATCGGTGCCGGCCCGATCGCCAAGGTGTTCGCCACGTTCGACCAGGCCTGGTGGCCGGCCGATCGCCCCATCCGACTCGCCGGTA
>JBAXSU010000139.1:0-9285 GCA_037130535.1 Actinomycetota bacterium
GCCGGCCAGGTCTTGCCGCGGCCGATCCCGAAACTGCAGTCGACCCGCACCGACAGGTCGACGCTGCGGTATTGCTGCGGCGCGATCATCCAACTGACAATGGTTGAGTCGTGCACGTGGATGCCGTCGGGGTGGCCACGCTCGTGATGGAAGTCGAGATAGAAGGGCACGATGCGGGCCAGGTGCTGGGCGCGCTCGGTGGGGATGGTCGCGAGCGAGGCGATCTGCTCGTTGGTCATCAGCGTCGCCTCGGTCACGTCGAGGCCGGCCATCACGATGGGGCACTCGGCACCGAACACGATGTCGGCTGCCTCGGGGTCGTTGAAGATGTTGGCCTCGGCTGCCGGCGTGGTGTTGCCCGGGCAGAAGGCGTTGCCGCCCATCAGCACGATGCCGGCCAGGTTGGTTGCCAGGCGTGGCTCCTGCAGCAACGCGAGGGCGATGTTGGTGAGCGGGCCGACGGGTGCCAGCGTGATCTCGCCCGGCGACGCCATCACGGTGTCGATGATGAACTGCACCGCATGTTGGTTGATCGGCCGGTTCGGTGCCGGTGGCAGGAACAGGTTCGACGCACCGTCGTCGCCGTGCACATGCGACGACGGGCCGCGGAAGGTGCCGTAGATGGGCCGGTCGGCGCCCTGGGCCACGGGGATGTCGGCGCGGCCGGCGATGTGCAGCAGGTTGAGCGCGTTCTCGGTGCAGTGCTCGACGTAGGCGTTGCCGAACACGGTGGTGAGGCCCACCACGTCGAGTTCGGGTGAGGCGAGCGCGTAGAAGATGGCCATCGCGTCGTCGATGCCCGGGTCGGTGTCGATGATGATCTTGCGTGGGGTCATCGGATTACTCCCGTTCGCGCCAACTGTTGGGGTCGAGACCCAGCTTCTCGAATCGCTTCTGGATCCACACCGGTACCTCCATCGGTTCGCCGGCTCGCACGGCGGCCACCTGCTCGCCGTCTTCGGCCCAGATGTGGCAGGTGTTCAGGTTGAACATCAGGCCCCGTTCGCGGGCCTCGGGGGTGTTCCAGGGCGAACTGCCCTCGCCTGTGAGGCGGGCCACGCGGGCACGGAACGACCAGGTCGACTGGATGGCCACTGGTGCCATCGCCTGCAGCAACGCCGTGGTGTGCGTGCAGCCGCGAGGGCCGCCGAACAGTTCGCGCACCTTGTGGGTGAAGCCGCGGGCGATGGAGAGACCGATGAGGTTCTGGTAATGGTCTTCGATGCGCGGGCAGGCGGCGTGCGGGTGCACTTCGAGCGCTGCATTCGCGCCAACGATCTCGAGCGTGGGCATGGCGACTTCCAGGTCGACGACCATGTGGTGCACGGTGAGCGGCTCGGGGTCTTCGGGCACGTAGAGGCCCGGGGGCTTCTGGTCGCGCACGGCGCCGCGGATGAGCAGCCGGTCGGCGCTCTTGAAGTACGAGCGCACCACGTAGGCGCGTTCGTGGATGAGTTCGTCGGTGGGTTCGACCCCGTCGGGATGTGGGCAGATGTCGTCGAACACCTCGGCCCGTGCTTCGAACGCCATCAGCAGAACTCCGCCAGCAGTTCGCCGACGTTGTGATCGGTGGCGGCGATGATGGGCCGCAGGTTGAGGTTCTCGAGCAGCAGGGTGCCGCGATCGTTGCCACCCTGCAGATCGCTGACGATGACCTGGGCGACGCAGATCTGCAGCAGACTGCGGCGGTAGTCGAGGTAGCAGCGCTCCATCGAGTAGTTCTGCACGCCCAACTCGACGAGCTTGGCGTGGTACTCCTCGAGCAACTGTTGCTCGCAGCTGCGGCGCACCTCGGGGGTCATCGAGCCGCCGAGCAGGTTGGCGACGTCCCACGGTCCCATGTGTCGAGTCGACAACTGGAAGTCGATCATCGTGATCGCGTCGTCGCCTGCCGACCCACCGAACAGGTAGTTCTCGGCGCGGCAGTCGGTGTGGGTGAACGTGAGGTGGTCGAGGCCGGCGAGGTGGTCGAGCAGTTGCGGGTACTGGTCGCACAGGCGCTCGATCACGTCCATCATCGCCGGATCGATGCGATCGGCGAAGCGCTCCTTGAACGCTGGGAAGCGGGCGAGGGCCATCTCTCGCCCTGCCTTGTAGAGCGCGTTGTTCATGGGTGGCAGCCAGGCCATGGTCTCGAGTTCGGGCGAGTCCCAGAAACGGGCCTGCAGGGTGGCCACCACGTCGAGGATGCCGCGCGCCTCGTCGGGGCTGATGCCCTCGTTCTGGTCGGGGCAGCGGCTGGCGACGATCTCTTCGATCAGCAGCACGAACGGCAGGCCATCGGGGCCGGCATCGACGAAGTACGGCTGCGGCACCCGGATGTCGAGGCTGGTGGCCACCTCGCGGTAGAAGTTCACCTCACGCATGTAGAAGCCCATCGCCATGGCGAGGAACTGGTTCTCGGGGGCGGGCGACTGGCACTTGGCGATCATCGTCGCCGGCCCGGATTCGCCAGGGGCGTACTGCAGGGTGATGCGGGCGAGCTCGCCCAGGATGCCCACGCCTTCGCCGAGGCGCTCGGCGGTGAACGATTCGATGCGGCCGACGGGGCTGCCTGCGAGCACCTCGTTCAGCCAGTCGGTGGTGATGTCGGCAACCTGCGCCGGGATGGTCGTCATACGGTCGAGCGTACGCGGACGACCGTCCGCGCCTCGTACCGGCGCGGGTTCAGACCGGGCTGTCCGGGTGCTGCTGATCAGGCGGTGGGGGACTGATTGAGTGCTTCGGTGAGCGTGTTCCACGCCAGCACGGCGCACTTGATGCGCACCGGGAACTTCACCACGCCCTGCAGCGCTTCGAGGTCGCCCAGCTTCACCGCGGCCACGGCGGGGTCGTCGGTGGCGTCTTCGATGCTCATCATGCTCTTGAAGCGGTGCACCAGGGCACGTACCTCGGCCACCGGCTTGCCCTTCACGGCCTGGCTCATCATCGACGCCGAGCTCTGCGAGATGCTGCAGCCCTGGCCGCCCACCTTGATGTCGGTGACGATGCCCTGGGCGTCGACGTCGAGGAAGACCTCGATCTCGTCGCCGCACAGCGGGTTGTGGCCCACGGCATGCGATGCGGGCGGGGGCAGCTCGCCGCGGTTACGCGGGCTGCGGTAGTGGTCGAGGATGATCTCGCGGTACAGGTCGTCGAGTCCTGGCATGTCGGTGACCCTTTCGTTCAGAACCCGAAGATATCGGTGGCGCTGTCGAGGGCATCGGCAAGCACGTCGACTTCGGCCTCGTCGTTGTACAGGTAGAAGCTGGCACGGGCGGTAGCGGCGCAGCCGAGCAGGCGCATCAGCGGCTTGGCGCAGTGGTGTCCGGCGCGGACGCACACGTTGCGCTGGTCGAGCACCTGGCTGAGGTCGTGGGGGTGGATGTCGCGGAAGGCGAAGCTGAACGTGGCGCCGCGGTGTTCCACATCGGTGGGGCCGTGGATGGTGATGTCGTCGCCGAACCGTTCGGTGAGGGTGCGCAGCGCGTAGGCCGACACCTCCATCTCGTGGCGGCGGATATCGGCCATGCCGAGGCCGGTGAGGAAGTCGATGGCCGCACCGAGGCCGACGGCTTCGATGATGGGCGGTGTGCCGGCCTCGAACTTGGCGGGCAGCGGCGCGGTGGTGAATCCGTCGAGGCGCACGTCGGCGATCATGTTGCCGCCGCCCAGGAACGGTGGCATTGCGTCGAGCAGCGTTTCGCGGCCCCACAGCAGGCCGATGCCGGTCGGGCCGCACAGCTTGTGGCTGCTGAAGGCAAGGAAGTCGGCGTCCCATGCCTGCACATCGGTGACGTTGTGCGGCACGTACTGGCAGCCGTCGACGATGGCGATGGCGCCGGCGTCGTGCGCGGCCCGGCACAGTGCAGCCACCGGGGTGATGGTGCCCAGCACGTTGCTCATGGCCGTGAAGCTGAAGACCTTCGCCCCGTCGAGCAACTCGGGCAGCGTGGTGAGGTCGAGTTCGCCGGTGGCGGTGAGCGGCACCCAGCGCAGTTCGATGCCTCGTTCGGCGACGAGCATGTGCCACGGCACGATGTTGGCGTGGTGCTCCATGTGGGTGAGCACCACCACATCGCCCTGGGCCAGGTTGGCGCGGCCCCACGCGAAGGCGACGAGGTTCAGCGACTCGGTGGCGTTCTTGGTGAACACCACCTCGTGGGCGCTTGGCGCGTTGATGAACCGGGCCACCTTGGTGCGGGCACCTTCGAACAGGTCGGTGGCCTCGGCGGCCAGGCGGTAGGCGCTGCGGTTGATGGGGGCGTAGCCGGTGCGCATGAAGTCGGCCATCGCGTCGATGACCACGGCGGGCTTCTGCGACGTGTTGGCCGAGTCGAGGTAGACGATCGGCTGGCCGTCGATCTCGCGCGAGAAGATGGGGAACTGGGCGCGGACGGTGGCGACGTCGAGGCTCATCGGAACGCCTCGTACCCGTCTCGCTCGAGCTGTTCGGCCAGTTCCATCCCGCCGCTGGCGACGATGCGGCCCTCCACCATGATGTGCACGTGGTCGGGCTGCAGCTCGTCGAGCAGCCGCTGGTAGTGGGTGATCAGCACCACGCCCATGGTGGGCCGGGCGGCGCGCACCTCGCGGATGCCCTTGGCGACGATGCGCAGGGCGTCGATGTCGAGGCCCGAGTCGGTCTCGTCGAGGATGGCGATCTCGGGTTCGAGGATCGCCATCTGCATGATCTCGTTGCGCTTTTTCTCGCCGCCGCTGAAGCCTTCGTTCAGGTAGCGGTCGACGAACGAGCTGTCCATGCCGAGACGCTTCATCCAGTCCATCGTGGCGAGGCGCAGCTCGAGCACCGACAGGTCGATGCCCTTGCGGGCCGACAGCGCCTGGCGAAGGAACTGGATGACCGAGACGCCGGGGATCTCCTGCGGGTACTGGAAGGCGAGGAACATGCCGTTCTTGGCGCGCATGTTGGTGGGCCAGTCGGTGATGTCGTCGCCCTGGAACACGATGTGGCCGCTGGTGACCTGGTACTCGGGCGAGCCGAGCAGGGTGCTGGCGAGGGTGCTCTTGCCCGAGCCGTTGGGGCCCATGATGGCGTGCACCTCGCCGGCGTTCACGGTGAGGCTCAGGCCGCGCAGGATGTCGCTGACGGTGTCGTCGGCCTCGGCGGGCCGGGCGTGCAGATCGTCGATGCGGAACAGCGTGGTCACCGGGCCGAGTCTATTTCCCCTATCGCCGTAGTGGAAACCCCGCGAGGTCATCCAACAGGGATTGCACGTCTTCCAGTCGGGTGCGCGGATTCACCAGGCAGATGCGCATGCATGGCTGCCCCTTCCATGTGGTGGGCACCAGCAGAGCGACGCCTTCGCGGGCCCGTTGGGTGCTCCAGGCCAGGTAGTCGTCTCGCGTCCAGCCGTCGAGGGTGAACAGCACGATCGACAGTTGCGGTTCGAGCAGCAGGTCGAACCGCGGGCGCGCGGCGATGTCGGCCGCCAGGGTGCGGGCAGTGGCGATGGACACATCGACCGCCTCGGTGTAGGCAGCGGTGCCGTCATTGCCCCTCCGTCCGCTGGTCGTCGGCAACTCCTTCGGCACCAAAGTACTACTCCGCCCGCCCCCGAGTCCCTGCCGCCCACCCGAGTCGCAGCCGCTCACCCGAGGGTTGTTCGGCCCCCGGGTGCGCAGGATTCACTCGGGGGCGACTCGCTCGGCGGCCAGGGCGCGCCAGATGGCCGGGTAGCTCGGGTACTCGAGGGTGGCGTCGACGTAGCCGGCTTCGAGCAGGGCACGGTGGAAGCGGGGCAGGTTGCGGAACGGCACGCCCGCATCCACATGGTGGGCGAGATGCCAGCCGATGTGGAACGGCACCAACAGGAAGCGGGCGGGCAGGTGCTGACGCACCGAGTGGGTGCTCTCGCGGCGGTCCTTCGAGCGATGCATGCCGCCGTGCTCGGCGATGCTGCGCAGCCGGTTGATCACCCGCCACGCGGTGAGATACGGCGTCAGCCACAGCACCGGGTACACCCACCAGTGACCGCTGATGATGGCGGCGGCGATGAGGACGGCCTGCACGGCGAGGATCTGCCGCGTGGCCCGGCGCGACTGCGGGTTCGGGTGATTCAGGTTGCCGAGGAACTGGCGCATCAACTTGGTGCCGGTGCGTCCCGTGGCGTCGCGGACGATCTTGCGGCGCAGGCTGGAGTGACCGATCGGGTAGCCGGCGTACAGGGCCTTGTCGGGTTCGTCGGGGCCGAACTCGTCGCGGTGGTGGGCCATGTGCACGCGGCGGTAGGCGTCGGTGGAGGTGAAGCCCGGGTAGCCGAGCAACCAGCGCCCGACGAGGTCGTTGGCGCGCTTGTTGCTGAACAGCAGGCGGTGGGCAGCCTCGTGCATCAGCGAGGCGAACTGGGCGTGGGCCCTACCCATCAGCACGAAGGCGGGCACGACGGCCCATGGTGCCCACCGAACTGCGGCGAAGATGACCAGTCCGGTCTGCACGAACAGGCCTACCACCGACAGGGCGTTGCGCACGTTTGGGATGCGGCGCAGGTCGTCGCGGAAGCCCGGCAGCGGGCGGCCATCGGCGCGCACGAGCGAGGTCTCGTGTCCGGCCGGCAGTATCTCCGGCACCATGTCGACCGCGGTCACCACGCCGCCCACGCTACCCCTACGTCATCCGACCCGCCCGTCCGCCGTCCGCCCTCGACCGTGGGCTTCGTGAGCGTGGACCGGCCCAGCCCGGGCCGGGCCGCACGGAGCAGTGACCTTCGTGCGCGTGGACCGGGGTCAGCCGGGGCCACGCTCACGGACGGGATCGCTGGGCGGCCGGGGCGAGATCAGCGGCCGAGGAGGTCTTCTTTCCAGGTGCGGAAGCGGGTGTGGCGCTGGCCGCTCGGGCCAACGCCGTCGCCGGTGCCGTCCGGGAAGAGGCGGAACGTCATCTGGCGGGTGAGGTCGGTGCGGTCGGCGGCCCAGTAGCGGGCGTCGGCATCGACAGCGGGCCCGGCTCGCCACAGCAGCCACTCGCCGATACGACGCTTGTAGGTGGCGACCGGTCGACCGGGCAGGTCGTCGCCGAGGGTGAGCAACTCGGCCGGCACCTCGATCCAGGCTGAGGCGACGATGTTGCGTTCGCGCGTGGGGGTGTCGGGCAGATCGGCCGTGTGGACGGGCGTGTGGTCGTCGGGCCGCTCGTCGTAGCGCAGCGCGGCCGGCGGGTCACCAGCCACGGGCGACCCACTCGGCCAGATGTGGCCGTTCGTTGCCGATGGTGGTGTCGACCCCGTGCCCGGGCATCACCACGGTGTGGGCGGGCAGCGTGAACAGACGGTTGTCGAGCGAGTCGATGATGGTGGCGAAGTCGCCGCCTTCGAACGAGGTGTTGCCGGGGCCGCCGGGGAACAGGGTGTCGCCGCTGAACAGCACGGGCGAACCTTCGACGAGGAACGAGATCGAGCCGGGCGTGTGGCCGGGGTTGTGGATGGCGTGGAGGCGCAGGCGGCCTACCTCGATCACCTCGGCATCGTCGAGGAACACGTCGTAGCCGACGTCTTTCAGCATCGGCGCGTCCTGGCTGGTGACAGCCACCTCGTAGCCGGCCTCGCGCATCGCGGGGATGGCGCCGATGTGGTCCCAGTGGCCATGCGTCTCGAGCACGCGCCGCACGTTCAGCCGCTGGCACAACTCGAGCAGCCGCTCGTGTTCGTTGGCGGCGTCGATGAGCACCGACTCGCCGGTGTGACGGCAGCGCACAACGAAGACGTTGTTGTCGTACGGACCCACCACCACCCGGTGGATCTCGAGGCGGCCGTCGGCCCAGTGCAGCGTGGTCATCGCGCCAGTCTGCCGCATCAGCCGGGCACGCGTCAGGCGTCGGCGTCAGGTGCTCACGACGTCGAAGCCGAGCGACATGGCCACGGGGATCTGGCCGGGGTCGAACGTGACGAACTGCAGCGGTCGGGGCAGGCGGTCGGCGGCGGCGAGGTGGAGTGCGTCGCTCAACCGGAGTGGTTGCTCGCGCATCAGCGTGGCCGCCCGGTCGAGGCAGCGCTGGTCGACCGGCACGATGGCGACCCGGTCCCAGGTGAGCCGCACGAGGTCTTCGAGGTCGCTGCGCAGCACCGGTTGGTCGAGCACCCGGTCGATGAGGGCGAGCGATTCCATGAGGGTGAGGCCACTGCTGCACCAGTCGGGGTCGGCGGCCATCGCGTCGAGCACCACCTGACGAGCGGGGGTGTCGAGGTGGGCGGCCACGAGGGCGCTGGCGTCGATGTAGAGGGTCATCGCCTGGCCGGCTCAGCCGCGGATCTCGGCGAGCAGGCGGTCGAGGCGCACGCTGCCCCAGGTGGGCACCGTGCCCGCGGGCAGCTTGCCGTCGGTGCGGCGGGGCGGCAGCAGCGCCCCCGACGCCTCGAGCGATGAGCGATGTGCGCTGCTGGTGCGCATGTTGCTCATATCACCGGGGGTTTGGGCGCCGGGGGCTTGGGCGAGGGGGGCGAGGACGGCGGCGGGGCGGCCGCCGACGGTGACGACGGTGGACTCGCCGGCAGCGGCCCGCCGGATGTGGGCGGCGAGGTCGCCGCGGAGTTCTCGGATGCCGATCATGTGTACGCAAGCGTACACACAGCGGTTCGACGGGCACCGGGTCGCAGCACCAGACTCACCGTCATGAACTTTGCCTTCACCGAAGAACAAGAAGAACTCCGTAAGACCGTGCGTGGGTTCCTCGACGCCAAGAGCCCCGAGACGGCCGTCCGCGAGCAGATGGAGACCGAGGCCGGCTACGACGCCGCGGTCTGGACCCAGATGGCCGAGCAGATGGGCCTGCAGGGCCTGGTCATCCCCGAAGAGCACGGCGGCTCGGGCTACGGCTTCGTCGAACTCGGCATCATCCTCGAAGAGATGGGCCGCGCCCTGCTGTGCGCCCCGTTCTTCTCCACCGTGGTGCTCGCCGGCCAGACCCTCATCCACAGCGGCGACAGCGCTGCCCAGGCTGCGCACCTGCCCGGTATCGCCAGCGGCGAGACCATCGCCACCCTCGCCTACACCGAGCCCTCGGGCAAGTGGGACGAGGCCGGCGTCACCATGCAGGCCACTGCGTCGGGCGACGGCTTCACGCTGAGCGGCACGAAGATGTTCGTGATCGACGGCCACACCGCCAACCTCATCATCGTTGCTGCCCGCACCGGCAAGGGCGTCAGCTTGTTCACCGTGGCCGGCGACGCAGCGGGCCTCACCCGCACGGCGCTCAGCACCATGGACCAGACCCGCAAGCAGGCCAGGCTCGAGGACGCCAACACCCCCGCCACGCTGCTCGGCACCGAGGGTGAGGGTTGGACCGTGCTC
>JBAXSU010000014.1:0-31307 GCA_037130535.1 Actinomycetota bacterium
CTAGTTGTCGTCACACTAGCTAGAGTAATAACTGGGGCACTGGAATCGATTACGTAAGATGCTGAAGCTACCGCAGAGTCTGTGAAATTAGCTTTCACTGCAAAGGCTTTCAAAGTCAGCGACGAACTAACGCTGATTGGAGTCGAATAAACACTCGAAGCGGTCGTCGGCAGGCCACCACCGGCCCTGGCACCGCGTACCCGAGGCTCGCCACCCGGGCCAACGCAGCGCCGGCGCGGCCGCGCCGCCGGGCGGCGAGCGCCAGCCCGGTACCCAACCCCACGCACGCCACGGTGGCCAGCACCGCCACCTGCACGGTGTTGGTGAGGTGGTGGCCGAGACCGCCGGCGACGGTTTGCGTGGTCCCGTCGCGGTATGCCTCGATAGCCCACGAGATCAGTCGCGCCACGGGCATCAGCACCGCGGCACCCAGCACGATCGTCACCCCCGCCAGCGCGGCGACCGCTCCGGCGCCACGCAACGGCCGCGAGTGCGGTCCGCGCCGCGCGCCGTGCTGGGTGTAGCGGGCGCCACCGCGCAGGCCTCGTTCGAGGGCGATCAACCCCACTGCCGCCACGATCAGCACCATCGCCAACTCGGTGGCCGCATCGCGATCGCCACTGCCGAACCACACCCGCAGCACACCATCGGCGACGGTGCTGACGTTGAACAGGCGGACCGTGCCGATGTCGGTGAGCACTTCCATCGCCACGAGCGCTAAGCCGGCGGCGAGCGACGGGCGGGCTGCAGGCAGGACGACCCGCCAGAACGTGCGCCGCCGCGATGCCCCCAGGCTGCGTGCCGCTGCCACCGCGGCCTGGGCCTGGTCGCGGAACGCGGCGCGGGCGAACAGGTACACGTACGGATACAGCGTCAGCGTGAGCACCGCAGCGCACACCCAGATGCTGCGCACGCCCCGCGCTCCGAGCGGACCGGCCAGTGTGTCGAGCCATACGAACCCGAGCACGTAGCCGGGCACGGCGAGCGGTGTGACGAGCAGCCACCCCAGCACGCGGCGACCGCGGAACTCGTAGGCGGTCACCAGCCAGGCGAGCGCCGTGCCCAGCACCAACGTGCCGGCGAGCACCGCAACCGACAGCGTCACCGTGTCGCGCAGCATGCCGGGCAGCCGGGTGCGCCAGAGTTGACGCCAGATCGCCGTGTCGGGGTCGGTGAGCGACCACGCCACCACCGCCACCGGTGCGGCGAGGGCCGCCGCCACCGCGGTGATGGCGGCCCAGCCCGGCAGGGTGCGGGCGGCGACCGTCACTCGTAGCCGGCCTCTGACAGCAGGTCGACGGCGAGCGGGTTCAGTTCGCCGAGGCGCAGCACCGCGTCGAGATCGGCGGTGAACTCACCCCATCCCGCGACCACCGCCGTGGGCTTCACGGAGGGGTCGGCCGGGTACTCGAAGTTCGCATCGCTGAACTGCTGCTGGCCGTCGGTGGCCAGCCACTCGAGCAGCCGCCGGGCACCCTCGGGGTTGGGGGCATACGTGGTGACCGCTGCCGAGCTGACGTTCACGTGGGTGCCGTTGCCGTCCTGGTCGGGCCAGCTGATGGCCACGGGGAAGGCGGGGTCTTCGGTGAGCAACCGGCCGAGGTAGTAGGTGTTGGCGATGGCCACGTCGCAGTCGCCAGCGGCGACGGCTTTGTAGATGTCGGTGTCGCTGTCGATGTAGAGCGGATCGTTGGCCACCCACGACTCGACGAGCGCCAGCGCCGCCGGTTCGCCCAGGTTCGCGATCAGCGACGCGACGAGCGACTGGGTGTACGGGTGGGTGCTCGGCCGCAGGCACACGCGGCCCTTCCACTGCGGGTCGCCGACCGCCGCGTAGGTGGTGGGCGGTTCGGTGACGCGCTCGGTGGAGTACACCACCACGCGGGCGCGGCGGCTGAGGGCGTACCAGGTGCCGTCGGCGCTGCGCAGTTCCGCCGGGATGGCCTTGTCGAGCCCGTCGCTGTCGATCGCCGCGAGCGCACCGGCCTGGGCGGCCAGTTCGATGTTGGCGGCATCGGCCGCCATCAGCAGATCGGCCGGCGTGTTCTTGCCCTCGGCGACCAGGCGTTCGCGCAGTTCGGGGTCTTTGCCGGTGGTGAAGCGCACCTCGATGCCCGTGTCGGCGGTGAACGCCTCGAACACCGGCTCGATGCCGTAGTGCCGACCGGTGTACACGGTGACGACCTGGCGATCGGCGCCTCCGGCCGAGTCGTCGTCGCCGCCACACGCAGCCAGTGCCGTCGTGGCGATCAGCAGGGTCGCGGTCAGTCCGAAGGAGTACCTGTTTCGCATAGTAAAGCAAGCCTTACATGAGCGATCGGGTCGCGCCAACTCATCCGCCGCAGCAAGCGGTGCCCGCCGGCCGTAACCTCGCCGTATGCAACTCGAGTTCTGGATCGATCCCATCTGCCCGTGGTGTTGGGTCACCTCCCGCTGGGTCACCGACATTGCCCCGCACCGCGACGTGCAGGTGAACTGGCGTCCGATCAGCCTGCTGCTGAAGAACGGCATCGGCCCCGAGTCGCCGTGGTACGAACCAGCGGCCGCCACCCACGGCCTGCTGCGCGTGATGGAGTCGGTGCGCGCCGCCGAGGGTGATGCCCCGCTCGGTGGCCTCTACTCCGTGTTCGGCGAGCACATCCACCACCGCGGCGAGCGCAGCGTCGACGCAGCGGCACTGCTGGCCGAGGCGGGTCTCGACACCGCCCACGCGGCAGCGGCAACCGACGAGTCGTGGGATGCGGTCATCCGCGCATCGATGGACGACGGTCTGTCGCTCACCGGTAACGACGTGGGCACGCCCATCCTCGGGTTCGTCACGCCCGCCGGCAAGCGCGTCGGGTTCTTCGGGCCGGTCATCACCCGTCGCCCGCCACTCGACGACGCACTGCGCCTGTGGGACGGCCTCACGATGATGGCCGGCGTCGACGGGTTCTGGGAACTGAAGCGCACCCGCACCGAAGACCCCGACTTCACCGCGCCCGCCTGACCGGCCCCGCTAGGGTCGGCCGCGATGCCGGCTGAATCCACCTCGCCGCGCGGTCGCTCGCTCGGCCTGCTCGCCGTGCTGGGCGCGACGGCGTTCTGGTCGTTCGGCGGGGTGCTGGGTAAGGCCAGCGGTGTGGGCGGTGTGGTGCTGTCGTTCTGGCGCATGTTGGTGGCCACGGCCGTGCTCGTGCTGATCGCGCTCGTCCTGAAGCGCTGGCCGAGTCGGGCCGACTTCCGTCGGGCGGCACCGCTCGGCGTGCTGTTCGGACTGAACATCTGCGCGTTCTTCACAGCGCTGCAATACGTGAGCGTGGCGGTGGCGCTGATCATCGGTGCGCTCACGCCGGTCGTTGCCCTCCCCATCGCCGTGCTGTTCATGGGCGAGCGGCTGACGACCGTGAAAGTCGTGTGCGCCATCACCGCGGTGAGCGGTGTCGTCGTGGCCGTGTTGGCCGCGCCCACCGCCGACGACCAGGCGGCGAATCTCGCCGTGGGCTACGTGTGGGCCGTCATCTCGCTGCTCATCTGGGTGGCCTACCTGCTGCTGGCCAAACGCGCCCGCGAGGGCATCGAGACCTTCCGCTTCATGCTCGTGATATCGGTGGTGGGTGCGATCACCGTGTCGATGATCATTCCGTTCGTCGACCAGCCGATCGACAGCCTCGACCGATCGGGCTGGGTGTGGGTGGTGCTGCTGGCGCTGGGGCCCGGCATCGCCGGCCACGGCCTGCTCACCTGGGCGCACCCGCGTGTCGACGCGTCGGTGTCGTCGTTGCTCATCCAAGCCGAGCCGGTGGGGGCCACCATCGCGGCGTGGGTGTTCCTCGGCGAGAAGGTCAGCCTGTTGCAGGCGCTGGCGATGCTGGTGGTCCTGGCGGCGCTCGGCGTGCTCGCCTATCGAGAAGCGCGCGATGTGGGCCTCGCGCTCGACGAAGCGATCGCTTGACACGCCGCGGTAACGTCCGCGCATGCCGCTGCACCATGTCGCCTACGCCACCCGCGATGTCGAAGCCACGACGCACTTCTACGAGAACCTGATGGGGTTCCCGCTCGTGCACACCGAGGTGCAGGCCCACGGTGAGAGCACATGGATGCGCCACATCTTCTTCGACATCGGCCCCGACACCGACGGCAACCACGAGGCCATCGCCTTCTTTCAGTTCGAGGGTGTGGGCGAGCAGCCTGAGTGGAAGACCGATCTGGCCGACAGCGTGGGCGTGCCGGTGTGGGTGAACCACTGCGCGTTCCGCGCCACGGCCGAACTGCAGGAGGAAGTGCGGGCCCGCATGACCGCTGCTGGTGTCGCCCCGCTGATGGAGGTCGACCACGGCTGGTGCCACTCGCTGTACTACGTCGACCCCAACGGCATCATGGTCGAACTGTGCCGCGACACGCCCGGCTTCAGCCCCAACCCGCCCGAGGCGCATCGGCTGCTCCGCGCTGACGTGCGCGAGAACTCGAAGGTCTGAGCCGTGCCCCGGCTGCGTGAGGTGGGTCGCGACGACGCCCACCCGTTCGCCCAGGCGATGTACCGCATGTTGTTCGGCGACCGCGACCCGGTGGTCGATCCCGGCACTGCGTCGGGTACCCCGGGCAATTGGTGGACCGTGTTCGCGCTGGTGCCCGACGCGTTCGACCACACCACGGCCGGCTTCCAGTTCTACCGCTCGCCCAATCGGCGGCTTGCTCCGAAGTTGCGCGAGTTGGGCCAGACCGGGGCCGGCTTCCTGGTGGGCAGCCGGTTCGTGTTCAGCCAGCACTGCAAGGCGTGCCGCGACGTGGGCTTCACCGACGAGCAGGTAGCCGCCCTGCCGGCGTGGAGCGTGGCCGACTGCTGGTCGCCCGCCGAGCGTGCCGTGCTTGCGTACACCGACTGCCTGGTGCTGCAACACGGCAGGGTGCCCGACGCCGTGTTCACGGCGCTGCAGCAGCACCTGAGCGACGAGGAGATCCTCGAGTTCACGTACATCACGGCCACCTACGCGATGCACGCCACGATGAGCCGTGCACTGCGGTTGGAGTACGACGATGTCGACGACCCGGTGGCCGAGGTGCCCGATACGCAGGGCCGGTTCGCCGGCCTCGACGTGATGGCTGTCGTCGACGAGGCGGGCCCGGCCTGAGGCGTTTCCGGCCGAAGTCGGCCGGTTGAGCTCCGGCGGTCGACCGGGGAACCGTGTCACACCCCCCTGGCAGGGTGTGCGCATGGAGTCGCTGGCCGCAGCACGAATCGACGCACCGGGGTTCGCTGTCCCCGAGTTCGAGGCGCTGGCCTCGGCCGACCTCGTTGCGTTCGTCGCCCAGGCCGAGCGGTTGCGCCGTCAGGCCGAGGTGGCGGTGGCCAGTGGGCTGGCGGAACTGAGTCGGCGCGGTGCGCATCTCGACGACGGTCATGTCGACGCTGCAGCGTGGGGGCGGGCGATGTTCGGCTGGTCGGTGGCCGAGTCGAAAGGGCTGCTGCGCCTGGGCCGGGTGCTGGGTCGGCTGCCGTCGGTGCGGTCGCTGGCCGAAGACGGACGGGTCGGGCTCGCGCACCTCGCCGTGCTGGGCGACGTCGAGCGCAATCCGCGCTGTCGCGATCAGGTGGGTGAGGCCGACGGGTTGTTCGGGGCCCAGGTGCTGCGGCTCCGTGCCGACGAGTTCGCCGTGCTGGTGCGGCGGTGGGTGGCGGCGGCCGACAGCGATGGCGCGGCGCGCAGTCAGCAGGGCTCGCACCGGCGGCGCAGCGCACATCTGGTGCAGGTGGGCGACGAGACGGTGCTGCGCGCCCAGGGTGCAGCGTGGGATGGTGCCGTGCTGCGCGAGGTGTTCGACCGCTTCTGCGAGGCCGAGTTCCTCACCGACTGGGCCGTGGCGCGCCAGCAGGTGGGCGCCGATCTTGCTCGGGGCTTCCTGCCCCGCACCGATGCGCAGCGCCGGTTCGATGCGGTGGTCGCCATCTTCGCCGCCGCAGCTTCGGCGCCCGGTGTGCCGCGGTCGGGCGAGCCGTTGGTGAACGTGGTGGTCGATGCCCGAACCGCAGCCGAGCTGCTCGCCGGGGTGGCCGGGGTCGAGGCGGCCGGGGTGGAGTCTGCCGGGGTCGAGTCGGCGGGCGCCGATGCCGCCGGTGCTGGCGCAGTGCCGCGGTCACCCGACGAGGTGTTGTGGCGGCGGTGCGAGACGGTCGACGGGGTCCAGTTGCCACGGGCCGACGTGCTGGCCGCGCTGCTGGTAGGTCAGTTGCGCCGGGTGGTGCTCGACTCGGCGGGCCGGGTCATCGACCTCGGCCGCCGTTCGAGGCTGTTCCGTGGTGGGGCCCGCGAGGCCGTGCTGTTGCTCGAACGACGATGTCTGTGGCCCGGCTGCAACGCGCCGCCGGGTCGGCTGCAGGCCGATCACCTCCACGGCTGGGCCTTCGAAGGTGGCCGCACCGACCACGACGACGGCGGGCCGGCGTGCGGGCACCACAACCTCGTGAAACGTCAGGGCTACAGCGCGCGGCGCGACGAACACGGCTGCTGGCATGTCTACCGGCCCGACGGAACCGAGATCTCCCGGCTCGACACGGTCGCAGCCTGACCCGGCCTGATCCGGCCTGATCCGGCCGGGTGTCGGGTGGGGTGCGTGACGGCGGCGCCGCTCGCGACCTCCGTTCTGAGACCCGCGCAGGCATCGACTATTTTGCCCGGCATGGCCACCAAGGTTCCCAACAAGATCCTGCTCACCGAAGACGAGATGCCCACCCAGTGGTACAACGTCATTCCCGACCTGCCGTCGCCGCCTCCGCCGCCGCTGCACCCGGGCACGTTGCAGCCTGCGGGTCCCGACGACTTCGCGCCGCTGTTCCCGATGGCGCTCATCGAGCAGGAGGTCACCTCCGCCAGCTACGTCGACATCCCCGGCGGTGTGCTCGACATCTACCGCCTGTGGCGGCCGAGCCCGCTGTTCCGTGCCCACCGCCTCGAGCAGGCGCTCGGCACCCCGGCGCGCATCTACTACAAGTACGAGGGTGTCAGCCCCGCCGGTTCGCACAAGCCGAACACCGCCGTGCCGCAGGCCTACTACAACAAGCAGGAGGGTGTGCGGAAGCTCACCACCGAGACCGGCGCCGGCCAGTGGGGTACCTCGCTCGCGTTCGCGTGTGCGCAGTACGGCCTCGAGTGCGAGGTGTGGCAGGTGGCGGCCAGCTACCGCTCGAAGCCCTATCGCCGCACGATGATGGAGATCTATGGCGCCACGCTGCACTCGAGCCCCTCGCCGATCACCGAGTACGGCCGGTCGTTGCTGGCCGAGAACCCCGATCATCCGGGCAGCCTCGGCATCGCCATCAGCGAAGCGGTGGCGATGGCGGTGGCCGACCCGACGGTGCGCTACGCGTTGGGAAGCGTGCTGAACCACGTGCTGATGCACCAGACCATCATCGGTGAAGAAGCGCTGCTGCAGCTCGCCAAGGTGGGTGAGCAGCCCGACGTGCTCGTCGGCTGCACCGGTGGTGGCTCGAACTTCGGTGGCCTCGCCTTCCCGTTCCTGCGCGAGAAGTTGGCGGGCCGGATGAACCCGACGATCCGCTGCGTCGAACCGGCCGCGTGCCCCAGCCTCACCAAGGGTGAGTACCGCTACGACTTCGGCGACACCGCCGGCATGACCCCGCTGATGAAGATGCACACCCTCGGCCACGGGTTCATTCCCGACCCGATCCACGCCGGTGGCCTGCGCTACCACGGGATGTCGCCGTTGGTCAGCCACATCTACGAACTCGGTCTGGCCGAGGCCGTGGCCATCCCGCAGGTCGAGTGCTTCACCGCGGCGATGCAGTTCGCCCGCACCGAAGGCATCGTGCCTGCCCCCGAGCCCACCCACGCCATCGCCGCAGCAGTGCGCGAGGCGTTGGCCTGCAAGGAGTCGGGCGAGGAGAAGGTGATCCTCACGGCACTGTGTGGCCACGGCCACCTCGACCTGGCTGCCTACGAGTCGTTCCTCGCCGGCAACATGGTCGACCTCGACCTCAGCGACGAAGCGGTTGCGGCAGCGATGCAGGCCGTGCCCGTCATCAACGCCTGATCGGCCCCATCGCCAGATAGGCGTCGATCGTGTGGTGCAGGTGCCGGGCGCGCGCCTCCTGGTAGTTGCCGAGTTGTTGAGCGCCCCGGGCGCTGCCGTGGAAGCCACGGGTCTGCGCGGCGAGATTGTCGGTGTCCTGGTCGTAGACGAAGCCGAGGCCGGGGTCCATCCCCGGCACCGAGGCGTAGCTGTCGGCGATGCCGATGTCGACCGGTTGTGCGGGCGGCGGCACCGGGCCGTCGGTGGGCGGGTGGCGCAGGAACAGCAACTCGAACGTGCACTCGTCGACCGAGTGGGCGCTGGGCAGGAACCGGTACACCATCGGGAACTGCAGGCCGCGGAAGAAGAACGTGTTGGGGAATGCGAAGTACTCGATCGAGTCGATCGTCTCGGCCACGGTGAGGTGGCTGAAGTCGTTGCCGTAGCGTTCGCCGAGCGAGGCCTGGATGATGCGGGCGTACACGTCGCGGGCGGTCTCGTCGGGGCCCACCGTGGGCATGTCGTCGCGACATGCGAAGCGGCGGCCGAGCAGGAAGTCGAGGATCTCCTGCTCGCTGCGTTCGGCGGCGATGTGCGGGCTCTGCGTGCCGGTGGTGTGCATGAAGCGCGAGACGTGCGGCGCGAACACGTCGTACGCCGCGTTGGCGTCGCCGGTGGCGGGTAGCGCCTGCGAGTGGGTCTTGAACACGTGGTACGCCTCGAGGAACGCCTCCGTCGCTGCCTTCCAGTTGGCGGGGAGACGCTTGCGGATGTGCACCTCGACGTAGCGGTCGGCCAGATCCCACGTGGCGAAGTGACGGGGCAGCACACCGAGGTACTCGTGCAGCGGCGGTGCCGTGGGGTCGAGGTTCACGAACACGAACCCGCCCCAGGTGGCGACGCGCACCTCGGGAAGGGCCACCTCGTCGTCGCGCACGTGCGGGAAATCCCATCGGCACGGCAGTGCCACCAGCGTCCCCGCGGTGCTCCACGTCCAGCCGTGGTAGGGGCAGGTGAAGCGGTTGGCGTTGCCCTGCTGGCCGGAGGGCTTCAGTTGGGTGCCGCGGTGCTGGCAGAAGTTGTCGAAGGCGCGGATGCTGCTGTCGGCCTGGCGCACGACGATGATCGATCGGGCACCGATGTCATACACCTGGAAATCGCCCGCCTCGGGGATGTGTTCCTGGCGGCACACCCACTGCCAGGTGCGGCTCCACACCCGCTCGTACTCGAGGGAAGCGAACTCGGCCGAGGTGTAGCGACTGAACGGCACCGGTTCGTCGCCGAGGAACGTGTACGACTCCTCGAGCAGTTCGGCCGGCACCCCGGTGCGGTCGCGGCGCACGAGGTCGCGGTAGCCCGGGCCCGGGCAGCGGTGCTCGCCCGGCGCCAACGACGGATCGGGCAGCGAGTCCTCCATGGCCTCGCACCGTAGTCCCCCCACCCGGCGCCGCCCCGCGCCCACCCGCGCCCACCCGCGCCCACGCCCCACCGTCGCTGTGGGCCATCCGTGAGCGTGGGCCGTCCACTCGGCGGGCGTCGCTCACGGACCGAGGTGCATCGTGAGGCTGAGCCCGCGTGGAACCGGTGCAGGCTCACGGATGCGGAGGGGGCGGGGGTGACGAGGGGGCGATGGGGTGGGTGTGACGATGGGGCCGGGGTGTCAGAGGCGGTAGGTGGCCACCATGGGGGCGTGGTCGCTCCAGCGCTCGGCGTACGACGGGGCACGGTCGACCCGGGCATCGGTGGCGCGTGCGGCGAACTCGGGTGTGGCGATCTGGTAGTCGATGCGCCATCCGGCGTCGGTGTCGAAGGCGCGACCGCGGAACGACCACCATGTGAACGGCACGGCGTCGCTGCCCGCCACGGTGCGGCCCACATCGACCCAGCCGAGCGTGTCGATCCAGTGGTCGAATCGGGCGCGCTCGTCGGGGTGGCAGCCGGCGCAGCCGACGTTGCCCTTCCAGTTCTTGAGGTCGCTGTCGCGGTGGGCGACGTTGAGGTCGCCGGTGAGCACCACGTGGTGGCCATCGGCGCGCAATGCTTCGAGGCGCGCGGTGGCGGCGTCGAACCAGGCGAGCTTCTCGGCCATGCGCTCGGGCACCTCGGCGTCGCCGGTGTGGGCATAGGCCGAGATCACCGTGAGCACCTCGTCGTTCGGCAGGCGGACGTCGGCCTCGATCCACCGGCCGGTGTCGGCGAAGTGCGCCGAGTCGTCGCCACGGTCGTGCCGCTCGATGGGGAGGTGGGTGACCACTGCCACCCCGGCCCGCCCCTTGGCTGCAGCTTCGGCGTGCACGACGTGCCAACCGTCGCCGAACACCTCGGCCACCAGGCCGGGTACCAGCGCATCGGGTGCCCGCACCTCCTGCAGGGTGACGATGTCGGCCTCGCATCGGTACACCCAGGGCGCCATGCCGTTACGCGCCGCGGCGCGCAGACCGTTCACATTGACGGTGGCGAGGGTGACGGTTCGAGGCGCAGATCGGCGAGGCATGGCGGCGTCACTGTAGGCAGCACAGCGCGATTTGGCAGACTGCAGCCCGTGAGCAGTGAGTTGCGAGCCGAGCCGCGCTACGACGTCGTCTGGCCGAAGTCGCCCCGGGGCGTCCAGGCGCGCCCGCTGGCGCCGCGGCTGGGCGATCTGGCCGGTAAACGCATCGGTTTCCTGTGGGACTTCATGTTCCGCGGCGACGAACTGTTCCCGGTGATCGCGAGCGAACTGCAGGCCCGCTACGCGGGGGTCGAGGTGGTCGGCTACGACGCGTTCGGCAACGTGCACGGCCCCGAGGAGCACCAGGTGGTGGGCGCAATCCCCAGTGTCATCGCGGCCCGCGGTGTCGACGCCGTGGTGTCGGGCGTGGGGGCTTGAGGTAGCTGTACGCCCGCCGTGATGCGGGCATCAGCAGCAGCAGAGGCGGCCGGCATCCCGACCGTGAGCCTGGTGACCGAAGCCTTCATCCGCCAAGCCGCGGCCACCGGGCGCGGGCTCGGGTTCGACGGCATGCCACTGGCGGTGCTGCGCGGCCATGTCGACAGTCAGAGCCACGACGAGATGATCGCCGGGCTGGTGGCGACGACGATGCAGCAGGTGATCGACGGCCTCACCCGCCCGGTCGACACGACCGCCGGCAGTTCTGACGAGCCGGGCGCGCTCGATGTGGTGGCATCGGGCGACATCGACGAGATCAACCGCGTGTTCGTCGCCCGGGGTTGGAGCGACGGCCTGCCCATCGTGCCGCCGACGCGGGAACGGGTGGAGGCGTTCATCGCCGCGTCGGGTCACGACCCGTGGCGGGTGCTCGGCCTGGCCCGGCCGTCGGGCCGCGACATCACGGTGTGGTCGGTGGCGGTGAACGGGGTGATGGCCGGGTGCCCGCCCGAGCACCTACCGGTGCTGCTAGCCGTGGCCGAGGTGATCGCCGACCCCCACTACGGCGTCGAGCACTCGGGCAACACCACCGGTGCCGACGCGCTCATCGTGCTGAACGGGTTCGCCGGTACCGGGCTGGGGTTCAACAGCGGTCAGGGAGCGCTGCGCGACGGCGTGCAGGCCAACACCGCGGTGGGTCGCTGGTTGCGGCTGTACCTGCGCAACGTGTGCGGCTTCACCGCCGACGAGCACGACAAGGCCACGTTCGGCAACACGTTCAAGGTGGTGCTGGCCGAGGACGAGGCGGCGCTGGCCGAGATCGGCTGGCAGCCGCTCAGCGCCGACTTCGGCTTCGGTCGGGGCGACGACGTGGTGACGATGGGGCGCATCAACAGCGGCATCATCGTCGGCAGCGTGTACGGCAGCACGCCCGACGAGATCGTGCCCTACCTGGCCGACGGTCTCACCCGTGTGACGGGGTGGGACCTCACCCACGTGTTCGGCCTGGGCCGCGCCCAGTACCGTCCGCTGCTGGTGCTGTCGCCGCTGATCGCCCGCACCTTCGCCCGCGCAGGCTGGGGCAAGGACGAGTTGCGTGCGGCGCTGTTCGCCCAGGCGCGTATTCCGGCGTGGAAGTTCGAGAAGCTGATCGGCGAGTGGAGCAACCTCACCGCGGGTCGGCGCACCCTGGTCGACCTGGTGGCCGCCGGCGAGGTGCCACCGGTGTTCGCCGAGAGCGACGACCCCCAGCGCCTCGTCCCCATCGTGACCGAGCCGAGCAGGTTCCTCATCGCCGTGGCCGGCGACCCGGGCCGCGCCAACGCCTACGTGATGAGCAACGACGGGCCGCACGGCGACTGGACCGCGAAGGCCGTCGATGTCACGTTCTCGACCGACCTGGTGTGCAACCCCGACGGATTCGGTCAAGACTGTTGACCAAATAGAACCCTGATCGGTACTGTGCCCTCATGGGGGTAGACGAGCAGCGCGAGCACGGTGGTGTGCCGGCACGCGTCATTCCGCCGGGCGACGGTCGGGTAGTGCTGCTGGTGGTGGCGCACGCCGACGATGTGGCGCTGTTCCTCGGCGGCACCGTGGCCGCCTGGGCCGACGCAGGGTGGCGTGTGGTCGTGGTGCGCGTCACCGACGACCGTTGGGACTCGGTCGGGTCCACGCCTGAGGCCACCATCGCCGCCAACACGGCCGAGTTCCGGCGCGCCGCCGCCATCCTCGGCGTGGCCGAGATCGTCGAGTTCGGGTACCCCACCGACGTGCTCGGCGATGTGAGCGAAGTGGCGCTGCGCGAACGCATCATTCGCGAGGTGCGCCGACATCGTCCCTACGCGCTGGTGAGCTTCGATCCGTACAGCATGTTCGGCGAGGACAACCAGGATCATGTGAAGGTGGCAGCAGCGGCCGACGAGGCGTTCTGGACCAGCCAGTTCGACCTCCATCACCCCGAGCACCTCACCGAGGGCCTCGCCCCGCACGGGTGCTTCGAACGGTGGTACTTCGGGCGCCGGGTGATGGACGTGACCGATGTGGTCGACATCAGCACCACGCTCGACCGCAAGGTCGACGCCGCGTGCACCCACGCCACGATGATGCGCAACTACGCCAACCAACTGTGTCTGCAGGCCCGCACCGGCGGGTGGGACCTACCGCTCGCCGAGCAAGCGGTGGCCAGCGGCGAGGTGCGCCCGTTCCTCGAGCCACTGGTACGCGCCGGTTCGGCCCGCACCGGCGAGCGGTACGGCCTGGTGGCAGCCGAGGAGTTCCGCATCGTCACCTACGGTGGACTCGAGCCGCTGCTCGAACGGTTCGGCGTCCGCCGACCCGCCAGCCAGCCCGACGGCGATACGGAGGACCGATCATGAACAGCCCACTCACCGGCGACTGGGCCAAGGGGTTCCCGGCCGTGTACGGCCGCGGCCTGTTGCCGCGCGTCGTCGACGGCCTCGGCTCGTACGTGGTGGTCACCCATCCCGAACCGTGGGCGGTGCTGGCGCCCACGCTGGCGAATGCACCGGCCCTCGTCATCGACGCAGGCGACCTGTCGCCCGAGCACCTCGAGCACCTCGTCGCCACCGTGCCCACGGTCGACGCGGTCATCGGTATCGGCGGTGGCTCGGCCATGGACACGGCCAAGTGGTTGCACTGGCGGCGGTCGCTGCCGCTGTACCAGGTGCCCTCGCTGCCGTCGGTGAACGCGTGCTTCACGCGTATGACAGCGCTGCGCGACGCAGGCGGCGTTCGCTATGAGGGTGATGCGGTACCCGAACAGGTGCTCGTCGACTTCGACCTGATGGCGGCCGCGCCCCCGGCCCTGGTGCGCGGCGGCATCGGCGATGTGCTGTCGTGCCATACGGCCCGCTTCGACTGGCAGATCGGCGCCGCCGCCGGCCGCGACCATCCGTGGGACGACGAGGCGGCCGCGATGTCGCTCGCGTATCTCGACGAACTCGAGGCATTGGCGCCATCGCTCGCGGCGGGCGACGACGACGGCCTCCGTCGCCTGATGGAGTGCCACCGCGACATCGGCTGGCGTTGCCACGACCTCCGCCACGCCCGGTTCGAGGAGGGCAGCGAGCACTTCTTGGCGTACACGTTCGAGCACGTCACCGGGCGCACGATCATGCACGGCGAACTCGTCACGCTCGGTGTGCTGGTGATGTCGACCATCCAGGGCAACGACCCCGAGCGGCCGCGCCGTATCGCCGAGGCAGCGCAGATGCGGAACGGCCTCGACGAACTCGGGGTTCGCTGGGACGAAGTGGAGGAGTCGCTGCGGCGACTGCCCTCGTTCGTCGAGGAGCAGGGCCTGTGGTACTCGGTCGCCAACGGTCTCGTGGTCGACGACGCGGTGGTTGCTGCGGCGCGCGCCGCGCTGCGCGTGGACGGCTGACGTGCGCCTGCTGGTGTGCGATCGGCCCGATGAGGTCGCCGTTGCCGCGGCCGCCATCATCGCGGCTGCGGCACCAGCGGTGCTGGGGGTCGCCACCGGCTCGACCACCGAGGCGATCCACCGCGAACTCGTCGAACGTCGCGGGGTGGGCACCGACACCGTGCTCGCGCTGCTCGACGAGTACCTCGACTTGCCGGTGGGTCACCCGCAGCGGTACCGGGCAGTGGTCGAGCGGCAGCTGGTGCGCCCGCTGGGCCTGCGCACCGACCGGCTCATCGGGCCCGATGTCGACGCCCCCGATCCGCACCGGGCCGCCGTCTCGTACGAGGCCGAGCTCGTTCGCCGGGGCGGTGTCGACCTGCAGGTGCTCGGCATCGGCCGCAACGCCCACATCGGCTTCAACGAGCCCGGTAGCCCATTCGACAGCCGCACCCGAGTCGTGGCCCTTGCCGCCACCACCCGCAGCGACAATGCGCGCTTCTTCGCTGCCGACGAGTCGGTACCCCAGCGGGTCATCACCCAGGGCATCGCCACGGTGCTCGAGGCGCGGTCGCTGCTGCTGGTGGCAACGGGCCCAGCGAAGGCACCGGCCCTGGCAGCGATGCTCGACGGTAGCCCCACGGTCGATGTGCCGGCCTCGGCACTGTGTGCCCACCCCGATCTCACCGTCGTCGCCGATCGAGCGGCCCTGGCGGCGGTGCAGTCACGAACCCTGATGGAGATGACATGACCTCGTTGATCGAGCGCCCGGCGGTGCTGGGCGGTGCTCCCGTGCGCCAGCGCGACTATCCCTCGTGGCCCGTGTGGGACGAGCACGAGCGCACCGCGCTGCTCGACGTGCTCGACGCCGGCGGATGGTGGCAGGGGAACGGCAAGGTGGCGGCCACGTTTGCCACCGACTTCGCCACCTATCACGGCGCGACGTTCGGCATGGCCCTCACCAACGGCACGCACACGCTGGAAGCAGCGCTGGTGGCGTGCGACGTGGGCGAGGGCGACGAGGTGATCGTGCCGGGGATGACCTTCGTCGCCTCGGCTGCGGCGGTGCTGGCGGTGAACGCCACGCCGGTGCTGGTGGACATCGACGCCGACACGCTGTGCATCGACCCGGCCGCGGCCGAAGCGGCCATCACGCCGCGCACGAAGGCCATCGTCGCCGTGCACGTCGCCGGCGCTGCGGCCGACCTCGACGCCCTCACCGAACTGTGCGCCCGCCGCGGTCTGCGGCTCATCGAGGACTGCGCGCACGCGCACGGCACGTTCTGGCGCGGCAGGGGCGTCGGGTCGTGGGGCGACTTCGGCAGTTTCTCGATGCAGCGCTCGAAGCTGATGACCGCCGGCGAAGGTGGGGTGCTGATCTGCAACGACGAGGCGCTGCGCGACGCGGCCTGGGCGTACGCCGACTGCGGCCGGGTGAAGGGGCAGTGGTTCTATCACCACGCCACCTACGGCTCGAACCTGCGCATGACCGAGTGGCAGGGGGCCGTGCTGAGCGGCCAGTTGCAGCGGTTCCCCGACCAGAATCGCACCCGCAACGACAACGCGGTGGCGCTGAACGCAGCCCTCGACGAGATCCCCGGTGTGCGCACCCCGCGACGCGACCCGCGCATGGACAGTCAGGGCAACTACTGCTTCGTGTTCCACTACGACGCCGAGCAGTTCGCCGGGCTGCCGTTGCGCAACTTCGAGGCCGCGTTGGCTGCTGAAGGCATTCCGATGGGCGTGTCGTACCCGTCGCTCACCGACCTGGCGGTGTTCCGCAACCGCAACTTCGCGCCGCGGTTGCGCGAGCACGCGCCCACCATCGACTACTCGACCCAGCACCTGCCCCGCGCCGAGCACGCGGCGGCCAGCACGGTGTGGCTGCAGCACCGCCTGCTGCTGGCCGAGCGCGAAGACGTACTCGACGTGGCGCGCGCAGTCGCCCGCATCCAGGCTCACGCGGCCGACATCGCGAGCGCGTCGTGACCCGACCGTTGCGGCTGGCGCTGCTGGGGTACGGCTTCATCGGCAAGCTGCACGAGCAGGCAGCGCTCGCGTGTGGGCTCGAGATCGTCCGGGTGTGCCGGCGCGACGACGACTGGTCGGAGGCGGTGCGGGCCGCCGACGTCGATGCCGTGGTGGTGGGTACACCGAACGCCCTGCACCATCCGCAGGCCATGGCGGCGCTGTTGGCCGGCAAGCATGTGCTGCTCGACAAGCCGATGGCGATGCACCTCGGCCAGGCCCGCGAGATCGCAGCCGCTGCGCTCGACGCCGATCGCACCCTGCTGGTGGGGCACATGTGGCGCTACCGCGACGAGGTCGTCGCGGTACGTGACCGCATCGCCGGGGGCGAGGTGGGCCGACCGGTCCGCACGCGCGGCTACGGCATCCACGCCGGGTGGGGACCGAGCGGCTGGTTCACCGACCCGGCGTTGGCCGGTGGCGGCGCGCTCATCGACATGGGCATCCACGCCATCGACACGGCCCGCTTCCTGCTGGGCGACCCGCAGCCGGCGCGGGTGACGGCATCGGTGGGTACGGCGTTCGGCGAGTACGCGGTCGACGACGACGCGGTGGTGCTGATCGAGTGGTCGAACGGCGTGCGCAGTGTGATCGAGAGCGGGTGGTGGCAGCCGCGTCTCGATGGGGTGGAGGCCGACACCGAGGTGTACGGCACGGCTGGCTACGCGCGCATCTGGCCGCAGTTCACCCCGGCCACCCCGGCGCCGGCCGACTACGTGCACTGCACGCTGCCGATGTACGCGGCGCAAATGGCCGACTTTGCGAGTTGCTGCGACAGTGGTGCAGTTCCGGTGGCATCGGCCGAGGTAGGGCTGGTGGCGATGGGCATCGTCGACGATGCGTATCGCAGTGCAGGCATCGATCGATTCGGTCAACACTCTTGACTGAATAGGGGTGGCTTCGTACACTCCGTCGGAAGGGGGCTCTGCCATCGGCGGGGCGGAACAGGGGGACATCGACATGAGGAGATCAACAGGCTCGGCGCGTGGTCGTCGGTGGGTAGCAATGCTCACCGCCGGAGCACTGGCTGTCACCGTGGCAGCCTGCGGCGGCGACGACCAAGAGGCGGCCGACACCACTGCGGCAGCGGTCGAGACCACGGCGGCGGCGGTCGAGACGACGGCAGCGGGTGCCGAGACCACCGCACCCGCGGCCGAGACCACGGCAGCACCCGCCGAAGACTGTGGCGAACCCGGCGACATGGGCGAGATCAACATCTTCCTCATCCCCAGCCCGTCGAGCACGGCCATCCAGTCGTTCATCCCGGCGTTCGAGGAGGCCTCGTGCATCAAGGTGAACTTCTCCGAGACGCCCTACGGTGAGGCGCACCAGAAGCAGTTGCTCGCCTACCAGCAGGGCGACGGGCAGTACGACGTGGCGCAGTTCGACAACACGTTCCTCGCGGCGTTCGGTGCCGCAGAGGCCATGTCGCCGCTCGACGACTACCTCGCTGCTTCGACCGAGTACGACATCAGCGATTTCAGCGCCGGCCAACAGGAGTACGGCAAGTACGACGGCCAGACCCTCGGTCTCACGCTGTCGACCGAGCCGATGATCCAGTGGTACCGCACCGACCTGTACGACGAACTGGGTCTGAAGCCCGCTACGACGTGGGACGAGTACCTCGCCAACGCCAAGGCCCTGAAGGAGTCGGGCAAGGCCGACGGCACGCTGCTGGGCTTCGGTCCGAACGTGTCGTGGTGGTGGATGACCCTGGTGTGGAGCTTCGGCGGGCAGTTGTACGACGAGAACCTCAACCCGACGGTGAACTCGCCCGAGGCCATCGCTGCCACGGCGTACCTGAAGGAGTTGCTGCAGTACGGCCCCGAGGGTGCCATCAGCGCCAACGGCGACGACGTGATGTTCAAGTTCCTGTCGCAGGACATCGGCTCGATCGTGCAGTACTCGGGCTACTACGGCTTCGTGAAGGACCCGTCGTTCACCGAGTTCGGCGACAAGATCGGCACCGCCAAGATGCCGTTGGGTGCGGTCGACATCACCCACCTCGCCGGCTGGAACATCGGTATCCCCGCCGACTCGGCCAACAAGGACGCTGCCTGGGCGTTCCTCGAGTTCGTGCTCGGCAAGTCGAACGCCAAGGCGTACCTCGATTCGGGTGCCGCTGCCATCGGCCGCACCTCCATCACCAGCGACGCCGAGTTGGTGGCCGCCAACCCGTACCTCGAGTTGCTCAGCATCCCCGACTCCAGCCGGATCGAGCGCTACCCGCAGTTGAAGGTGTGGCCCGAGATGGACGTGGCCATCGTCCAGGCGATCACCGGCATCCTGTCCGACCAGACCTCGGTCGAGGACGGCCTCGCCCAGTTGAACGACGACCTCACTCCGATTCTCGCCGCCGAGAACGGCTGAGTCGGGCGCTCGTCCACCCAGCACGATGACGACGGAGGGGCTCGCCCACACCATGGATGCGGGCCTCTCCGTCGCCGCGCGCCGCAGCGGACGCCGTTTGCGGCGCCGGGTCGCACTGCTCACGCTGCCGTCGTGGGCGATGCTGGCGGCGTTGTTCGCCGTTCCCATTGCCGTCGGCGTCTACCTGTCGACGCGGAGCGACAAGATCGGGGCATTCGTGCCCGGACAAGGCGTGGGGCTCGACAACTACCGGCGCGATGTGTTCGACAGCGCCTTCGTCGGTGCTCTCGTCACCACGCTCATCATCACCTTCATCGGCCTGGCCATCCAGTTGCCGGTGGGCATCGGCCTGGCGATGCTGCTCCACCGCAACCTGCGCGGCACCCGGCTGTTCCGCACCGCGCTGCTGCTGCCGATGCTGCTCACCCCGGTGGCCGTGGGCCTGATGTGGCGCTTCATGCTCGATGCCGACCTCGGCGTCATCAACTGGCTGCTCGACACGGTGGGGTTGTCGCGCATCGGATGGCTGGGTGAGAAGTGGGCGGCACGAGTTGCCATCGCGCTGGTCGACTCGTGGCAGAGCATCCCGTTCGTGATGCTGATGACCCTGGCTGCCCTCGCAGCGTTGCCCGAGGCGCCGCTCGAGGCAGCCCGGGTCGACGGTGCCACGTCGTGGCGGGTGTTCCGGCACGTCACCCTGCCGATGCTGCGCCCGGTGCTGTACGTCACGCTGATGATCCGCGTGGTCGACAGCCTGAAGCTGTTCGACATCATCTTCATCCTCACCCGTGGTGCGCCGGGCAGGGCCACCGAGACGGTCGGCCTGCTCACCTACAACACCGGGTTCAACTTCCTCGAAACCGGTCGAGCTGCGGCGCTGGGTGTGGCCACTGCCATTGTCACCCTGCCCATCTACGTGATGTGGCTGCGTGCCCAGCGGAGGACCGCATGAGCCGCGCCAACGGCAGTCGTGCCGGTCGAGCCGCCGCCTACGTGCTGCTGGTGCTGGCCGTGGTGGCGGCGCTGTTCCCACTGTTCTGGACGTTCTCGACATCCATCAAGAACCGCATCGCTTCGTTCGCCATCCCGCCGCGGTTCTTCAACTTCACGCCCACGCTGAAGAACTACCGCAAGCTGTTCGCCACCGACTCGTTCTGGCAGGTGGTGTGGAACACGGTGTTCATCACGGTCACTTCCACCATCATCTCGGTCGCGGTGGGCACGCTGGCCGCCTACGCCCTGGCCCGCCACCGCCGATTCCCGGGCCGTCGGCCGTTCGAGGCCACGCTGGTGCTGGTGCGCGCGCTACCCGGCGTGGTGCTCATCGTGCCCATCTATCAACTCGCCACCCGCCTCGGTGTGTACGACAACCAGTGGGCGCTCATCCTCATCTACGCCACCATCAACCTGCCGTTCGCGGTGTGGTTGATGACGGGGTTCATCGACCAGATCCCGGCCGAGGTGGAAGAGAGTGCCCGCACCGACGGCGCCAGCGGCCTGAAGCTGTTCGCGTTCGTGGTGTTCCCGCTGGCATCGCCCGGCATCGTGGCCACGTCGATCTTCGTCGCGCTGCTGTCGTGGAACGAGTTCCTCATCCCGGTGCTGCTGGCCGGCGAAGCCTCCAAGACCCTGCCCGTCTACATCTCGGGTTTCATCTCGGCCCGCACGCTCGACTGGGGCCCGATGGCCGCGGCCAGTGCGCTGGCCATCATCCCTATCGCGGTGTTCACCGCACTCATCCAGCGCCGCCTCGTCACCGGTCTCAGTTCGGGCGCGGTGAAGGAATGAGCCGGGCGCAGCGTCTCACCGACCGTCACGAGCTGGTGCGCCGCGCCAACGTCGAAACGGTGTTCCGCGCCATCGGCGACCACGGCCCGGTGAGCCGCAACGACCTGGTTGGCATCACCGGTCTGTCGAAGCCCACCGTGCTGGCCGTCGTGGCGGCGTTGGAGGACGAGGGTCTCGTGCACGGTGTGCCGCTGCCCTCCACCGGCGCCGGGCGTATTCCCATCGGCTACCAGCACAATGCCGAGGCAGCGGCGGTGGTGGGCATCGACCTGGGCGGCACCAAGACGCTCGTGGCCATCGCCGACCTCGCCGGTCGCATCCTCGCCGAGCACGAGGAGCCCACCTCGCAGGCAGGCGGTCCGGCGGTGGTGGAGCAGTTGTCGACACTCGCCCGCCGCGTGGCCCGCGACGCCGGTGTGGCGTGGAACCGGGTCGACGCAGTCACCGTCGGTAGCCCTGGCGTGGTGGCACCCGACGGCACGCTCGACCTCGCCACCAACATCGCCGGCCTCGGCACCGTGCATCTCGCTGCCGACCTCCGCCGGGCACTGCGCACTGCGGTGCAGGTGGAGAACGATGTGAACCTGGCCGCGGTCGGCGAACTGCACGCCGGTGTCGCGCACGACTGCCGCACCTTCGTGCTGCTGGCACTCGGTACCGGTGTGGGTATGGGTCTGGTGGTCGAGCGGCACCTGGTGCGTGGTGCGCGTGGCGCCGCCGGTGAGGTGGCGTACCTGCCCATCGGCAGCGACCCCCGCACTACCGAGGCGCGCCGTCGTGGGGCGCTGGAAGTTGCCGTATCCGGCTCGGGCGTGCAGGCGATGCTGCGCGACGAACTGGCACTCCGCAACGGTCACGCAGGCCCCACCGCGCTCACCCGGCGCAGCGATGCGCGCCAGGTGTTCGCTGCTGCTGCCACCGGCGACTCGGTGGGGGCCGCAGTGGTCGATCGATACGCCCAAACACTGGCCGAGGCCGTGCTGGGTCTGGCCGCCCTGATCGACCCCGAGATGGTGGTGCTGGGTGGCGGCATCGGCTCGAACCCGGCGCTGCTCGCGCCACTGCGGGCCGCGGTGGCGCGCCTCGTGCCGTGGCCGCTGCGCATCGAGACCTCGGCGTTGGGGGCACGGGCCGGACTGGTGGGCGCGCTGCACCACGCACTGGCGTCGTTGCCATCGATCGAGTCGCACCGGGTGAGTGCCCGGCTGTTCGCCGACGAAGGAGCCACCCGATGATCGGCCAACCGTTCCGCTGTGAAGAGCACCCGATCGCCGAGGTGCTCGCCGATCTCGGCCGGTACACCGTGTGTGCCAACGACCCGCCGTGGACCGAGGTGTCGCAGCGCGTCAGCCCCGCGGCGCGAGTGGTGCAGGCCTGGAACATGGACATCGAGCACCTCGAAGCCGTAGCTGCCGAGCCCGACGACAGCGAGGTGGTGGTGGGCCTCGGTGGCGGCACCGCACTCGACACGGCCAAGTTCCTCGCGTGGCGCCGCGGTGTGCCGCTGGTGCAGGTGCCGTCGATCACCTCGGTCGATGCCGGTTTCACCGATGCCATCGGGGTGCGTGTCGATGGCAAGGTTCGCTACGTCGCCACCATCGTGCCGCAGTTGGTGGTGCTCGACCTCGACCTCGTCCGGTCGGCACCGCCGCGGTTGAACCGGGCCGGTATCGGCGACATCCTGTCGTGCCACACCGGACTGCACGACTGGCGACTCGCCACCGGCGCCGGCCACGGCCATCCATGGCACGAGGGGCTCGCATCGTTGGGATCGCAGTTGCTCGACGAACTCGAGGCCGCCGCCGACGAGGTGCACGCCGTGTCGGAGACCGGTGTGCGCTTCCTCGCTGATGCGTATCGCCGTATCGGCGCCGCCTGCGCCTGGGCGGGGCACAGCCGGTTCGAGGAAGGCAGCGAGCACTTCTGGGCCTACGCCTACGAGCACGCCACCGGCGCCCACCCGGTGCATGGCGAGATCATCGCCTTCGCCGTGTGCGCGCTGGCACACGTGCAGGGCAACGACCCCGAGCGAGCGTTGTCGATCGTCGCCCGCAGCGGCGCCCGCGCCCATCCCGACGACCTCGGCGTCAGCCGCGCCGACTTCGATGCGGCGCTCATCGGGCTGCGTGCCTATGCGCGGGCCGAAGGCCTCGACATCGGTGTGGCCGATCTCACCGACATCGATGCCGCCACAGCCGACGCAGCGTGGGCGTTCGTGCAGCGTCTGCCCAGGGAACGAGGCGACTGACATGGCCGGTATCACGTTCGACGGTGTGAGCAAGGTGTTCGACGACGGCACCCTGGCCGTCGACGCGCTGCACCTCGACATCGCCGACGGCGAGTTCCTGGTGCTCGTCGGGCCCTCGGGCTGCGGCAAGACCACGTCGCTGCGTATGGCCGCAGGCCTCGAAGACCCCACCGGCGGCGAGATCCGCATCGGCGACCGAGTGGTGAACGACGTGCCGTCACGGTCACGCGACATCGCCATGGTGTTCCAGAACTACGCGCTCTACCCGCACATGAGTGTGCTCGACAATCTCGCGTTCGGTCTCCGCATGCGCGGCGTCGGCAAGGCCGAGCGGTACGTTGCGGCGCGACGCGCAGCCGAGGTGCTCGGCATCACCGACCTGCTCGACCGTCAGCCCAAGCAGTTGTCGGGGGGCCAGCGCCAGCGCGTGGCGATGGGGCGCGCCATCGTGCGCGAGCCGCAGGCGTTCCTGATGGACGAGCCCCTATCGAACCTCGACGCCAAGCTGCGCGTGCAGATGCGTGCCGAGATCGCCCGTATCCAGCGCACCCTGGGGGTCACCACCCTGTACGTCACCCACGACCAGGTGGAGGCCATGACGATGGCCGACCGGGTGGCGGTGATGCGCAAGGGCGTGTTGCAGCAGGTGGCCCCGCCGGCCGAGGTGTACGACCGGCCGGCCAACCTGTTCGTCGCCGGGTTCATCGGCTCGCCACCGATGAACCTGTTCGCCGCGCACATCGTTGCGGGCGATGCAGGGCACATCGTCGAGTTCGGCTCGTCGCGCCTCGCGCTTGCCGACCGGCCGGGCCTTGCCGAACTCGTCGGCCGCGAGGTGGTGCTGGGCATCCGGCCCGAAGACCTCGAGGACACCGCCTTCGACCCCGGCGCGCCACCCGATCGTCGCCTCGTCGCCACGGTCGATCTCGTCGAGCAGTTGGGCAGCGACGTGCTGGTGCGAACCGTCATCGACGCGGTGCCCGCCACGGGCGAGCAGGTGATCGACGCGGCCGAGGGCACCCAGGTGGGTGTCGCCGCGGGCGCTCCGCTCGTCGCGCGTTGCAACCCGCGGTCGCGTCCGGTGCGCGGCGGCACGATCGAACTCAGCGTCGACACCGAGCGCATCCACCTGTTCGACCCCGCCACCGGCCTCGCCATCCGGTAGCAGCGCGCCGCGCCGGGCGACCCGTACACTCGGGCCATGGGCTTCACACCGGGTGATGCGCTGGGTCGGCTCGCCAAGCAGGCCAAGCTCGCGGCCTCCACACTGAAGTCCGAGTACGAGGCCGGCAAGCGCGGCGACGACACGCCCGCCGCTGTGCTGTGGTCGTCGCCCATCGCGCACTTCGATGCGTTCCTCGCCCTGCTCGGTTCCACCCGCGCTCAGGCTGCGCCCGTCGAAGCAGCTGAAGCGACAGAGGCTGCCGAGGCTGCCGAGGCTGCCGAGGTGACCCGCCTGCTCGGTGAGGTCGACTGGGCAGCGGTACGCGAGTCGGCGGGCTCTCGATCGGCCGATGCGGTGCAGGCCGTGAAGGCGATGTCGGCTCAGGTCGACTGGGCCAAGGTGCAACCGGTGGCTGCCCAGGCATCGAGTGCGCTCATCGCCGCTGTCGCGGCGGGAAAGCTGCCGGTGGGTGGTCGCACCGGCGCCCTGGTCGCCCGCGCCATGCTCGACCAGGGCGGCCTGGGTCAGCGGGTGGGTCGGCAGATGGCGGGTCAGGTGCGGGTGAGCCCCGACCTGCGTCGGGCCATCGACATCGTCGACTCGATCGTCACGCCCTCGTCGCCGCCTCCGACACCGCCCTCGACACCGCCCTCGACACCGGCCTCGAGGTAACTGCCACCCTCACACGGCTCGGTCGCCGAAGCAGATCCCGAGTTCGCGGGCGGTCTGCATGGTGTCGCCATCGAGTTCCACCGTCTTTTGCCGGCTGATGGCCGCGCTGAGCGGCACCACGTCGACCGTCGGCGGGTTCAGCGCCACCATCACCCCGCGGTGGCCCTCTGCCAAGGCCCGCACGGCGGCGGCACCGAACCGCAGCCCCAGCAGCCGGTCGAAGGCGGTGGGCGAGCCACCGCGCAGCAGGTGGCCGAGCACGACGGTGCGGGCCTCTTTGCCGGTGCGGTCCTCGAGTTCGGCGGCCACCCGGGCGCCGATGCCGCCGAGGCGCTCGGCCCGACCCATCTGCCGGTCGATGACCGACCGTTCACCGTCGATGGGGTGTGCCCCTTCGGCCACGACGACGATCGAGAACGCCGAGCCGCTGCGGTCGCGGGCGCTCACCATGTCGGCCACGTCGTCGACGTCGTACGGCACCTCGGGAATGAGGATGGCGTGTGCCCCCGACGCCATCCCGGCATGGAGCGCGATCCATCCGGCATAGCGACCCATCACCTCCACCACGATCACTCGTCCGTGCGATGAGGCGGTCGAGAACAGCCGGTCGATGCACTCGGTCGCGAAGCTGACGGCGGTGTCGAAGCCGAAGGTGACGGTGGTGGAGTCGAGGTCGTTGTCGATGGTCTTCGGTACACCCACCACCGGCAGTCCGCGTTCGTGCAGGTGGTGGGCGATGGTGAGCGATCCGTCGCCCCCGATGGTGATGAGCGCGTCGATGCCGTGTTCGGCAAAGCGCGACAGGAGTTCGTCGGTGCGGTCGATCTCGGTCCACGAACCGTCGGCCTGCTCGACCGGGAAGTGAATCGGATTGCCGCGGTTGGTGGTGCCCAGCACCGTGCCGCCCTGGTTGGCGATGCCGCGCACCGACTCGCGGGTGAGCGACACCACACCGCCGTGCGGATAGTGACTCGGGGTGAGCAGGCCGTTGTAGCCGTCGCGGATGCCCACCACCTCCCAGCCGCAGTTCAAGGCGGCGATGGTTGCTGCTCGGATGACGGCGTTGAGGCCCGGGGCGTCGCCACCGCCGGTACTGAGCGCGATGCGCTGAATGGACACGACTGGGATCGTACGCCGGTGCCGACTCGGAGGTGAGTACAGTAAAAACTTGTACCGGGGGAAGGAACTGCATTGACCAGCGACACGCTCATCTTCCTGCTCGTCGTGGGGGCACGGTTCATCATCCCGCTGTTCATCCCACGGTTCCCCCTGCCCGCGGTGCTCGCCGCGCTGGTGCTCGATGCCGCCGATCAGACGATCTTCCAGAATCGCACCACTCTCGACCTCGCCGGGTACCAGACGTACGACAAGGCGCTCGACATCTACTACCTCACCATCGCCTACATCTCGACGATGCGGAACTGGGGCGGTGGGTTCTCGTTCTCGGTGGCCCAGTTCCTCTGGTACTACCGCCTCGTGGGTGTGGTGCTGTTCGAGTTCACCCAGGCCCGCTGGCTGCTGCTCGTGTTCCCCAACACCTTCGAGTACTACTTCATCGCCATCGAGGCCTACAAGATGAGCCGCAACCACCTGCGTCTCACCAAGCGACAGATCCTGCTCATCGCCGGATCGATCTGGGTGTTCATCAAACTGCCGCAGGAGTACTGGATCCACATCGCCAAGCTCGACTTCACCAACTTCGTGAAGGGTGGGTTGCTAGGCCTCGAGCCCACCGGCTTCGACCCGGTGAGCGGCCACGACGTCTACGACCAGAGCTGGGGCACCGCCATCGGCAACCGACCGTTCGTGGCCATCGGCATCGTCGTGCTCATCGTGGTGCTGCTGGTCGTGGTGCGCACGCTCGTGCGCCGCCTGCCGGCACGCGGCTGGAAGCGGACATTCGACGCCGATGTCCAGGGCCGCCACCTCGGGTGGGACCCGCCGGCGAAGGTGGCCGAGCCGTTGGCCGTGTTCGGCTGGCCGTTCTTCGAAAAGGCCGCCCTCGCATCGATGGTGGCGATGATCTTTTCCAACATCCTGCCCGGGGTGGAGGCGACGGCACTGCAGATCGCGCTCGCCACCACGGTCACCACTGCCGTCAGCACGCTGCTCAGCGAATGGCTGGCGAAGCGAGAGGTGAGCTGGCGGTCGACCGGCGTGCAGTTCGCCTTCATGGTGGCGGCGAACTTCGCGATCGTGATCGTGTTCTACGTCTTGCTGGGCTCAGACGAGTCGTCGCTCCGGTTGGGCAACACGCTGTTCTTCGTCACCCTGCTCACGCTGATCTTGGTGCTGTTCGACCGGTACCGCGACGTCGGCCTCCATCACCAGCGTTCGCGTCGAACCGGCTTGCCGGCCTGACGCGGCCGAGCCGGCGCATCGCCGCGACCGCGGTCGGGCCGGTCGCCACGCTCGGGCCGGTCGCCGCCGTTGGGCTGTTCGACGTAGCGGCGCACGGTGACCTTCTTGCCGCGAATGGTGGCGTGGCGCAGCGCGCTGACCACCCGGTCGACGTCGCCCTCGGGCACACCGACCAGCGAGTAGGTGCTCGACACCGAGATCGGGCCGATCTGCTTGCCGCTGAGGTCGGTCTCGTTGGCGATGGCGCCGACGAGGTCGCGCGGCGTGACGTTCGCATTGCGCCCGAGGCCGATGTACAGACGAGCGCGCGGACCGGAGTCGCTCGCCCCCCGGTCGCTGCCCCGGTCGCTCCGCTCGGGGCGGTCGCCGCGGTCGGTTCGATCCTGACGGTCGGGACGCTCCTTGCGTACCGAGGCGTCGGCGATCTCGCGGTCGGTCGCAGTGTTCGGATAGCGCGCCTGGTGCAGCAGCCGCAGGGCGGCGATGGCCACCTCGCGCGGGTCGTGGTCGGCGGCGAGGGCGTCGACCATGGTGGCGACGGCGTCGCGATCGGCGCCTTCGGCGGCCATGGCCGTGCGCAGTTCGTCGACGGTGCGTTCGGCGCGGCGGGCGCGCATCTCGGCCACCGACGGCACCGGTGAGATGTCGATGTGCTGGCGGGTGAGTCGCTCGATGTTGGCGAGCATCCGCTGTTCGCGGGGCTCGGCCAGGGTGAGGGCCACGCCCTCGCGTCCAGCGCGCCCCACACGGCCGATGCGGTGCACGTAGGCCTCGGGGGCAGATGGCACGTCGTAGTTCACCACGTGGGTGAGCAGATCGAGGTCGAGCCCACGGGCGGCGACATCGGTGGCGATGAGCAACTCGGCGGCACCCGAGCGCATGCGGCTCATCACCCGGTCGCGCTGCTCTTGGCCCATGCCGCCGTGCAGCGCCTCGGCCCGGTAGCCGCGCTTGCCGAGCAACTCGGTGAGTTCGTCGACCTCGGTGCGCGTGCGGCAGAACACGATGGCCGCAGCGGGCACCTCGACGTCGAGCAACCGACCGAGCGCGGCAGGTTTGTTGGCGCGGGTGACCACGTAGGCGCGCTGACTCACCAGGCTGGGGCCCGCTGCGTTCGACTCGCGTCCCACGCGCACGGTGATGGGCTGGTGCTGATGGCGGGCGGCGATGGCGTTGATGCGCGGGGGCAGGGTGGCCGAGAACAGCACCGTCTGACGTGCCGAGGGGGTCGATGACAGCAGTTCGTCGATATCTTCGGCGAACCCCATGTCGAGCATCTCGTCGGCCTCGTCGAGCACCACCGTTTCGACCGACTCGAGCGACAGCGTGCCACGGCGCAGATGGTCGAGCGCGCGACCCGGTGTGGCCACCACCACATGGGCGCCCCGCTCGAGCAGACCCAGTTGGCGACCGATCGACTGGCCGCCGTACACCGGAACGACCCGAACGCCCAGGGAGCGGCCGTAGGTGCTCATCGCCTCGGCCACCTGCACGGCCAGTTCGCGGGTGGGCACCAGCACGAGGGCCATCGGCGCACCGGCCTGACGACCGTCGAGCCGTTCGAGGACGGGCAGCGCGAACGCGGCGGTCTTGCCGGTACCGGTGGCCGCCTGGCCGAGCACATCGCGGCCGGTGAGCATCGCCGGAATGGCTTCGCGCTGAATAGGAGTGGGTTCTTCGTAGCCGAGGGCCACCAGAGTGTCGAGCAGTTCCGAGCGCAGTCCGAGCGCCGCGAATCCACTTGCATCCTCAGCGAGGCCACCCAGCTCAGTGCCGAGGTCGGAGTTCATGTGCTCAGCAGGGTACCCCTCATCGGTTCTGCAGCCACGCGTGCAGAGCAGCCGCCTCGTGATCGACCACGTGGAGGATCTCGTCGATGTCGTCCTCGGCGATGCCGATCGCCATCGCCCGCATGAAGTCGCCCTCCACCAATGCCTCCGAAGCCGCCACGGCACGGGCCACGCCGGGGAGCATTTCGGCGTCGTCGTGATGGCGGCTCACGGCATCGAGCAGCGCTTGGGGCAACTGCCATGCCTGCAGCACCAGCAGACCGGCCGTCTGGTGGTGCATCCCGAACATCCGTACCTGCGCCTCGAGAGGCTCGGTGGCGTCCTGGCTCAGGCTCCACATCCCCGGTGCGCAGCGGAACAGCAGCGCCTCGCCCACATCGTGCAGCAATCCGCCCGAGAACGAGTCGCCGACCGATTCGTCGAGCAGGTCGGCGCAGACACCGGCACCGACCGCCACACGGGCGGAGTGGTCGAGGAATCGCGGTGGCACCTGCGCCTCGGTGATACCCATGGCCACCATGGCCGACAGCGCGCGGACCGCGGAGAAGCCGATCACCCCCACCGCCTGCTGCGCCGTCGACACCCGCTGCTGCTGGCCGTAGTACGCAGTGTTGGCGAGGCGCAGCACGCGCAAGGCGAGGAACGGGTCGAGTTCGATGAGGCCGGCGAGTTTGCGCGCATCGACACGGTCGTCGTCGGCGGCCTGCATCACGGCCAGCGCAACGCTCGACTGGGGTGTGGTGTCGAACAACTGCTGGATGAGCGCTTCGAGACGGCGGCGGGCCGAGTGTTCGGGCTGCTCGGGATCGAACTGCACCGAATCGGCGGAGGCGAACTGGTCGATCAGGCTGGCCGTACGCGGTTGCGTCTCACCGTGCTCTCGATTGCGGTCGCGGCGGCGGGACGAACTCCAAGACATGCTCCCACTGTACGAGTCGCGTTGCGGCGGGTACGGTTCCGCCATGAGTGAGTCGGCCTCCCCCGCAGCATCGTCGTCTGGCGACGTCGAGAGTGTCGAGCGGGTCATCCCCGCACCGGCCTCCGCCATCTTCGCCCTCATCGCCGACCCGGCCCGTCACCATCAGATCGACGGCTCGGGCACAGTGCGTGAAGCCAAGGGTGCGGCCAAGCCGCTGGCGCTCGGCGTCACGTTCGGCATGTCGATGAAGATGGGTATCCCGTACTCGATGGAGAACGAGGTCATCGAGTTCGAACAGGACCGCCGCATCGCCTGGCAGACCCGTCCCTCCATCGGGTTCATGCGCCGCTTCGTGGGCGGCCGCATCTGGCGCTACGAACTCGAAGCGGTCGAGGGTGGCACCCTGGTGCGTGAGAGCTGGGACATCAGCCAGGAGCGGGTGAAGAAGGCCGTCGAACCGTTGCGCTCACGCACCCGCGATGCCATGGCGACGACGCTCGAGCGCATCGAACAGGTCGTCACCGCCAAGTAGCCCCGTCAGGAGACGGTGCACACTCTGGGGATCTGTAGCAGGGGGAGCGGGTCGACCGCAGGGCTGCGTGGGCCGCCTGGGTGTACCTCGAAGTGCAGGTGGTAGTTGCCCGGTCCCGGGTTGCCGGTGTCGCCCACGAAGCCGATCACGTCGCCGCGCTTCACCGTGCTGCCCTTGGTGAGACCGGGGGCGAACGACGAGAGGTGAGCAAAGAAGTAGTACGCACCACCCACGGCCGTGAGGCCCCACGAGTTGCCGGCCAGAGGCGACGAGACGTCGGTCTGTTCGGTGAGCACCCCGTCGGCCACCGCGTACACCGGCTGACCTTGCGTGGCGAGCAGGTCGACGCCTTCGTGTCGTCGTCCCCCGCTGCGTGGGTCGCCGAAGTTGTCGAGGATGGAGCACCGCGGCGACGGGTCCATCGGGAACATGATGGTGCCCAACTGCTTCAGCCGGTCGGCCCGCTGACTGGCCGAGGCCGAGTCTGCGATACCCGTTGCGGCGATGCCAAGGCTGTCGGCATGCGCCCACGATGGTGTGCGGCCGCCGCGGCCGGCGAGCGCGACGAAGCCGCCGGCCAGTACAGCAGCACCGCCGAGTAGCACACCGCGGCGGGTGGTGCCGTGCAGGTGCACCGGCAGGGATTCAGGTGCCGGCTCAGGTCGTGGTGGGAATGAAAGGTGGGCGTCGCACATGTCGGGGCTCGTTGAAGTACGCGTAACAGCGTGCCGCCCGGGTGCAGACTACAGCCCGCGCCGGGTGGGCAGCCGGTCGGGGCTTCTCACGCGCCTCTTACCTTGGCGCGATAGACCCCTCACCATCGGGGCTCAGAGTGATGGTCACCAACCACCACCCCCACCCCCTTGGAGGAACCATCATGAACAAGAAATTCGCCATCGCCGGACTCACCGCAGGTCTCGTCGCCGGTTCAGGCGCCGGGCTGATCCTCAGCCAGAGTGGCTTCGCCGGCGCCTCGAGCGCTCCGGCCATTGTCGCCACCGTCGGCGACAGCGCGGGCACCGGCACGGCTGCCGACCAGGGTCGTCCCGACCCGAGCTCGCGCATCGCCGAGGTGCTCCAGCCGCTGGTCGTCAACGGCACGCTCACCCAGGTCCAACTCGACACCGTCGTGCAGACTCTGGTCGACAACATGCCCAGGGGCGGCCGCGGCGA
>JBAXSU010000140.1:0-9261 GCA_037130535.1 Actinomycetota bacterium
CCAGCAGCGTCCGACGCTGCTGGGCAACCTACCGGAGGGGTGCGCGGTTGCAACGCGCCGCCCGCGACAGGCGCGGGCCTGAGAGACTGGCCGTGATGCCGGCCGACGTCACCATCCACCCACCGCTCCCCCGGCGTCGTCGCGTCGACTGGCTCGCAGCGGCGTCGACCACGGCCTCGCTGGCGCTGGTGGCGTCGCTCGCCGCAGCCTGCAGCGACGACACCGACCGCAGCAACGGCGCCTACTGCGCTGCCGTCAGCGACCATCTGGCGCTGGTGGCCACACCTGCCATCGCCACTCCCGACGACATCGCCCTCACCATCGGCGCCTACCGCGACATCGTCGGCCACGCACCCGCGGCCATCGAACCCGAATGGCAGCAGCTCGTCGACGCGCTCGAGGCAGCCTCAGCGGTCGACCCCGCCGACCCGACCTCGGTGGCCTCGGTCACCGACACAGCGCTGCGCACCGCACCGGCAGCGGTACGGATCCAGCAGTTCACCCAGCAGACGTGCACGCTCGACATCGGCACACCGCCACCGCCCACCAACCCGGTGACGGCCACGGTGCCCGATACGAGGGGCGACACCTCGGGCGGTTGATCAGGCGATCTCGCCGCGCTTGTTGATGACTCGGTCGACGAGGCCGTACTCGACTGCCTCGGACGCCGTGAACCAACGGTCGCGTTCGGCGTCGGCCTGGATCTTCTCGAGCGGCTGGCCGGTGTGGTGCGCCGTGAGCTCGGCCATGCGCCGCTTGGTGTAACCCAACTGCTCGGCCTGGATGGCGATGTCGGCCGCCTGGCCACGCAGGCCAGCGAGCGGCTGGTGCATCATCACCCGGGCGTTGGGCAGGATGGACCGCTTGCTGGCGGCACCGGCGCTGAGCAGGAACTGCCCCATGCTGGCGGCCATGCCCATGCACACCGTGGCGACATCGCAGCTGACGAACTGCATCGTGTCGTAGATGGCCATACCGGCGGTGACCGAACCACCGGGGCTGTTGATGTACAGCCAGATATCGGCCTCGGGATCTTCGCCCTCGAGGTACAGCAACTGGGCACACAGCGAGTTGGCGATGTCGTCGTTCACGTCGGTGCCGAGCATGATGACCCGGTTCTTCAGGAGTCGGTTGAAGACGTCGGCGCGGGGATCAAACGCACCGTCGGCGGCGAGAGGAGTGCTGGGCGACATGCACCAGAGGCTACCGTCAACCGCGATGAGCGACCCCGACTTCCGTCCGAACGTCGACGAACTGCTCACGAACAACAGTCGCTACGTCGGAGCGTTCTCAGGCGGGCCGATGGACGTGCGGCCCCGGCGCAAGCTGGCCATCGTGGCCTGCATGGACAGCCGAATGAACATTTTCGAGATGCTCGGCCTCCAGCATGGCGAAGCACACATCATCCGTAACGCAGGCGGCGTGGTGACCGACGACGTCATCCGCTCGCTCGTGCTGTCGCAACGCCGCCTCGGAACCAAAGAGATCATCCTCATCCACCACACCAACTGCGGCCTCGAGGGCGTGAGCGTCGACGAGTTCAAGCACGAACTCGAAGTGGAGTGCGGTATCCGTCCGTGGTGGGCCCTCGAAGCGTTCCTCGACCCGTACGATGATGTGCGCCAGAGCATCAACCGGCTGCTGCTGAGCCCGTTCATTGCGCACAAGGACCACATCCGCGGCTTCGTCTACGACGTCGCCGACGGCCGCCTCCACGACGTCTGACCTGGGGCGCCGAACTGGGGGAACATCAGCGGGTTCAGCGGCGGGTGATGCCGCTGAACACGACTGCCACCCGCTCGATGTCGGCGAGCGTGGAGCGGATGGCCAGCAGGCCCGCTAGGCCGGCGGTGCCGGTGGGCGTGGCGTCGATGCCGGTGAGCGCCCCGCCGATGCGATGGGCCGCCGCCACGTCGGCCTCGGCTGCAACCACCACGTCGCCGCGGGTGGCAGCCAGTGCGGCCGTGATGCCCAGCCAGTCGTAGGTCTCGTCGTCGAGGATGCCGTCGGCGGCCGAGTGGGGCTCGGGTTCGCCGTCGGCGCCCCACACCCGCATGCACTCGCTCCAGTGGCTGCCCGCCGCACCCACCCCGGCTGTCAGGTGCTGCGCCCGCGACCAGGCACCGGCCAGCGGTGCACACCCCTCGGTCTGCACGGCCATGAGGCGCGGCGGTGCAGGGGCCGACTGCAGCGCCGCCCCCACCGCAGCGGCGAACGCACCGCCGCCCACCTGCACGAACACCCGGTCGAAGGCCACGCACTGCGCCGACGCGGCGGCGAGGATCTCCCACCCGAGCGTGCGACCACCATCGAGGCACAGCGCGTTCTCGGGCCCCTGCACGGCGAACGGCAGCGCCCCGGCGGCCACGGCCTCGCGGAAGCGGTACACGCACGGGTCGCCGGGCGGGTCGTCGGGCAGACGCGGGCAGATGTTCACCTCGGCGTGCAGCGCATGCAGCCGGGCGAGCACGGCCTCGCTGGCCCACGGCGGCACGAACACCCGGATGCGCCACCCCAGCGCCGCAGCCAGCGTTGATGCGGCGATGGCCGCGTTACCGCACGACGAGATGGCCAGCGGCGGACGATCGGCGACGGACGACCACGGGGCGAGCCCCATCTGTTCGGCGGCATGCAGGTGCAGCAGAATGCTGAACAGGTGCCGCGCCTTCTGGCTGCCGGCCACATTGCCGGTCTCGTCCTTCACCCACACGCCACCAGCGGCGGCGAAACCGAGCTCGTCGCTCAACGCATCGGCCCGCTGCATCGGGGTGGTGCGGAACCCCACACCGGCCACCGCCGCTACCCGTTGGTCGAGGTCGCGCACCAGCACCGCACGAGCGGCAGCGTCCATGCCGTGCGCGGCGGCGAACGCCGCCCAGGCGAACCCGGCGTCGAACGCCACGAACGGGTTCGGATCGTCGACGACCTCGACCGGTGCGGTAGCCCCCACGGCCATCAGCACGTGATGGCGATCGCCCCGGTCGTTGGGGCAACGGAACGGCAGGGCCGTGGCGATGGGCACCTCGGCCCCGCAGGCCGCGCAGCGCCAGCCGGTGATGATCATCACGTCGGGCTCAGCCGGCGGCGACGCGGGCGTTGAACTCGCCGATCATCTCGTCCCACACCGGCAGGTACCGGCGCAGCCCGCGCCAGAAGTCTTGGTGACGACGGGCCTCGAACAGCTCGAACGGCGTGCCCTGCTGCTCGACCCAGGTGTAGTAGCCGAGGTTGAACATGCGGTTGCGGTCGCGCTCGGTGCAGTCGATCATCGACTCGGTGGTGATGTGTCCGAGGTGCTCGCCGAACACCTCGGCGGCGTGCACGGTGTCGAAACCATCGGCGTAACGGGTGGCCATGGTGGTGGCCCGCGACGATGGGTACAGCGCGGCGCCGTCGGTGGCAATGGTGACGATGGCGTCGTCGGGCCCCAGGCCCAGCAGCTTGGCGGTCTTGATGGCCGCCAGCACGTTGCAGATGGCCGAGAAGCCGAAGTGCTCGAGCGCGTCGACGAGGCCCGCGTCGATGCCCTTGTGGTCGACCAGATAGGCACGGCCAGCAGGCGTGTTGAACAACACGTCGAGTTCGTCGGTGGCGCGGTCGCTGATGGCCACCACCACGTCGGTGTTGGTGATGTTGTGGATGAGCGGGATGTGCTTGTCGCCGATGCCCTGGATGTTGTGCTCGCCGAACCCGTTCTCGAGCATCGTCGGGCACTCGAGCGCCTCGACGGCCACGATGCGCGTGCCGTAGTCGTCCTTCAGCCGGTCGCCCGCCGCAATGGTGCCCGCCGACCCGGTGGCGCTGGTGAACGCGGCGAGACGCAGGTCGCGGCCGCTGACCGCCCGAACGGTCTCGAACACGTGGCCGAGCGCCCGGCCGGTGACCTCGTAGTGGCCGAGGTGGTTGGCGAACTCGCAGAACTGGTTGAGCACGAAGTTGCCGCGATCCTTGGCCAGTTCGTTGCAGGCGTCGTAGATCTCCTTCACGTTGCTCTCGGTGCCCACGGTCTTGATGACGTCTTCGGCGGGGTTCGCGCACCACTGGTCGAGCCAGTCGAACCGCTCCTGGCTCATACCGGCAGGGAGGATGGCCACGCCACGACTGGCCATGATGCGGCTGATGGAGATGCCACCACGGGCGTAGTTGCCGGTGCTCGGCCAGATGGCGCGGTGGCGGGTGGGATCGAACTGGCCGGTGACCACACGAGGGGCGAGGCAGCTGTATGCCGCCAGCACCTTGTGGGCGGTGATCATGGGGAACCGGTCGCCGAAGGCCACAATGATCGGGCTGTCGACTCCGGTGAGCGCCTTCGGCAGCACGATGTGGTCGGGCACCGACACACGGTTGCCCGCCAGGTCGTTGTACCAGTGCACCCGCCAGAGGTTGCGCGGATCCGGTGCGTTCTTGTCGACCCCCGCCGTGAGGGCCGGGTCGATGCCGCTGGGATCGGCGAGCTGGGCGAACGTGGGCAGCACGATGCCCTGTTCGCGGAAGCGGGACACGCTGTTGGCGAGCGAGGCGGCGTCGACCACTGTGTCGGCCAGGCCGAACTGGTTCTCGAGCGCGTCGCGCAGGATGTCGTCGTGAGAAGGGGCGAGAGTCACGCCTCCCAGTCTGCCAGGCCCGACCCCACTCACCCCACGAACCACGCTGTGACCCGCGAACTACGCTCGCCGGTCATGGCCGACTTCCTGCTCGGCGGCATGATCGACGCCGCCACCCACGAGCGCACCGACAAGCACACCATCATCGGATCGGGCGACTTCACCACGCACGGCGTGATCGTGGGCATGACCGGGTCGGGCAAGACCGGCCTGGGCGTGGTGCTGATCGAGGAGGCACTGCGCGCCGGGGTGCCCACACTGCTCATCGACCCGAAGGGCGACCTGACCAATCTGTGCCTCACCTTTCCCGATCTGGCACCCCGCGACTTCGAACCGTGGGTGAACCCCGGCGACGCCGAGAAGGCCGGCCAGACCGTGGCCGACTTCGCCGCCGGCCAGGCCGCGACATGGAGCAAGGGGTTGGCCGGCTGGGACCTGGGTGGCGCCGACATCGGCGCGCTGCGCCAACGGGTCGAGTTCACCGTCTACACGCCCGGCTCCACATCGGGCGTGCCGCTCGACGTGGTGGGTTCGCTGACCGTCCCGCGCGACATGAGCGACCTCGAAACCGTCACCGACGAGGTGGGCGGATTCGTCAGCGGCCTGCTGGGCCTGGTGGGCATCGATGCCGACCCGTTGTCGAGTCGCGAACACATCCTGCTGACCAACCTGATCATCAACGAATGGCAGCACGGCCGCGGGCTCGACATCCCCACGCTCGTGGGCCTGGCGTTGAAGCCACCCATTCGCAAGCTGGGAGTGTTCGAACTCGACGAGTTCTTCCCGCCGAACGACCGCAACGCGTTCGCCATGCGGCTGAACGGCCTGCTGGCTTCACCGTCGTTCGGGGCCTGGATGAGCGGCAGCCCGCTCGACATCGACGCCATGCTGCGCACACCCACGGGTGCGCCCCGCTGCGCCATCATCACCACCGCCCACCTCGGCGACACCGAACGACAGTTCATCACCACGCTGGTGCTCAGCAAACTGGTCACCTGGATGCGCCGCCAGAGCGGCACCACCGACCTGCGCGCCCTGCTGTACATGGACGAAGTGGCGGGTTATCTGCCGCCCACCGCGAACCCACCCACCAAACAGCCGATGATGACGCTGTTCAAGCAGGCCCGTGCCTTCGGCCTGGGCGTGGTGGTGAGCACCCAGAACCCGGTCGACGTCGACTACAAGGCCCTGTCGAACGCAGGCACCTGGATGATCGGCCGCCTGCAGACCGAGCGCGACAAGATGCGCCTGCTCGACGGGATGAGTGCGGCGGCGGGCGGTGTCGACGTGAACGCCGTGAGCCAGACCATCAGCGGCCTGGCCAAGCGCGAGTTCGTGCTGCGCCGCGCCGGCAAGGACCAACCCGAGGTGTTCACGTCGCGCTGGGCGATGAGCTACCTGCGCGGGCCGCTCACCCGCGAGCAGATCGCCACCGTGATGGCCGACCAGAAGCAGACGCCCGCTGCACCGGCTCCCGCTGCACCGGCTCCCGCGCCGTCGGATCCGGTTGCGCCGGCTGTCTCGAGCGGCTCGTTCGCACCACCGGCACCGGGCACCGCCTCACCGCTGCACCGGCTCCCGCCGCCCGCCGCTGCCGCGCCGATCGCTGGCGGGCCACTGGCGGCCGACGAGTCGCCGTTGATGCCGAAGGTGGCCGACGATGTGGCTATCCGCTGGATCGATGTGGCCGCACCCTGGCTGGCCGACGTAGGTGCCGACCCACGCGGTACCCGGCTGGTCGCCGCCGCGATGTCGCGGGTGGTGGTGCGTTTCGTCGACACCCGGGCCGAACTGAGCCACGAGTTGGAGTTCGAGGCCGTCCTCACCCCGCTCGACGAGTTGGCCGACATGAGCCGTGCCGTGGCCGTCGACTACGACGACCGCGATCTGCTCACTGCACCGCAGGCCAACCTGCCCTATCGCATCTGCGACGCACCCATCGCCACCAAGGCCTTCTGGACCAAGCTGAACAAGAGCCTGGTCGACCACCTCTACCAGTCGCAGCGCCTGACGGTGCCCGCCAACAAGGAACTGAAGCTCATCGGCCGACCGGGCGAGACCGACGAGGCCTTCGCCGCCCGCTGCCGCCTCGCCGCCGACGAGCGCGCCGACGCCGACACGGCGAAGCTGAAGGAGAAGTACGCCGCCAAACTGGCCCGCGTGCAGGAACAGCTGAAGGCAGCCGAGGGGCGGGTGAACGTACTCGAGCAGGAGCGCAGCAACCGTCGCACCGGCGAGGTGATCGGCGCGGTCGATGCAGTGCTCGGCGGTCTGTTCGGCGGCGCGAGATCACGCCAGTCGGCGGTCACCAAGCTCGGCCGGGCCGCCAGCGCTCGTGGGCGGTCGGCCACGGCGAGCGAGCGGGTGCAGGCTGCACAGGGCAAGGTCGACTCGCTGGAAGACCAGCTGGCCGACCTGCAGGAGCAGGCCGAACAGGAGATCCTGGCCCTCGACGAGAAGTGGAACGCCGTGGCCGCCGATCTGAGCACCTACGACGTTGCGCCGAAGCGCACCGACATCTCGGTGAAGTACTTCTCGCTCGTGTGGCTGCCGGTGAACTGACGCGCCAGGCGTCGCGTCAGAACGGACCGAAGCGCGCCAGTTCGTCGTCGTCGGGGGCGAGCGTGCTCGGCCCCACATGGGTGTCGAGCCAGGCGTTCATCGCGTCGGCCGCGGTGAAGGTGTCGCGGACCCGCTTCACCACAGCGCGGGAGCGCATCCAGCCAGCGTGCTCCCATGAACGGCTGACCATCAGCCCCTTGCGACGCAGCAGTTCGATTCGCGGGTGGTCTTTCGGATAGCCGCGCGGCGCGGTCTTCAACTCGCCGATGGCGCCGGCCGCGTACCCCTTCTTCACCAACCCGGCGATGATGCCCGCGATCTCAGCGCCCTGAGCGGGCGCATCGACGGCGGCCCGGAACCGAGCGAGTTGGTCGGTGGCCATGGCGTAGTAGCCGGTGCCCACCATCAACCCGCGGGCCGATACCTGCACGTAGTGACCGGAGCCGCCCTCGCTCTCGCCATAGGCACCCTGGTGGTCCTTGTACGGGATCTTGTCCTTCGAGAAGCGCACGTCCTTGTACGGCCGGAACACGTGGAACGGCCCGTACTCGGCCAACTCGTCGAGCAGCGCGTCGAGCGGGGCGCGCACCGCCTCGGAGTACACGGCCTTGTTGGCCTGCCAGAACGTGCGCGTGTTGTCGGCGGCGAGCCGTTCGTAGAAGTCGAACGCCGCGTCGGGGAAGCCGGTGAACGCCATGGCGCGCAGCCTAGGCGTCGAGGGCTGCGAACAGATCGAGGACGACGGCCCCGAGCGTGGCGCCAGTGAAGCTCGGTGGTGGAGTGGCCTGGCTGAACGATGCGACGAGGGTGAGCCCGAGGTCGGGGCAGCGCAACACCTGTACACCCCAGAACCCTTCGTGACCCCAGCACTCGACGCCGGCCACCTCTTGACGGAAGATGCCCGCTGCCGCAGCCAGGATGGCCGGGTCGCCCGGTACCGACACCGATTCGTTCGTGGCGGGCACACTGAGCATCGCCTCGAGAGTGGCGCGCTCGTCGAAGACACGGCCACCCAGCAGGGCCTCGACGAACGTAGCCAGGTCGGTGGTGGTCGCCACCAGGCCGCCACCGCCGTACAGGTCGAGGCTGGGGTCCCAGTCGTAGGTGTCGACATCGCCGAACCACTGGTGCAGTCGCGGTGGCTGGCCATCGGGCTCCGGGTCGATCGACTCCTGATAGGTGTGCGTGATACCCAACGAGTCGAAACGCAGCAGATCGCGTATCGCCGCACCCAGCGAGGTGCTGGTGGCCCGCTCGACGATCTCTCCGAGGAGCGCGTAGGCAGTGTCGCTGTAGTGGTACTGCCCACCGGGAGGGCCGACCGGCTCGCCCTGCATGGCGAGTTCGAGTTGCTCGCGCCGGGTCCAGCGACGCTGCGGGTCGGCGAACACCGTTCCCACGAAGTCGACGCCCGGGCCGAACGTGAAGTCGAACAACCCCGCCGTATGGGTGAGCAGGTGGTGCACGGTGATGACCGACGGGGCGTAGCCCCCCGACTCGAGCAACGCCACTGTCTCGGGTTCGACGAGTCCTGCGATCGGGTCGTCGAGACCGAACCGGCCCTGTTCGACCAGCCGCAGCGTTGCAGCCGAGGTGAACATCTTGGTGACGCTGGCGATGCGGAACGACGAGTCGGCTGCGGCATCGCCGGCCGCACCCGCGTAGGCGAAGCCGTTGTCGGCGCGCAACAGGACGACATACCCCTGCAGCTCCGGCGACGCGGCGAACTCGGCATCCAGCGCCTCGTCGAGCCGTGGCGCGAACTCGGCGGCGAGTGCCTCACCAGGGCCGGTGGTGACGGGTACCGCAGTGGTTGGCACGGTCGTGGCAGCTGGGGTCGTCGTGGGGGCCGACGTCGAGGCAGCCGGAGTCGTCGTCACGGCGGACAAGGAGGAAGAGGGTTGGTCGTCGCCGCTGCACGACGCAGCGAGCAGGGCGAGACCGGCGAAGAACAGAGCATGAGCGCGCATATGTCTGGCCGCAACAGTACGCCTCGTCACCAGCGGGCACCTCACACCCCGGATGGGTTCTACGCTCGCAACCATGACGGTGCTCGCCATCGACCAGGGCACATCGGCCACGAAGGCGGCCGTCA
>JBAXSU010000141.1:0-9254 GCA_037130535.1 Actinomycetota bacterium
AGGCCGAGCCGGCGGACCATGAGACGAGCGAGATGACGAGCGACCGAGCGCCGGTTGCGGTACTTCAGTGCCAGCAGGCTGCTGCGTGCCACACCGTCGAACGGCATGGCGGCCGCGATGCCATCGAGATCGAACACGGCACGGGTGGCCGCCAGCGAGAAGCGACAGGCCCGGCACAGGTCGGGGCCGGGCTGGTGGCAGGTGGCGCAGCGGTGGTGGAAGACAGGCAGGGGAGTCATGAACGCAGCCTGCCCGAGGGGTGTGACACGGTAAGGTCGCAGCCCGTGCCCATCACCGAGATCAGCAGCACTCGCACCTATGCCCCGTCGTCGGTGGCTGCCGACTGGGTGATCCGCCTGTCGCGGTGCATCGCCGGTCTGTTCCTGTTCGGCGTCGGTATCGCGTTCATCCTCGACGCGCACCTCGGCGCGGCACCGTGGGACGCCTTCCATCAAGGAGTCAGCGAACTCACCGGTATCTCGGTGGGCAAGGTGATCGTCATCACCGGCCTCGTGCTGCTGCTGCTCTGGATCCCGCTGCGTCAGCGGCCAGGCGTGGGAACCATCTTGAACGCCCTCGAGATCGGCTTCGTGGTCGATCTCGTCGAGCCGATCATCCCCGACACCGGACGAATCGTCGTGCGCGTCGTCTACCTGGCGGGGGGCATCGTGCTCATGGGGATCGGCTCGGGCCTCTACATCGGCGCGGGCCTCGGCCCCGGGCCTCGCGACGGCATCATGCTCGGTCTCAGCCGACGCGGAATCAGCGTGCGCCTCGCCCGCACCGTCATCGAAGCAACGGTGCTCGTGGCGGGTTGGCTGCTCGGCGGAACCATCGGCGTGGGCACCGTGGCCTTCATGCTGACCATCGGCCCGCTGGTGCAGTTCTTCCTGCCCCGCCTCAGCTTGCCGCCGCGAGAAACCGTCAGTAGCGGTAGTGCTCGGCCTTGAACGGGCCACTCGGGTCGACACCCAGGTAGTCGGCCTGCTCGTCGGTGAGCTTGGTGAGCTTCACGCCGAGGGCCTCGAGATGCAGCGAGGCCACCTTCTCGTCGAGCCGCTTGGGTAGCACGTACACGCCCGTCGGGTAGTTCTCGAGGTGGTTGAACAGCTCCATCTGGGCGATGACCTGGTTGCTGAACGAGCAGCTCATCACGAAGCTGGGGTGGCCCGTGGCACAACCCAGGTTCACCAGGCGGCCCTCGGCCAAGACGATGACCGAGTGGCCGTCGTCGAAGGTCCACAGGTCGGTGCCGGGCTTCAGTTCGTCGCGTGTGGCGCCGCTGCGCGCCAGGCCGGCCATGTCGATCTCGCTGTCGAAGTGGCCGATGTTGCAGACGATGGCGTTGTGCTTCATCTTCGCCATGTGCTCGACGGTGATGATGTGGTCGTTGCCGGTGGCCGACACGAAGATGTCGACCGAGCCGACGATGTCGTCGAGCGTGGTGACCTGGTAGCCCTCCATCGCAGCCTGCAGCGCGTTGATGGGGTCGATCTCGGTGACGATGACGCGGGCACCCTGGCCGGTGAGCGCCTGGGCACAGCCCTTGCCCACATCGCCGTAGCCGCACACCACGGCCACCTTGCCGGCGATCATCACGTCGGTGGCGCGGCAGATGGCGTCGATGAGCGAGTGACGGCAGCCGTAGAGATTGTCGAACTTGCTCTTGGTGACCGAGTCGTTCACGTTGATGGCCGGGAACAGCAGCTCGCCGCGCTCGTGCATCTTGTACAGACGCATCACACCGGTGGTGGTCTCCTCGGTGACACCCTTCACGCCGTTGGCCATGCGCGTCCACTTGGTGGGGTCGGTCTTCAACGACCGCTGCAGCAGACCGAGCACGATGGCGAACTCGGCGTTCGATGCCGTCGTGGGGTCGGGCACCTCACCCGACGCCTCGAACTCGACGCCCTTGTGCAGCAAGAGCGTGGCGTCGCCACCGTCGTCGAGGATCATGTTCGGGCCGTCGTCGCCGTTGGGGCCGGCGGGCCACGACATCATCTGGTCGGTGCACCACCAGTACTCCTCGAGCGTCTCGCCCTTCCAGGCGAACACCGGAATCCCCTGCGGGTCGTCGGGCGTGCCGTTCGGGCCCACGGCCACGGCAGCTGCGGCATGGTCCTGAGTGGAGAAGATGTTGCAGCTGGCCCAGCGCACCTCGGCGCCGAGTTCGACGAGGGTCTCGATGAGCACCGCCGTCTGGATGGTCATGTGCAGCGAACCCGAGATGCGCGCGCCGGCCAGCGGCTTGCTGGGACCGTACTCCTTGCGCAGGGCGCGCAGACCGGGCATCTCGTGCTCGGCGAGGTGGATCTCCTTGCGACCGAACGGGGCGAGCGACAGGTCGGCAACTCGGAAGTCGCGGCGCTGAGCAGGCGAAGACGACACAGGGGTTCCTTTCGAGCGCAGAGCAGGAAGGACGCCCGCGCGAAGCGCTCGAAGTGTACCGCTCAGTCGGCGAGCACGACGGCCGACGCATCGAACAGGTAGTGCGCGTAGCCCCTGAAGTTGTAGACCCAGGCGGTCGAGGATGCGCCGTACTTCACCACTGCGAGGTTCGGCACCGGCACGTTCTCGACCGTGTTCAGATTCGAGGTGCCGGGCGTCTGGCCGGTGGGCAACTGGTCGGGGAACACACTCACGTAACTCGACACTGCCTGGCTGGCGTTCTGGCGACGCAGGCTGGCCGAGGTGAGGTTTCCGATGACCGCCATCTGGTTGCCTACCGCCACTCCGCCGATGTTCACCGACGCAACGAAATCGGCAAAGCTCCACGGCTCGGCCTGGCCCGGGCCGAGCTCGACATTGCCGAACGCTGCCTCACGGGTGTCGAACACACGGAACGGGGTGCTGAGCGGCACGATGCGGCCCGCCCGCGTCTCGTCGGGGCGTTGCTCGAGATAGCCCACCACATCGACCGCGAGGTGCGTCGTACCGGTGTTGTTGAAGAGGCGCACCTTGCCATCGGCCGCGTTCACCGGCACCACGACGAGGTTTGGTTTGATGAGGCCCTTGGAGAGGTTGAGATTGGAGGTTCCGGGCCTGCCCACAACGGGATCGGGCACCACCGACACGAAGGTGTCGGCGCTCGCGGGCGTGTCGTTGATGCCGGTCACATTCAGCATCACGCCGACGACATCGGCGGTGTTCGGCACTGTGATCGAACCCACTGTGGCGCCTCGGATGGGCAGCTCGACCGACTGCCCCTGCCCGATGCCGGAGCCAACGTTGCGCGAGTCGTAGATACGGCCCGGCGTAACGGGCACCAGACGAGCACCGCGGTCGGGGTTGGAGCTCGTCGCGACCCAGCCGAACACATCGACGATGACCTCGGCACTACCGGCCCTCTCGGGGCTGAACAGCCGGATCGACAGTTTGCCGTCCGAGCCCGGGCGCACGATGGCCAGGTTGGGCACGGTCTTGCCCCTGGTGAAGTTGATGATCGACGTGGCGGTGGCCGGCGGCGACCCGGTGGCAAAGGCGTTCAGCCAGCCGTTCGCGGTGGGCGACGTGACCGTTACGTTCACCACCACCGCCAGCACCCGAGAACTGTCGACCGGCACCCCGCCCTGTCCCAGCAGGGGAATGTCGAATGTGGGCTGGTCGGGCGTGGCGGCCTTCGGACCTGGAGAGGGCTCGTTCACCGCACCACCGACCCGCGAGTCGTAGATGCGGGCGGGGGCGAGCGGGAAGAACTCGCCACCGGCGCCCAACCCGCCGGCAGCCTGCACCGAGGCGCCCGGTGCGCCGGGCGCCGGCACGACCACCGCAGTGGCAGCGGCCAGGGCGCAAACGGCCCAACGCACGAAGTATCGAGGCGTACTCATCACATCAGTATGGCCGATGCCGACTACGCGTCGACGTCGCCGAAGGTGGGCGCGATGTGTTCGACCGCGATGCGGTCGATGAGGCGAGCGTGGGTTGCCTCGTCGACTGCGACGGCCTCATCGACGAGCATCACCGGGATGCCGTCGCGGACCTCGTACCGGCGGTGCAGCCGAGGGTTGTACAACCCCTCGTCATCGCCGAGGTAGTAGAGCGGGCCCTTGTCTTCGGGGCAGGCCAGCACGGCCAGGAGACGGGTGTCGAGCGACATGCGGTGCCTCTTTCTCGAATGGGTACGGACGGAAACGGACAGGTCAGCCTTCGGTCACGAGCGCGAGCACTTCGGCGACACGGCGATCGCACTCGTCGCGGTCAGGAGCCTCGAGGTTCAAACGCAACAGAGGTTCAGTGTTCGAGGGGCGCAGGTTGAACCACCAGGCACCGCAGTCGACGGTGAGCCCGTCGAGTCGGTCCTGCGCGGCGCCCGCATACGCAGTGGCCACGCGCTCGATGACGTCGAGCGGCGAGGCGACCTGAGTGTTGATCTCGCCGCTCGACGCGTAGCGCTCGAACGGCTTGCGCATCGTCGACAGCGACTGGCCCGAACGACTCAGTTCGGCCAGCACGAACATGCTGGCGATGAGGCCGCTGTCGGCCCGGAAGTTGTCGAGGAAGTAATAGTGCGCCGAGTGCTCGCCACCGAACACAGCACCGGTCTCGGCCATCACCTGCTTGATGTTCGAGTGGCCCACCTTGGTGCGCACCGGCAGACCGCCGTGCTCGCGCACCACCTCGGGCACGGCTCGCGAGCAGATGAGGTTGTGCAAGATGGTGGCGCCCGGATGGTCGCGTAAGACCGTGCTGGCGAGAATGGCCGTCGTGGTCGAGCCACTCAAGCCGCGACCTGCCTCGTCGACCACGAACACCCGGTCGGCGTCGCCGTCGAAGGCAAGTCCGACATCGAACCCACCGGCGACGACACGAGCCTGCAGATCGCGCTGGTTCGCTGGCTGCAGCGGATCGGCCGGATGGTTGGGGAACGTACCGTCGAGTTCGCCGAACATCACCTCGAGGGTGATCTGCGGAATTCGGGCGAACACGGCAGGGACCACCAGGCCGCCCATCCCGTTTGCCGTATCGGCCACCACGCGCATCGGCCGCAGCGCCGTGGTATCGACGAACGACACCACGTGGTCGGCAAAGGCGTCGAGCAGATCGCGCGACGATCTCGAACCTGCACGTGAGGCGGGCGACGGAGCCTCACCCTGCAGCACGCTGCGGGCGAGGTCGCGTACCTCGGCCAGGCCGCTGTCGAGGCCCACTGGCCGTGCCCCGGAGAGACAGAACTTCACGCCGTTGTACTGAGCTGGGTTGTGCGACGCCGTGAACACGGCGCCCGGGGCGTCGAGGGTGCCTGCGGCGAAGTAGAGCAGGTCGGTGCTGACGAGGCCGAGGTCGACGACGTCGACGCCCTGCTCCATCGCTCCTCGCGCGAAGGCGTCGACCAACTCGGGGCCCGACGGCCGCATGTCGCGGCCGACGAGCACTCGGGGCCCACCGATGAAGCGGGCAAAGGCGACACCGAGCGCGTATGCGACCTCGGCGTTGAACTGGTCGGGGACCGTGCCGCGTACGTCGTAGGCCTTGACGATTGCGTCGAGATCGCCGGTGCCGGTACCGGCGAGGGGTTGATCGGTGAGCGCCATGAAAGTCACACGCTAGCGGTGGGTTCGTTCTGCTCGGACGTGTCCAATGGGTCGTCGATCGGGTCGAACGACATGTCGTTTCCGGCCCCCCGTTCGGCTTCCCACTCGTCCTCCCACTCGACCTCTCGTTCGAGGGGACTCGCCGTGCGGTGCTGCACATCGCCGATGCGGCGCCACACCACCAGCAGCACGATGCCGAGAGCCGTGAGCAGATACGCGACCAGGTCGACGATCGAACGACCGAACTGGAGGTGGACATCGGTGGACGTGGGTACGACCACCATCATGTTCGGGCCGATGCGGTACGGACCGTCGGCGCCGGTGACCTCCCAGTTCGGGAAGTAACTGATCTTCACCAGCACGGGCACCCCCACCTGGTCGACCGTGAACCGCAGATCTTGCTCGCCGAGCTGCACATCGCTGATCGTGACCGGCTCGAGCGGCACTGCGGTGATGGGCACGGCAGGATGCACGATGTCGACCCGATCGTTCTGGCGGCGACTCACATCGGGCACCACGTCGATGCGCTGCCACTCGGCAGGACCGTCGTCGGCAGGCATGGCGACCCATTCGTCGCGGTGCTGGAACCAACTCATGCCCAACTCGAGGTTGCGTTCACGCTGGTCGCCTTCGCGACCGTTCACCACCACCGGCTGCATCGCGAGTGGTTCGACGATGTCGCTGCCTGCCACCGTATAGATGTTCCATGGCCCGACGGTGCGAACCTTGGTGAGTTCGGGCTGAGCATCGGCCTGTGCGCGGGCCGCCTCGGTGAACACCATCACGTACTTCACGCCGAGCGATTGCAGGTACGGCACGCCCTTCGCGGCGTCGTTGTTGTCGTAGCGCAACTGACGCACCGGGTTCGAGCTCTGCTGGCTCATCGCTGCAGCCGTGATGAAGTGGAACGGGGTAGTGCCCGAGGCCTCGAAGAACAGGCCCTCCATACTGGGGATGCACCCGTCGGTCCAGTGCGGCAGCAGCATGAGCGCCATGGTGGTGCCGTACTTGCCGGTCTCGCCGTTGTTCTCCCACAGCGCTCGGCCGCAGCCGAACTGCGGGTCGGCGCCGAGGTCGCCCATCGCGGTCACCAGGGCGCGGTACTCGCCGTACGCAGGCTTGCCCTCGTATCCCGTGAAGTTGTAGCGGGGCCACGCGTCGCTGAGCGCGTCGGTGGAGGTGGCGGTGAGCGAGATGGGGCCCCACTGGTACACCGACTTGCCGTTGTGGGTCTGATAGCCGGCACCCGGCATGATGCGGAAGAAGAACAACTCGATCGCCAGCACGCCCAGCGCCACCACGCCGGCGGTGACGGTGCTTACGACCACCGCTGTGCCCTCCGGCAGTTCGCGCGCGCCCTTCACACCTCGGGCGATGAGCAGCGCCGTCTCGACGATGCCCACCATCATCAGCAGATACCGCAGGAGATAGAAGAACGGCAGCAGCCGCGGGTTCCACAGCAACCCGATGAGCGGCAGGCTGTCGCGGGTGAGGTACACGAGGGCCACGAGCGCCAGCGAGCAGATACCGAGCCACGCTCCGTTCAGGCTGCGGCGCACGATCGACGCCACGAAGCCGACGATGGCGAAAGCGGTGATGAAGATGTCGAAGAACGTCGTGAGTGGGAAGAACATGTCCCAGAACGAGTCGTCGGCGCCCTGGGGTCGGTAGCCGTACTTCATGTCGGTCATGGAGGCGTGGTTCAGCAGGAACGGCAGCACCCAGAACGCCGACAGCAACACGACGGTGATGCCCACTGTGGCGCCATACCAGAAGCGAGTGCGGTCGACCCACACCAGGCACAGCAGAACGGCACCGAGGGCGACGAAGATGAGCACGATGCCGTGCGACAGACAGGCGAGCGAGATGACAATGGCCGCCCAGCAGCGGTACTTGCCGGTCTCGAGGCCATGCGCCAGCAGACCGAGTCCGAGGATGCCGAGCGACAGCGCGATGGAGAACGAGAACTCGCCCGCCATCGTGCTCTTCACGTTGCCGCCGTAGATCGAGAAGCTCTCGTCGAACAGGAACAACATCCCGGCCAGCGCGAACAACTCGGGCATCGGGTAGCGGAACCTGGCGAGGCGACCAAACGCGAAGCAACACAGCGGCAGGGTGATGATGCCGCTGACCACCACGATCTTGAAGGCGATGCCGTAGGGCAGCACCACATTCAGGGCCACGATCATCAGTGCAGGGATGACCATGTAGAAGCGGTACATCGGCAGACCCGAGTACCAGTAGTTGCTCCATCCAGAGAGCTGGCCGTGTGCCAACAGTTCGTCGCGCAAGAACGCGGGGCCCATCACGTGGGCGCCCATGTCGCCACCCGTCGGGGTGTTGTTGCTCAGCACCAGGGTAGGTTGCACCACCTTCGTCGCCGCCCAGGTGCTGCCGCCCACCACAATGATGGTGACCATCAGCCGGATGATCCGCGCGGTGGTCCACGGAGCACCGATCCACGCCACTGGACGCCGCACGATGCGCCGCATCACCCGCGTGAGGACCGACGGATCGGCAAGGGCGACCGGATCGGGTTCGGGTGCCGAGCCGGGCGCGAGGTCCGACAGGTCGTCGACCGTTGCGATCGGTGGCACGGCGTCGATGGGCGGCTCGTCGCTCACGGGGTGCATCCTCGCATCCCCAGCCGGTTCAGCGCCGTCATCGCCGGGCCACCCACAACAGTCCGGTGGCATTGAAGGCACAGTGGGCCAGCACCCCCATGCCGAGGCGGCGGGTGACCAGCGCCATGGCGCCGAGCACCAGTCCGAACGCGAACAGGCCCGGGTACTCGACGGGCCGGAAGTGGATGAGGGCGAACCAGCCGGCTACCAAGACGACAGCGATCCAACCCGGCACGCGCTGCTCCACCGAACGCTGCAGCAGGCCGCGATACACCAGTTCCTCCACCAGCGGCGCGCCCACCACCACCACCAGCACCAACCCCACGAGCCAGGCCCCGTGCGCGCTGTCGTAGAGGTCGCGCGCCGAGGTCTCGATCCGGTCCTCGTCGAACGTGGCTGGCCAGATGCTGCGCAATGGCCAGTAGACGACCTGCAGCAGCACCAGTTGGCAGAACACGCCGAGCGGGATGCCGACGAGGTCGATCGGCGCGAACCGCCAGCCCAGATCGGCGGTGAGCGACCCTGTGCCGTACTTGCCGCTCACCCACACGAGGCCGGCGACCAATGCCGTCCACAGTGCCACCGCTGCGATCAGCGTGGCCCAGATGGGCCCGACTGGGCCGGAGGTGTCGGCCGTGGCGCTGCCGACAATGGCCGAACCGACGATGTTGCCGACGAACCAGCACACCGCCCAGGTGGATGCGGCCACGCCGAACGGAACCCCTGCGCGCCGATCCGCCGTGTGCATGGGTGGCGATGGTACCGAGGCGAGCGCGAGCTGCGGCGTCAACCGGCCAGACGCGAGGCGCCGGCCTGAACCAGTTGGCGAGTGCCGCGGCGGTCGTCGAGATGCCAACCGTTCGGCACCGAGAGGCGGGCGGCGTGCCGCTCGCACAGGTCGTAGCTGTGGGGATCGCGCTCGTCGGCGAGGTCGTCGATCCACACGATCGCCCGACCGTACTGATAGGCGAGGGTGGCGACGGCCGACGAGGCGCATCCGGTGCGGGAACACTGGCGAGTCATCGGGATGAACCGTACCGACCGCGCTGCGCAGAGTGGTGGATGCCACAACTGTCGAACGCCTGCCCGAACACCTCAA
>JBAXSU010000142.1:0-9227 GCA_037130535.1 Actinomycetota bacterium
GCCGGAGCGGCCTTCTTGGCCGGAGCGGCCTTCTTGGCCGGAGCGGCCTTCTTGGTGGTTGCCATGTCTGGGATCCTCAGCTTTCCTTGGTCACTTCTTCTTCGGGTTGAGTACAGCCTTCAGCGTGCTGCTCGACGTGAACTTCATGCGGGTGGACGCAGCGATCTTCACTGCCTCACCCGTCTGGGGGTTACGACCCGTGCGGGCCTTCGACTTCGAGGTGCTGAACGAGCCGAAGCCCGGCCATGCCACCTTGTCGCCCTTCTTCGCGGCCTTGGTGACCACGTCGAAGAATGCGGAGACGGTGCGCTCGGCATCGGCCTTGCTGACACCCGCTTCCTTGGCGACCACGTCGATCAACTCTGCTTTGGTCATGTGGATGGTTGCTTTCTCTTCGTTGGACAATCTGTAACGGAGCGTTACGCAGGCAAATCGAATCCGTTTCGCGCGTGAAATACAAGCACCCTTGTTGTTGCAAATGCAATGACAGCGCCACGACCTCCCACCGTGACCAGCGCGGACGTTCGGCGCGAAGATCGAGACATGACGACGCCACGCATCCAGCCGGTCACCGATCCGTCCGACGAGATCCTCGAGCTCTACGAGCGAGGGGGGATGCGGGCACCCGATGGCTCGACGCTCAACATCTTCGCCACCCTGGCGAACCACCCGAAGCTGTTGAAACGGTGGATGGTGTTCGCCGCCCACGTGATGTCGAAGAACACGCTGTCGCCCCGCGATCGCGAGCTCGCCATTCTCCGCGTGGGGGTGCTGTGTCAGTCGCCCTACGAGTTCGGTCAGCACGTGGTGATCGCCGAGCGCTGCGACATCACTCCTGCAGAGATCGATCAGGTTCGGGTGGGACCGGCGCATCCAGGCTGGACCCCTCTGGAGGCTGCTCTCCTCACCGCCGTCGACGAACTGCACAAGCACAGCCGCATCCTCGACGACACCTGGGCCACGCTGGCATCGGCGTATTCGGACGAGCAGATGATCGACATCATCTTCACCGTCGGCCAGTACCACCTCGTGTCGTTCGCGCTGAACAGCTGCGGCGTCGAACTCGATGCTGGGATCGCCGATGTGCTGTGACAACGGTTCACGCCGCGTGAACGCAGCGTGAACCGTCACCGATCATCCACCGACGGCGGATGAAGCCGATGTAGAACAACGTGTGTCCGTAGCCATGGCTCGGCCACCCGATCGTCCGAGCCGTTGCCTCTCGAGGAGTCCCGTTGACCGACGTCATGCCCCGCGCGCCGTTGACCACGACGAACCAAGGGGGTGAGCCAGCCGCTCAGGAACAGCGCACACGAGTGGTACTCGACACATCCGTACTCGTTGCCGACCCTGGCTGCTTTCATCAGTTCGGCAGCGTCGACGTGGTCATCCCGCTCACGGTCATCGAGGAGCTCGATGGGCTGAAGAGCCGACCCGACGACGTCGGCCGCGCGGCACGCACTGCCCTGCGTTCGATCGAGGAACTGCGCGTCGGCGCAGGCGGGTCGCTGGCCACGGCGGTGCCGCTCGGCAGTCATCCCGATGCTGGCACGCTCCAGATCGAGGTGAACGGCATCCAGCACCACCTCCTGGTCGAGCACGGCCTCGACCCGAAGCTGCCCGACAACCGCATCATCGGCGCCGCGCTGGGTCAGGCCCGTCACGCACCGACGGTGATGGTGTCGAACGATGCCGCGCTGCGCATCAAGGCGGCGCATCTCGGGGTGGCCGCGTCCGAGCACCAACCGGTCGGCCGGGCGTCGGCGAGCCGGAACAGCGGCTGGTGCACGCTCGAGGTCGAACACAGCCTCGTCGATGCCCTCTACGGTTCTGGCTCGATCGATGCCTCCTCCATTGGCGCGGGTGCCGACTCGATGGCCGAGAACGAGTTCGCCGTGTTGCGCGCCGGGTCGCAGTCGGCGCTGGTGCGCCGCATCGGCGACCGGCTCGACCTGCTCCCCCACACTGCACCCGAGGCGTGGGGGTTACGGCCGCGTTCGAAAGAGCAACGCTTCGCGCTCGAGCTGCTGCTCGACCCCGACGTGAGCGTCGTGGCGCTCGACGGCCGCGCGGGAACCGGCAAGACCCTGCTCGCCATCGCTGCGGGCCTCGAGCACGTGGTCGAGCGACGCGACTACGAACGCCTCGCCATCTACCGACCGCTGGTACCGGTGGGACGGGCCGATGTGGGCTTCCTGCCCGGCGGGCTCGACGAGAAGCTCGACCCGTGGATGTCGGCCATCCACGACGCGATCGTCGCGCTCACCGACCAGCGCTCCAGCCGCGATGCGCGCGAGCTCATCGACCAGCTCACCACCCGCAACCAGCTCTCGCTCGAGAGCGTCACGTTCCTTCGTGGCCGGTCGCTGCATCGGCAGATGGTGGTGGTCGACGAGGCACAGAACCTCGAGCCCACCACGCTGAAGACCATCCTCACCCGCATCGGCGAGGGCACCAAGGTGGTGTTCACCGGCGACACCAGCCAGATCGATGCGCCCTACCTCGGCGAGAGCAACAACGCCCTGGCCGTGCTCATCAACGCCTTCCGGGGCCAGCGCTGCTTCGGTCATGTGAGCCTCACAGCGTGCGAGCGTGGCACCGTGGCCAGCCTGGCTGCCGAACTGCTCTGACGAACACGAGGGAAACGCGAAGGAAACGCTTTACAACGCCCCTCGACACGTTTAGTGTTAAATCCGTTCGGTTGTGCCTGCAGTGAGTGGGCCTGCTCCCGGAGGGTGGATCATGGCGGCGTTGGACTTGTTCCTGAGAGAGGCGTACCAGGGCGAGCACTGGGCCGACCATGCCGTGTGCAAGGGCCGAACCCAGTTGTTCTTCCCCCCAAGGGCCGAGCGTCCGCAGGCACGGGCCCGCCGCGAGGCCCAGGCCCGTCTGCTCTGCACCACCTGCCCGGTGCAGGAGCAGTGCAAGCAGTTCGCCCGGTCGAGCCACGAGTACGGCTTCTGGGGCGGCGAGAGCGAAGAAGAGCGTCACTTGGCCGGCTACACCGTTGCGGCGCCCATCGGCGTACGTGCCCGCGCCGCCGCACACTGACTCGTCCGTCTCTGCCACACGGGTGTCACACCCGTGTGGCAGGCTTCCCGCATGGACACCTCGCTGCGGTTCGCCGTCGTCGACGTCGAGACATCGGGCCTCGACGTGCAACGCCACCGTCTGCTGCAGGTGGGCGTCGTGGTGGTCGACGGGCAGGGCGCCGTGGTCGATCGATGGTCCAGCCTCGTCCGGCCCAAGCCGCGGTGGTTCTACCGTGTCGGGCCCACCGAACTGCATGGCATCACCTATCGTGCGGTGCGGCAGGCTCCCCCCGCCGCCGAGGTGCTCGGCCGGTTGGCGCAGTCGCTGAACGGCGCCATCTTCGTGGCCCACAACGCGTCGTTCGACCTCGCCTTCCTCCGCCTAGCGGCAGCCGATGTCGGCATCGAGCTACCCATCACCGCCACGTTGTGCACGTTGCAGCTCTCGCGCCGACTCGACCCCGAGCGGCGTATGTCGCACCGCCTCGGCGAGATCTGCAAGCGCTACGGCATCGACCTGGTCCGCCCGCACGATGCGCTCGCCGACGCCGACGCCACGGCCGTCGTACTCGTGCACCTCCTCGCCGCGCACGGTATCGACTCTGCCGAGCAGGTGCAGGCTCAGCTCGAGGCCGCGTAGCGGCGGGCCAACAGGTCGGCGGCCGCGTCGGCAGCCAGCCCCGTCCATGCTGAGGGTGCCACCACCCGGGCAGCGGTGCCGAGTTGCATCAGCAGATCGCGCAACCATCGCTCGCTGCTCACCGCCAACTCCACCCGCCACACCTCGGCGACATCGTCGAGCACTCGCACCGGGTATCGCTCGACGGCCCATCGACCGGCCGACTCGAGTTCGAGGGTGGCTCGCACGGCACCGGTCGATTCGGCCAGGTCGTCGAACCACCCATCGCCCATCGGCACCTCAACCTCGCGCAGCGCGACGGTTTCGCCCGTGGCCTCGCAGGCGAGGATGCGGTCGACACGGAAGATGCGTTCCTCGCCCGAACGATCGTCGTCGGCGATGACGTACCAGCGACCCCGGTCGGTGTAGACCACCCGCGGCGTGACCACCCGCTCGGTGGGCTCGCCGGCGGAGGGCGACAGATAGGTGATGCGCATCCGTTCGCCGCGCTGGGCAGCAGCGGCCAGAGCAGCCGTGGCAGGCGGTTCGGCGAGGTCGAGCACGATGCCGTCGGAGCCGAGCAACTGCTCGAGCTTGTCGAGCGCCCGCGCCAGGGCACCGCCGGTGTCGGCACCCGGCAGCGCCAGCGACGTGCGCCCGGCGGCCAGCAGGGCGAACCCTTCGGGCGAGGTGAGCCGCAGCGGCCGAGTGAAGAAGCGCGGCACGCCCATGTAGGCCACCCCGTCGTCGATGAACAAGTCGATGCACTCGTCGAGGAACGGCGGCAACCCGCAGCACGCCACCTGCTCGAGGTCGGCGATGAGTTCGCGCTCGGTGAGCTGGAACCGCTCGGTCATCTCTGCCAGGGTGGCCTCACCCCGCTCGGCCAACCAGGGCAGGATGACCAACAACCGCCTGAGCCGCTCCTGCACCGGCCGAGGACCACGCCGCGCGCTCATCGCGCCCCGCCGGCAGCGAGCGCCTGCAACCAGGCGACGAGATCGGCACGCACCTCGGGCGGGCCCAGCACCTCGACGTCGGTGCCGAGGCCGAGCACCCAACTCCGGAACGCCCCTCGGTTGCTGCAGTGCACCGTGAACACCACCGAACCGTCGGGCCGCTCGTCGACAACCGCCGCGTCACCCAACTCGGCGCGGACGACACCGGCCACCGGGCCGTATACGGCGACCTGGGCGACCTGTGGATCCGTGTCGTCGTCGCCGAGCCGTTTCGGGTCGTTCGGGAACTCGGCCCGCGGGTCGAAGCCGGCCGGCACGTCGAAGGCTCCCGCATCGCCCGCGACGATCTCGCCGTCGATGCGATCGACCCGAAACGTGCGACGGTCGGAGCGAGCGTGGTCGAAGCCGATGACGTACCAGTAGCCCTCGCGCAGCAACAATCCGTAGGGGTCGACCCGGCGCTGCTCGCCCCGGTACCGGAACGCGACGGTGGCCCGATCGGCGATGGCAGCGCGCAGCGGGGGCAGTCCGTCGAGTTGAGGCAGATGAGCCATCACCGTGGTGGCGGGTACGGCCGACCCACCGAGCTTCCACACGGCCTCCTGGCCCGGGTCGGAGCGGATGGTGGCCACCGCCATCTGCAGGGCGTGGCGCTCGTCGTCGTCGAGCTGCAGATCGTGCAGTTCGTACTTGCGGCGATCGATGAGATACCCGGTCTGCCCCGCCTGCGTGCCGCCGAGGACCTCGGTGTCGATCGGTACGCCGATCTGGCGCAGCATCGACTTGTCGCGTTCGAACATCGACCGCTGGGTGTCGGCCGTACCCGGGTACTGGCCCTCGAGCTCGTCGAAAATCTGTTGCAACGTGAGCGGCGCGCGTCGTTCGAGCAGCAACGTCAGCAGATTGGTGACCCGCTCGATCGGTGGAACCATGCCGTGAGGGTAGCGGCCGTCGGCCTACGCCTTCGCCGCTTCGATGACCTCGCGCACCACGGCCACGACGGCTTGGGCGGTGGCCCCGGGGGTGAGCACGCCCGCCACGCCGGCAGCCGTGAGCTTCGGTACGTCGCGGTCGGGGATGATGCCGCCCACCACGACCGGGATGTCGGAACCACGCTCGCGCAGTTTGGCCACCACGAGGGGCGCCAACGTCATGTGCGCGCCGCTGAGCATCGACAACCCCACCACGTCGACGTCTTCGTCGATGGCAGCGGCAGCCACCGTGTCGGGTGTCTGGAACAACCCGGTGTAGATGACTTCGAACCCGGCGTCGCGCAAGATGCGCGCCACCACCTTCACCCCGCGGTCGTGCCCGTCGAGGCCGACCTTGGCGACCAGCACGCGATCAGACACCGGCGACCTCACGCATCGTGAAGCTGACGTCGAGGTGCACCAGGCCGCGGAGCATGAAGCTGGGGTGGTAGCGGTAGTCGTTCGTGTCGGCCAGCTCGATCCGCTCGACCCGGCGGCCGATGGCTTCGAACGCAGCGTTCAGTTCGATCCGCGAGAGCGGAGCCCCGAGGCAGAAGTGGATGCCCTTACCGAACGCCAGGTGCTCTTTCAGGTTCGGTCGGTCGGGGTCGAAGCGATCGGGGTCGTCGCCCCACACCGACGCGTCGCGATTGGCCGCCGCATACACCACCACCAGCCGTGAACCCTTCGGGATGGCGACCCCACCGAGTTCGGTGTCGGTGGTTGCCACCCGGAACATGCCCTGGGTGGGGGTCGACAGCCGCAGCACTTCCTCGGTGACGAGCGGCGCGTACCCGGTGGGGTCGGCCTGAAGCTTGGCGAGCACGTGCGGATTCTCGGCCAGCAGTCGCACACCCTCGGTGATCGACTTGGTGGTGGTCTCGTTGCCGGCCACGAGCAACTGCTGCACGATCGACAGCATCTCGGCCATCTCGAGCGGACGCTTCGGGCCGGGGGTGCCGTCGGCCAGCGCATCGGTGTCGATGACCGCCTGTACGAGATCGCTCATCAGATCGCCGCAGGGTTCGGCCTTGCGTCGCTCGAGTTGTTCGGCGAAGTAGTGCTGGAACTCGACGATGCCGCGATACGCCTCGACGCGGCGGTCGTCGGTGATGACCGAGCCGATGTTGGCGATCGAGTCGTCGCTCCAGCGCTTGAAATCAGCCAGGCGGTCGGCAGGCACGTTCAGCACCTGGGCGATCGCCTCGATGGGCAGCGGAACGGCGAAACGGGGCACGAGGTCGAAGCTGCCGGCAGGGATGTCGTCGAGCAGTCGTTCGACGATGGCCCGCACCGGCGCCACCACGTCGGCCAGTCGCTTCGGTGTGAAGTACGCCGCCACCGTGCCGCGGAACCGCGTGTGGTAGGGCGGGTCGATGGTGAGCATCGTCGGCACCTGCGGCCAGCCGGTGGCGAGCACTTCTTTGATGCGATCGACCACATCGCCCTTGGGCATCTCGCCTGCGCTGCCGAAGCGATTGCTGAACGTGACGGTGTCGCGCAAGATGGGGGTGACCATCTCGTGCTTGGTGACCATGAACAGATCGGTGCCCTGCACGGCGAACACCGGTGCCTGCTCTTGCATGGCGCGGTAGTACAGGTGCGGGCACTGCTGCACGGCTTCGCTGAATGGATTGAACCCGTCGAGCGAGACGCCGTCGGAGGCGGGGGCGCTGTTGCCACTCATGCGCGACAGTCTCGCCCAATACGACACCCGAGTGCGACACGAGACGACCGGGTACTGGCGATCGCCGTGCGCCAGACTGTGCCGATGCTGCCCATCTCGCGTCGCATGTTCTTGGTCGGCTCGGCCGCGGTCGCAGTGTCGGCCGTTGCGGCTGCCTGCAGCGGCGACGACTCGAGCGCCCCCGACACCTCGGCGCCCTCCCCCACCTCGGCCGCGGACTCAACTGCCGCTGCCACCACGGCGCCTGCCACGACTGCAGCGCCCACCACGGCGGCACCCACCACGCTGGCCCCGATCGACCTGCCGGGCGACCCGTTCACCCTGGGCGTGGCCAGCGGCGACCCCAGCGAGGGTTCGGTGGTGCTGTGGACCCGCCTGGCACCCGATCCGCTGAACGGTGGCGGGATGCCCGATGTGGAGGTGCCCGTCGTGTGGGAGGTGGCGGCCGACGAGTCGTTCACCGAGATCGCTGCCACCGGTACCGAGACCGCTGTAGCCGCCCATGGGCACAGTGTGCACGCTGTCGCCGAACTCGACCCGGGTTGGTGGTTCTACCGCTTCCGGGCCGGCACGTTCACCAGCCCTGCGGGCCGGGTGCAGACCGCCCCCGCAGCCGACAGCGCCACCGAGGCCCGCTTCGCCAGCGCCAGCTGCCAGAACTACCAGAACGGCTACTACACCGCGCACCGCGACATCGCCGACCAGCAGCCCGACTTCGTGGTGTGGCTGGGCGACTACATCTACGAGGGCGACAGCTACCCCATCGACGGCGCCAACGTGGTGCGCAGCCACGGCACGCCCGAGGTGCGCACGCTCGACGAGTACCGCAACCGGTACGCGCTGTACAGGGGCGACACCGATCTGCAGGCAGCCCACGCCGCATGCCCGTGGTACGTCATCTGGGACGACCACGAGGTGGAGAACAACTACGCCTCGCTCACCCCCGAGAACCCGGAGGAGGCGCCCGACTTCGCGGCTCGTCGGGCAGCCGCCTACCAGGCCTGGTGGGAGCACATGCCCGTTGCCCTGCCCGCGCCGAACGGCACCGACGAGTACCGCATCTACCGGTCGTTCCGCTGGGGTTCGCTGCTCGACCTGGCCCTGCTCGACGGCCGCCAGTACCGCAGCGACCAGGCATGCGGCGACCCGGGGCTGAGCCTCGACCCGGCCTGCCCCGAGACCTTCGACGCCGACCGCTCGATGTTGGGCGCCGAACAGGAGGCCTGGCTGATCGACACCATCGAGGCCGCCGCCAGCACCTGGCGGGTGATCGGCAACCAGACCGTGTTCGGCGATCTCACCCTCGCCGGTGCAATCCTGAACTACGACCAGTGGGACGGCTACCCGGTCGAGCGCAGCGCCATTGTCGACCGTCTCGCCGCCGACGCGGTGCCCAACGTCGTCGTGCTCACCGGCGACATCCACCTCGCCGGCACCGGCACCATCCGTTCGGGCGAGCGTGGCACCGGCACCGCCGTCGGTGTCGAGTTCGTCGCCACCTCGATCTCGTCGGGCGGCCTCATCGGCCCCGAGGTGACCGAGGTGGTGAAGTCGTTCCCCGACATCCTCGACGCCGAACTGGTGCATCGCGGTTACATCCTCCACACCGTCACGCCCGAGGTGTGGACCGCCGACTACCGGATGGTCGAGTCGGTGAAGGAAGAGGGCGCGCCGATGTTCACGTACGCCACGTATCAGGTCGACGCCGGCACCAACACGGTGCGCTTCGCAGACTGACTGCAGGCCGTCGTACGCTCCGGCCATGAGCGAACGATCGACTGCCGGCCGCTACGAGGGAAAGGTCGCGCTGGTCACGGGCGGCGCGAGCGGGCTCGGTGAGGCCACCGCCCGCCTGCTGGTGGCCGAGGGCGGCAACGTGGTGATCGCCGACTACGGCGCCGAGCGCGGGCAGGCAGTTGCCGACTCGTTGGGCGACCACGCACTGTTCGTGCGCTGCGA
>JBAXSU010000143.1:0-9190 GCA_037130535.1 Actinomycetota bacterium
GCCGACCCGCGGGTGCTGGTGCTCGACGACGCCACCAGCGCGGTCGATCCGTCGAAGGAGCACGAGATCCGTGAGGCGATGACCACGGTGATGGAGGGCCGCACCACCATCGTCATCGCCCATCGCGCCGGCACCATCGCCCTGGCCGATCGCGTGGTGCTCGTCGACGGCGGGCGAGTGGCGGCCAGCGGCACCCACGACGAGTTGCTGGCATCGAGCCCGCGCTACCGCGAAGTACTCGCCGCGCTCGAGGCCGAGGTCGACGACGACCTGCCCACAGTGAAGGGGGTGGGCTGACGTGTACAGCGCCGTGGTGAGCGACGAGGACCGCCTCGACCGGAACCAGACCCGCAACGTGGTGCGCCGGTCGCTCGAGTTCGCTGCCCCGTATCGCGCCACGGTGTGGAAGGCCATCGCCTACGTCACCGCGGTCACCCTCTGCACCGTGGCGGGCCCTGTGCTGGTGCTGGTGGCCACCGACCACGGCCTGCTCGACAAGAACGCAAAGGTGCTGAACCTGTGCGTGATCGCCTACCTAGTGGTGGTGGGCATCAGCTACGTCGCGTCGCGCCTGCAGTACCTGGCCATCAACCAGGCGGGAGAAGGCTTCCTGCGCGACCTGCGGGTGCGGGTGTTCGACCGGTTGCAGGCGCAGTCGATGGCGTTCTTCGATCGCAACAAGGCCGGTGTCCTCGTGGCCCGCATGACCGCCGACATCGAGAGCATGGCCGAACTGATCCAGTGGGGTCTGCTCCAGTTCGTCAGCGCCATTCTGCTGCTGGTGGTCACCCTGATGGTGATGGCTGCGACGAGCTGGCAGTTGCTGCTGGCCGTGATGCTCATCCTGCCGGTGGTGATCGCTGCCTCGGTGCGTTTCCAGCGCCAATCGCACCAGGCCTACCTCGATGTGCGCGACAAGGTGGGCCAGAACCTGTCGACCCTGCAGGAGTCGATCGCCGGGGTGCGGGTCATCCAGGCGTACCACCGCGAGGGTGAGCAGACCCGGCGGTTCTTCGGCACCAACCGTTCGCTCTACGGCTCGCACCTGCATGCGGTGCGCATCAGCGTGTGGTACTTCGGCTTCATCGAGTTCGTCGGCGTGTTCGCCGTGGCGCTGATGGTGGGTGTGGGCGGCTGGCTGGCCCATCGCGGCTCGGTCAGCGTAGGCACGGTGGCCGCCTTCGTGCTGCTGCTGAGCAACCTGTTCGACCCCATCCAGCAGCTCAGCCAGCTGTACAACACGGTGCAGTCGGCTGGTGCCTCGCTGCACAAGCTGTACGGCATCATCGACGCCGAGCCCGATGTGGGCGAGCACCCGCAGGCGGTGTCGTTGCCGCCAACGGGTGTGCTCGAGGCCCATGATCTTTCGTTCCGCTACCAGGGCGCCGAGCGGCGGGCCCTCGCCAACGTGACGCTGCGCATCGAACCCGGCGAGCGACTGGCGCTGGTGGGGCCGACGGGCGCCGGCAAGAGCACGCTCGCCAAACTGCTGTCGCGCCTGTACGACCCCACCGACGGGTTCGTAACGTTCGGCGACATCGACCTGCGTGTGGCGTCGTTGGCCTCGCTGCGCGAGCGCGTGGTGGTGGTGCCCCAAGAAGGGTTCTTGTTCGGCGGAACCGTGCTCGACAACATCCGCGTGGCCCGGCCCGACGCCACCGACGACGAGGTGGCCGCGGCGCTGGCGTCGATCGGCGTACTCGAGCGGTTCGAGGAGTTGCCCGAGGGGTTGCGCACCGAGGTGCGCGAGCGCGGGTCGCGGCTCAGCTCGGGCGAGCGTCAACTGGTGTCGCTGGCGCGGGCCGCGCTGGTCGACCCGGCGGTGCTGGTGCTCGACGAGGCGACGAGCAACCTCGACCCCGGCACCGAAGCGGTGGTGGAGCGGGCGCTCGAGTATCTGATGAGCGGCCGCACCGTCATCGTCGTCGCCCACCGGCTCAGCACGGTGCGCCGTGCCGACCGCATCGCCGTGGTCGACCACGCCCGCCTCGTCGAGTACGGCTCGCACGACGAGTTGATGGCCCTGGGCGGTCGCTACGCGGCGCTCACCGAGGCCTGGCTGAAGGCCCAGCCGGTGGCGCCTCCCGCCGACCCCGCCTGACGCCACGCCCTGACGGCCCGCCCTCCTCCGCTCCCGTGTTCGTGCGTATGCCCCCGCACTGAGGCGGTCCAGGCTCACGGACCAAGGGGCTTCGTGAGCGTGGGCGGGCGCTGGGACGGCCCACGCGCACGGACGGGTGGCGATCAGGCCGGGCGGTGATGAGGCCGGGCGGTGATGAGGCCCGGCCGATCAGGCGCGGTCGAAGACCAGGACGAACTCGAGCAGGCCGTTGTCCTTCACCACGGCGAAGCCGTTCGAGGGGTCGGGGATCGAGTAGTCGGAGAACAGGATGGGGATGCTGCCGAGCACACCGATGCGGCCGCCCTCGAGCTTGGCCTCCACGTCGAAGGTGACGCTGCGGGTGACGCCGCGCAGGGTGAGGTCGCCGGTGGCGGTGGCCGTGAGCGACTCGCCCTCAGCCGGCACGGCGCCGAAGTCGATGGGAGCGGTGAGCACGAAGGTGGCGGTGGGGAACTGATCGACCGACATGATGCGGCCACGGAACTGACCGTCGCGTCGGTCGCTGTCGCTGGTGATGGAGGCCATCTGCACCGTGAACTCGGCGGCGGTGGCCTGGTTGCCGGCAATGGTGAGCGAGCCGGTGACGTCGCTCGTGCGGCCGGCACCCTCGACGTCGATACCGCCGAGCACCTCCTGCACTCGGTAGCCGAGGGTCGAGTCGGCGGCCGCCGACCACGCGCCGTCGGGGCCGGCGGCGGCAGGCGCAGGGGTGGTGGCGACAGTCTCGGGCGCCGTCTCCGGCACCGACTCCGAAATCGACTCGGGCACGGTGACTGCGGCGACGGTGGTGCTTGACAGCGCGGCGTCGAGATCGCCCGAGTCGAGCGCGGTCGGTGCGTCGTCGCGAAGCACGAAGATCCACAGCAGGAAGGCACCGACCACCACGACGACCAGCGCCACGGCGCCGTAGATGAGCTTGCGGGATGTCGACATGGGGCTCCTTCGGGGACCACCGGATTGTCGCACGCGTGTCCCTCAGGTGTGACCACGGACCAGGTATTCATCCCGGCTCGCCTGCTGGCCCCCCGGTAGTCTCAATGCTTGCTGTGAGCAATCACCCCTTCCGTCCCCTCCGCCACCGGGCTGTGCGCCTGCTGTGGACCGCCGCCGTGGTGTCGGATTCGGGTACCTGGGTGCAGCTCATCGTGGTGGGCAGCCTCGTCGCGGCCGACACCGGCTCGGCCGTGCAGACCGGCCTGGTGGCGTTGGCCACCTTCGCCCCGCAGGGCCTCGCCTCGCCCGTGGGTGGCTTGCTGGCCGACAAGTTCGACCGGCGCAAGGTGTTCCGCAATGCCCTGCTGGCGCAAGCACTCATCACCACCGTGTTGGCCATCGTCATCGGCTCCGGAGTGCGCGATCCCAAGGTGCTCGCTGCGCTCATCCTGGTCGGCAGCGCCGCAGGCGCCATCGGGGCACCGTCGTACTCGGCGATGATCCCCGATCTGGTGCCACCCGACGAGCTCATGGCCATGATCTCGCTCGGCGTGTACTCGTGGAATGCCGGCCGCATCGTCGGGCCGCTCGTCGGTTCGGTGCTGGCGCTCACCGTGGGGCCGGCGTGGACCGTGGCGTTCAACGCAGCCACGTTCGTGCTGCTGGCCGGTGCCGTGGCGATGGTGCGACGACCGTTCGTGCCGCTCGCTTCCGACGGCACCATCGTCGAGCGACTGGTCGGCGGCTACCGCGCGCTGCGTTCCACACCGGGCTGCTGGTACACCGTCGTGTGGCTGGTGGCCTACAACATCACGGCCGTGCCGTTCATGGGCCTGATGCCCATCTACGCCCGGGCGGTGTTCGACGGCGGCACCGGCCTCACCGGCGCCTTCAGCTCGGCACAGGGCATCGGCGCCATCATCGGCGGCATCATCGTCACGGTATTGGCCCGGCGCATGCCTCGGTCGGTTCTGCTCACCTGGATGGTCGTTGCGGTCACAGTGTTCCTCGTCGGCTTCGCGCTCGCTCCGACCGCTCCGCTGGCCATTGCTGCGGCCGCGCTGCTCGGTGGCGCGGCTGCCGGCATGTTCGTGACGATGACAGCGGTCATCCAGCGCGACGCACCCGCGGCGAGCCGTGGCCGGGTGATGGCGATGATGCAGGCCTCGATGGGCATCTCGTACGGCATCGGGCTGATGTTCATCGGATTCGTCGGCGATGCGGCGTCGCTCCGGGTGGCCTTCCTCGTGGGCGCCGGCGGTGCGCTGCTGTCGGCAGTCGTGCTGGCCAGCCGTGCGCCCGACTGGCGGCCGGTCATCGACGGCAACGAGTTGTCGGCCGAGAACACCGACCTCGTCAGCGCACGCTGAGCCGTTGCTGGCTAGGTTGGCTCGATGCCCCGTGAACGCATCTACACCAAAGCCGGCGACGACGGGACAACCGGTCTGTTCTACGGCGGTCGCGTCCCCAAGGACAGCGAGCTGCCCACGGCGTACGGCACGGTCGACGAAGCACAGGCGGTGATCGGCCTCGCTCGTGCGCATGCCGACGGGAACGTGCGGGTGGAGGGCGTGCTGGTGCCCATCTTGCGCGACCTGTGGGTGCTGATGGCCGAACTGGCCACGCTGCCCGAGAACCGCGGCAAGCTGCAGCCCGAGGTGTCGAGTGTGAGCGAGGCGATGGTCGATCGCCTCGAGGCCACCATCGACTCGCTCGACGAGGAGTTCGATCACCCCACCGAGTTCGTCGTGCCGGGCGGCAACGTGGTGTCGGCCTGGCTCGACCTGGCCCGCACCGTGGTGCGCCGTGCCGAGCGGCTGTCGCTGGTGGCAGCACCCGCACCGTCGCTGGTGGTGCCCTATCTCAACCGGTTGTCCGACCTGTTGTGGACGCTGGCGCGGTGGAACGAGGGCACCAGCCTGGCTGCCCGCGACGTGCAGCCCGGCTGAATAGCGGTGCCGATCGGCCCGATCGGGCAGACTGATCGGCCATGAACGTGAACGTCGACGTCGTCAAGTCCGCACCCCGCTCGGCCGAGGCCTTCGGCCTCCCGGTCGCCACCTCCGGGCCGGTGCCGCGCCAACTGGGCCTCAGCCGAGCCGCGCTGGCGGCGCACGGCTTCGAGGGCAAGGAGGGCCAGGTGCTGGTCATGCCGTCGGCCAGTGGCGCCACGCCCATCGCGATCGGTGTGGGCGAGCCCGGGAAGATCACGGCCAACGGCCTGCGCAATGCGGCCGCCGCTCTGGTGCGCGCCGCCGGCAAGCGCTCGTCGCTTGCCACCACCCTCGCCGACCTCGACGGGGTGGATGCCAAGGTGGCAGCGCAGGCCGTCACCGAAGGCGCGCTGTTGGCTGCCTACCGCTACATCGGGCTGAAGACCGACACCTCGGGAGCATCCACCCTCGCATCGCTGTCGCTGGTGGTGGGCGACAAGCGCACGGCGGGGGCCAAGGCCGGTGCCGAGCGCGGTGCGGTCACGTCGGCCGCTGCCTGGCTGGCCCGCGACCTCGCCAATACCCCGCCGGCGTACCTCACAGCGCGCAAGATGGCCGACAAGGCCGTCGCAGTGGCCGGCGCTGCCGGGCTGGAGGTCGAGGTGTTCAACCGCGACCAGCTCGAGGCCATGGGCTGCGGCGGCATGATCGGCGTGAACAAGGGCAGCACCGAGCCGCCGCGCATGGTGCGCCTCACCTACACGCCGCGGAACCCCAGCGGTCATCTCGTGCTCGTCGGCAAGGGCGTGATGTACGACTCGGGTGGCATCAGCCTGAAGCCCAGCGACGGCATGCACGCCAAGATGAAGATGGACATGAGTGGTGCCGCCGCGGTGCTGGCCACCATGGGTGCGCTGAAGTCCCTGAAGTGCAAGGCGCAGGTGACGGGTTATCTGATGTGCACCGACAACATGCCGTCGGGCAGTGCGCTGAAGCTGGGTGATGTGCTCACGTTCCGCAACGGTAAGACCGCCGAGATCCACAACACCGATGCCGAGGGTCGCCTCGTGCTGGCCGACGGTCTGTCGCTGGGTGTCGAGGCCAAGCCCGACGCCATCATCGACATCGCGACGCTGACGGGTGCGTGCGTGGCCGCGCTGGGGCCGAAGTACGCCGGCGTACTGGGCAACAACCAGCCGTTCATCGACCGGGTGAAGGCGTCGTCGGATCGCACCGACGAGAAGCTGTGGCAGATGCCGCTCGCCCGCGAGTACCGCAAGCTGCTCGATTCGCAGGTGGCCGACATGAAGAACATCGGCGGCCCCTACGGCGGCGTCATCACGGCGTCGCTGTTCCTGGCCGAGTTCGTGGGTGACACGCCGTGGGCGCACCTCGACATCGCCGGCCCGATGGACGTCGACGCCGACGAGGGCTGGAACTCGCGCGGTGCCACGGGTTACGGCACCCGCCTGCTCATCGATCTGGCGACGAACTTCGCTCGTTAGGCGGCGTTGCTGCCTCGGTGGGCCGGGGCAGCAGGTCGCGGTGAGAGCGGCGTAGTCGACGCACCCGACGGATCACCACCAGCATCGCCACGGCGAGCATTGCGAACAGCACCCACTGCAGCGTGCCGACGTGCTGTTGCACCGCCTCGACCGTGGCGGCCACGGTGGTGTCGGGCGGGGTGGTCGCGGCGGGGTGCACGGCCGCACGATAGCGAGCCGCACCCCCTGCCCGGGTGGAGTCAGGCGGCCTCGGGTGCGTCGTGCGGTGTACCGGCCGAGACGGCCGCAGTCATCGCGTCGAACGCCACTGCGGGCGGCACACCGAGGCCGAGCAGTTGGCGCTCGATGACGTCGGGGTCGTCGCCCACCGCGGCCATTGCGTCGGCCAGCAGTTGGGCTCGAGCGTGCCCTTGCGCGGTGGCCGACACCGCACCGGACAGCGGTGTGCGGTGCCAGCTGCGGTGGGCCTGGCGAAGGTACTCGGGCATGCGTGCCAACTGGCGCTGGCTCACGTCGGGCAGACGGCGCCTCACGGCGAGGCCGCCGTCGACGGAGTGGGCCACACCGAACAGCACGCACCGCTGGAGGGCCCGGGTGAAGGGGCTCACGGTACCGAACTTGTACCCGAGCCCGAGCGCCTTCGCGGTCTGCTCGAGGTCGAGTTCGTAGCCGCCGGGGTATTGGTCGAGGCCACCCACCAGTCGGCGCAAGAGCCACGTGGTGGTGGGGCCCAGCACGTTCAACCAGAACAGCTCGACGTACTGCGATCGCGGATCATGGCCGATCGGGTCGACCACCTCGTCGTACCAGGGAACCACCACGAGGGTGGGGTCGGCGAAGGTGGGGTCGGTGGCGGTGAGGGGCATGATGACCTCCGGTGAGGTGAGCAGCGGCTGCAGAACGGGGGGAGACGACTGCAATGACGACGTCGGATGCGCGCATCAGGAAATCGCGCGGCACAATCGTCGGGTGAGTCTCGACGCGGCCCGGCAATGGATGGCGGAGGCGTTGCGGGTGACGGTGATCACCGGCGCCGGCATCTCCACCGACTCGGGCATCCCCGACTTCCGTGGTCCGAACGGGCTATGGACCCGCAACCCGTTGGCCGAGAAGGCCTCCACACTGCAGCACTACCTGGCCGACGCAGAGGTGCGCCAGGCGGCGTGGCGCAACCGGCTCGACAACCCGGCATGGACCGCGCTACCCAATGCCGGGCATCTCGCCCTGCTCGAACTCGAACAGCAGGGGCGCCTCACGGCGCTGGTCACCCAGAACATCGACGAACTGCACCAGCGTGCCGGGCACGACCCGGCAAAGGTGATCGAGGTGCACGGCACGATGTGGTGGAGCCGGTGCTGGACGTGCGGCGATCGTCGCCCGATGGCCGAGACCCTCGAACGAGTTCGTGCTGGCGACCCCGACCCGCACTGCCTGCTGTGCGAGCAGACCGGGCTGATCGTTGGTGCCGGCGACGGCATCTTGAAGAGCGACACCATCTCGTTCGGTCAGTCGCTGGTGCCCGAGGTGATCGACGCCGCAATGGCGGCGGCCGAGCAGTGCGATCTGCTGCTGGCCGTGGGCTCGAGCCTGTCGGTGTTCCCGGCCGCCAACGTGGTGCCGCGGGCCAAGGCCGCAGGAGCGCGTGTGGTCATCGTGAACGGCGAGGCGACGAAGATGGACCGGTACGCCGACGCGGTGCTGCTCGGGTCGATCTCGGAGTTGCTGCCCCGTCTGGTCGAGGTGCTCGACGGGCCGAACGCCCCGTGAGGCAATCCCGACCGACTCGGTAGGCTTTCGGTCATGGCAACCTTCCGCGACCTCCTCTCCGCCGCCAAGGCCGAGATCACCGAGATCGATACCTCCACCGCCGCCGAGCGCATCGCTGCCGGGGCCGTCGTGCTCGACGTGCGCGAGCCCGACGAGTTCGACCAGGGCGCGCTGGCCAGCGTCATCCACATCCCGCGCGGTCACCTCGAGGCACAGATCGAGAACCGCCTCACCGACAAGGACGCCGAAGTCGTCGTGTACTGCGCCGGCGGTGTGCGGAGCGCCTTCGCAGCCAAGACGCTGGGCGAACTGGGCTACACCAACGTGCTGTCGATGGCCGGTGGGTTCGGCCGGTGGAAGGACGAGGGCCGTCCGTGGACCACGCCCGTCGTGCTCACCGCAGACCAGCGCAACCGCTACCAGCGCCACCTGCTGCTGCCCGAGGTGGGCGTCGAGGGCCAGGCCAAGCTGCTGGGCGCGAAGGTGCTCATGCTCGGTGCCGGCGGCCTCGGTTCGCCTGCTGCGCTGTACCTGGCTGCGGCCGGTATCGGCACCATCGGCATCGTCGACATGGACGAGGTCGACGCCTCGAACCTGCAGCGCCAGATCCTGCACAACATCGACCGCATCGGCGACCGCAAGGTCGACTCGGCGAAGAAGACGATCGCCCTGCTGAACCCCGACGTCAACGTGGTCACCTACGACACGCGGCTCGATGCGTCGAACATCATCGACATCATCTCGGGTTACGACGTCATCGTCGACGGCGCCGACAACTTCCCCAGCCGCTACCTGCTGAACGACGCCAGCGTGAAGCTGGGCATCCCGGTGGTGCACGGCTCGATCTTCCGCTTCGAGGGCATGGTCAGCGTGTTCCATCCGCTCGAGGGCCCCACGTACCGCGACATGGTGCCCGAGCCGCCGCCCGC
>JBAXSU010000144.1:0-9097 GCA_037130535.1 Actinomycetota bacterium
GTACTCGGCGGCCAGCTTGCGCAGGTGTTCGATGGGCTGTGACGGGTGCACTTCGACGCCGGTGTACTCCTGCACCAGGTCGATCATCCGCACCCGACGCCACGGTTCGGCCAGGTCGACGGCCTCGACCACGTCGCCTGGGCCGTGCACGGTGACCACCGACGTCCCGGTGGCCTCGACGGCGGCGGTGGTGATGAGCTGTTCGGTGATGTCGATCATCTCGGTGTGATCGGCGAACGCCTGGTAGAGCTCCATCATCGTGAACTCGGGATTGTGCCGGGTGCTGATGCCCTCGTTGCGGAACACGCGGCCGATCTCGTACACCCGCTCCATCCCACCGACGATGAGGCGCTTCAGGTGCAGCTCGAGCGCGATGCGCAAGAACATCGTCATGTCGAGCGCGTTGTGATGGGTGATGAAGGGCCGGGCATGGGCGCCGCCTGCCTCGACGTGCAACACCGGGGTCTCGACCTCGATAAAGCCCTGCTGGTGCAGGGTGCGGCGGAAGCTGGCGATGACGGCATGGCGGATCTCGAACGTGCGCCGGGCGTCGGCGTTGACGATCAGATCGGCGTACCGCTGACGGAAGCGGGTGTCGGTGTCGGTGAGGCCGTGCCACTTGTCGGGCATCGGTCGCACTGCTTTCGAGAGCAACTCGAACCGGTCGACCTTCACGCTGAGTTCGCCCTTGCGGGTGGTCATCACCGTGCCTTCGACGCCCACCCAGTCGCCGAGGTCGAGGGCGCCGAACGCCTCGAATGCCTCGTCGCCGATGACGGCCTTCGATACGAACAACTGAATGTCGTCGCTGCGGTCGCGCATCGTGACGAAGATGAGCTTGCCCTGTTCGCGCAGCAGCATCACCCGGCCGGCGATCGCCACCCGCTCCTCGGTCTCGACCCCCGGCTCGAGGTGGCCGTGGGTGGCACGGATCTCGCCGAGGGTGTGGGTGCGGTCGAAACGGTACGGGTACGGGTTCAGGCCCGACTCGCGAACGCGATCGATCTTGGCGAAGCGCTTGACCTTCTCGGCGAGGAGGCCGCTCCCGTGTTCGGGATGCTCGTCGGCGGCTGGTTCGGCCTGCGGGTCGGGGGCGGTCTCGCTCACAAGGCAGAAACGGTACCGGTTCGCAGCCCAGCCCGGCGGTCCATTACGCGCTGGTAGGGTCCGGCCGTGCACTGCCGGGGGGTCGTCGTCATGGTGTCCGCGGCGCTGGTATGCGCAGCGGTGCCCGTCGCAGCCCTCGGCGACGACCCGCTCGACCAGCCGGCTCAGGGCCTCGCCGCCGCAGTGCGGATGATGCCGAAGTCCGATGTGGTCTCGGTGAGCGAGTACGGCGCGATGAAGCCGGCCACCGTCGATCGCATCGACGAGGTCGCCCGCTCGCTGGGCCTCCCGTCGGCGCGTGGGCGTTCGTACGCCGCGGGTGCCACCACCGTCTGGCGTGGCGACACCGTGGTGCAGCAGGCGAGTGGTTCGTCGGGGCACTGGCAGTACCCGGTGGTGATCACGGCGCTCCCCGTCGAGGCGCTCGGGCCGATCATGGGACTCGAGGTGTCGGCGACCGTGGCGGCAGGCGACATCGTGCTGAGCGCTACCGGCGCCGCGTTGCGCACCGCACAGGTGGGCGATGTGATCGAGTTGGTGCGCGCCGACCGATATGCCGTTCGCTACCGGGTGGGTCTGATCGCGCCCGACGCTCAGGTGGGTGGCGCAGAGATCGTCATGTCGAACGGCTCGGCCGATCTGCTCGGCGCCGGTGCCACCACCCGGGTGCTCTTCTTCGGTCGCTTCGTCCGGGCCGATCTCGACGCTGCACTGGCCGCTGCAGGCTTCGTCGACAACAACGGTGTACGGGTGACCCACTCGTGGGACCCGCCCAATCCCGACGGCTTGCTCGGCCTGGCTCGTACGAAGGCGCTGCTCGGCGAGTTCGACTACCGCATCAACCGCGACGACAGTCTCACCCTCGATCCCGCCTGGGTCGACGCCAACATCGTGTTCGCCCAGTACTCGCCCATCAAGGTTCGTGCCTCGTGCCACCGGCGCGTCATCGCCGACCTCGACGCGGCGCTCGCCGAGATCGCTGCGCTCGGTCTCGCCCCGTACCTCGATGTGGCCGACACCAACCACTGGGGCGGGTGCTGGAACCCGCGCTACGCCCGCGCGTCGAGCACCGTGGGTTCGGTCAGCCGACACGCCTGGGGAATGGCGTTCGACATGAATGTCAGCACCAACGGTCAGGGTCGCCAGCCACGGCTCGACTGCCGCATCGTGCGCATCTTCCGCAAGCACGGCTTCGCCTGGGGCGGCAACTTCCTGTTTCCCGACGGGATGCACCTCGAGTGGGTGGGCGAGCAGCGGAACACCTGGCAGTACCCGTCGGCGTACTGCCCCAACCTGCCCGACGTCGGCGTCGCTGCCGTGCGGCTACCGGTGCCCACCGCCACCGCCCGCGACACGATGTTCGCCGACTGAACAGCGCCCTGCCGGTAGCCTCGGCGCTGTGGCGACTCGATTCGTGATCATCGGTGGCGGACCCGCAGGCAACACGGCGGCGACCTATGCGGCGCGGTTGGGCGCGCAGGTCACCCTCGTCGAGCGCGACGTCGTCGGCGGCGCGGCGCACCTGTGGGACTGCATCCCGTCGAAGACGATGATCGCTACCGGCGGTGCCATGTCCGACGCCAGGCGCATGCGCGGCATGGGACTGGAAAAAAGTGAGCCTGAGGTCGACGTCGATGCGCTCACCGAGCGCATCACCAGTATCCAGATGCGGATGCAGCGCAACACCACCCAACTGCTCACCAGCCAAGGGGTCGAGTTGGTGCACGGTTCGGCGCGGTTCCTCGACGCACATCATGTCGAGGTCACCTCCGCCGACGGGTCAACCGTGCTCGAGGCCGACGCAGTGCTCATCGCCACCGGCACCCGGCCGCGCATCCCCGATTGGTGCCACCCCGACGGCGAGCGCATCCTCACCACCCGCGACTGCTACCCGCCCAAGGTGTTCCCCAGCAGCATCACGGTGGTCGGCTCGGGCGTCACCGGTGTCGAGTTCGTGCACATGTTCAGCTCGTTCGGCTCTGACGTCACCTTGGTGGTCAGCCGCCAGCAGGTGTTGCCGAGCAAAGACCCCGAGGTGGCCGCGGTGCTCGAGGAAGACTTCCTGAAGCGCGGCGTGAAGCTACTGAAGGGCGCCCGCGCCACGTCGATCGAGCGCGAGCGCGGCGCCGACGGCACCGACCAGGTGGTGGTGCGCTGCGACGACGGCCGAGTCATCACCAGTACGCACGCGGTGCTCGCCATCGGTTCGGTGCCCAACGTCGACGGCCTCGATCTCGAGGCGGCAGGGGTGCACACCGACGGCGGATACGTCACCATCAACCGCCACTGCCAGAGCAACGTCGAGCACATCTACGCCGCTGGCGACGTGAGCGGCAAGCTGCCGCTCTCGAGCGTGGCCAGTATGCAGGGTCGCAAGGTGGCCGAGCACGTGATGGGTCTGCAGAAGGTGGCCCACCGTCATCTCGACTACGACAAGGCTGCGAGCGCCATCTTCACCGAGCCCGAGATCGCCGATGTGGGCTTGGCCGAGGCCGACGCCTTCGCTGCAGGTCGCAAGATCCGCGTCACCAAGGTGCCGTTCTCGGCCACCCCGAAAGCGCTCATCAACAACGACTGGCGCGGGTTCGTGAAGATCATCTCCGACCCGGCCACCGGCGTGGTGCTGGGCGGGTCGATCGTGGGTCGGCACGCGGCCGAACTGATCAGCGTGATCGCCCTCGCCGTGACGGCCAACCTGAAGGTGACCGACATCCTCGAGAGCCTGTTGGTGCACCCCGCGCTCAGCGAGGCGCTGGCCGAAGCGGCCGAGTGACGCCGGTCAGGCGATCACCACCACCACATCGCCCGCGCCCACCGTTGCGCCCGCGCTGACCTTCACTTCTTTCACCGTGCCGGCCTTGTCGGCGGTGATCTGGTTCTCCATCTTCATGGCCTCGAGCACCACCACGGCCTGACCGGCCTCGACGGTGTCGCCCACGGCGACGAGCACCTTCACGATGGTGCCCTGCATCGGCACCTCGACGTTGCCCGAACCGGCGCCTCCGCCGGCACCGCCGCCACCGGCTGCACGGGCAGGCTTCTTCGCCTTCGGGGTGCCTGCAGCCGCAGCGACCATGGGCACATCGGGCACCCACATCTTCACATCGAAGCGCTTGCCGTTCACCTCGACGGTGGTGGTGCGCTGCACCAGTGGCGCGGCATCGTCGTCGCTCGGGGTCGGCGGTTTCGGCGGCTCGACACCCGACAGGTCGAGGCGTTCCTCGACCCACTTCGTGCTGTGCTGCATTGCCGCGAAGTCGGGGTGCTTCAAGATGGCGAGATCGGCCGGGATGGTGGTGGCTACACCCTCGACCACCATCTCCTCGAGCGCGCGGATGGTGCGGGCGATGGCCGTGGGCCGGTCCTTGCCCCACACGATCACCTTGCCGATGAGGTTGTCGTAGTACTGGCTGACGGTGTCGCCGCTCTCGTAGCCCGCGTCGAACCGCACACCGAAACCGTCGGGCGCGACGAGCTTGGTGATCTGGCCGGGGGAGGGCAGGAACTTGCCGCCCGCCGGGTTCTCGGCGTTGATGCGCACCTCGATACCCGCGCCGTTGCGTCGGGCCGCAACCTCGGCCTGCGTCATCGGCAGCGGTTCGCCGGAGGCGACGCGGATCTGCCACTCGACGAGGTCGATGCCGGTGATGACTTCGGTGACCGGGTGCTCGACCTGCAGACGGGTGTTCATCTCGAGGAAGAAGAACTCGCCGCCCTGGTAGATGAACTCGACCGTGCCGGCGTTGAAGTAGCCGACGGCCTTGGCGGCCTTGATGGCGGCCTCGCCCATCGCCTCTTCGATCCCGGGGCCGAGGTCGGCGGCGGGCGCCTCTTCGATGAGCGTTTGGTGACGGCGCTGGGCCGAACAGTCGCGGGTGCTCACCCACACCACCTCGCCGAACGTGTCGCCCACGATCTGTACCTCGACGTGACGCGGCCAGGTGAGGTACTTCTCGACGTAGATCTCGTCGCGGCCGAAGAACGCCTTGGCCTCGCGCTGAGCGCTGTCCATTGCGCTCTGCACATCGGCGGCCGACTGCACCACCTTCATGCCGCGGCCACCGCCGCCGTACGCGGCCTTGATGGCCACCGGCCAACCGGCGTCGTTGCCGAACGCTTCGATCTCGGCGGCGGTGGTGACGAACTCGGTGGTGCCCGGCACGATGGGGGCGCCGCCGCGGAGCGCGGCCTTGCGCGAACTGACCTTGTCGCCCATCTCCTGGATGGCGGCGGGCGGTGGCCCGATGAAGGCCACGCCCATATCGGTGATGGCCTGGGCGAAGTCGGCGTTCTCGCTGAAGAAGCCGTAACCGGGGTGCACACCATCGGCGCCGCTCTTGGTGATGGCGTCGAGGATGGCCTCGGTGTTCAGGTAGCTCTCGGCCGCCGTCTGGCCGCCCAGGGCGTAGGCCTCGTCGGCCAGACGCACATGGAGCGCCTCTCGGTCGAGTTCGCTGTACACGGCCACGGTCTTGATTCCGAGTTCGCGAGCTGCCCGAATGACACGGACGGCGATCTCTCCACGGTTGGCGATCAGGATCTTCTTCAGCACGATTGGCAATACTTGCGGAATGAACCCCTCCGGTGCCACCTGGCAGGCAACGAACATCACCTGGCCTGCGGGCTGGCACGTCGGGGTGGTGGCCGAGACGGGCAGTACCAACGCCGATCTGCTCGACGCTGCGGCGGCCGGTGCGCCCGACCGGTCGGTGCTGGTCGCGGGGCACCAGACCGCTGGCCGCGGCCGACTCGACCGGCGGTGGGAGGCTCCGCCAGGCGCGAACCTCCTGGTGTCGATGCTGTTCCGGCACGTGCCCCGCCACCTGCACGAACTCACCCAACGCGTGGCGCTGGCGGCTGCCGATGCCGCCGAGCGCACCGCCGGTGTGCGCGCCGAGCTGAAGTGGCCCAACGACCTGCTGGTCGACGGGGCCAAACTCGCCGGGGTATTGGCCCAGTCGTCGGGTGCCCCGGGTAGCACCGAGCAGGTCGTGGTGGTGGGTATCGGCGTGAATGTCGGCTGGGCGCCAGAGGGTGCGGCCCGGTTGGGCGACGCGGTGGCGCCGCTCGAACTGCTCGCCGCGTTGCTTGGCGCCTTCGACGAACTTCCTGCCGACATTGCACCGCTCTACCGCTCGCGACTCGGCACCCTTGGCCGCGAGGTGCGGGTAGAGCGCGGCGACGGCGTGGTGGAGGGGCGTGCCGTCGACGTCGAGGCCGACGGTCGGTTGGTGGTCCTCGACGACTGCGCCATCACCCATCGCATCGACACCGGCGACGTCGTCCATCTCCGCCCCCGGCCTTGAACCACTCACCTTGAACCAGTAGGGGGGGTGACCCCGCTGCCGCCGAGGGGTTCGGTACCCTGGCCCGTCGTGCCCCCCGTCGACCAGGATCCCACCGAGACCCGCCGCCCCGCGCGGCGCCTCGTGCCCTTTGTGGTCATCATGCTCGTCGTCGCCGGCACCGGTGCAGCGGGCATCCTGGCCGCCACCCGGTCCACCATCGACAGCGTCGTCCGGATCGACGGCCTGGCACCGGTGCTCGCCGCGCCGAGTGCGAACGTCGACAACTATCTGCTCGTTGGTTCCGACAGCCGCGCTGGTGCCGACCCGACGGCCCCCGATTTCGGCGGCATCGGCTCGGAGGCCGACGTGGGCGGGTCGCGCAGCGACACCTTGATGGTGCTGCGCCACGACACCGTCACGGGCGAGGTCGCGCTGTTGTCGATCCCGCGCGACCTCTGGGTAGAGATCCCCGGACGAGGTAAGAACCGCATCAACTCGGCCTACCGCGACGGGCCGGCCGCCGTGGTGCAGACGGTCCAGGCCAACCTCGGTATCCCACTGCATCACTACGTCGAGATCGACTTCTCGGGCTTCAAGTCGCTCGTCGACGCCATCGGCGGTGTCGAGATGTGCTTCGACCTGCCCACCCGCGACGTGAACACCGGGCTGAACGTGCCGTTGCCGGGCTGTGTCGTGCTCGACGGCGTGCAGGCGCTCGCCTACGCGCGCAGCCGCCACTATCAAGAGTTCTACGACGGTGATTGGCATGAGGACGGCACCGCCGACCTGGGCCGCATCGAGCGGCAACAGTTCTTCGTGCAGACCGCCCTGAAGGGCGCGCTCACCGGTCTGCTGAACGACCCGTTCCGTGCAGGCGACGTGGTTCGCAGCGGCGCGGGTTCGGTGAGTGTCGACGACGAACTCGACCTGATCGAGACCGCTGCCGTGCTGCGGCCCGCCGCCGCCGGCGCTCTGCGCACCTTCTCGCTACCCGTGGTGGGCAAGAAGATCGACGGCAAGGCCGTGCTCGTCCTCGGCGACGGAGCCGAGGGACTGCTTGCCTACTTCCGAGGCGACGCGCCGCCGCCTCCACCTGCCGGCTGACTCGACCCGCCATACTGGAACACCTATGAAGGCGCTGATCCTCGCCGGTGGTGCCGGCACACGTTTGCGGCCGATCACCCACACCAGCGCAAAGCAACTGGTGCCGGTGGCGAACAAGCCCATTTTGTTCTACGGCATCGAGGCGATGGTCGCGGCGGGTATCGCCGAAATCGGTGTCATCGTCGGCGACACGCGCGACGAGATGATGGCCGCGCTCGGCGACGGCTCGCAGTGGGGTGCGCGCATCACGTTCATCCCGCAGGATGCGCCCCTCGGCCTTGCGCACTGCGTACTCATTGCCGCCGACTTCCTGGGCGACGACGACTTCGTGATGTATCTCGGCGACAACCTGCTCGAGCAGGATCTCGGTGCCTTCGTGCACGCCTTCGAGGCGGCGCGTGCCACCGACGAGCCCCCCGCCGCGCAGATCCTGCTGAAGCGGGTGCCCGACCCGCACCGCTTCGGCATCGCCGAACTCGACGCCGCGGGCCATGTGGTGCGCCTCGTCGAGAAGCCGGCCGATCCGCCCACCGACCTGGCGCTCGTGGGTGTGTACCTGTTCGACCGCACCATCAACGACGCCGTGCGGGCAATTGCCCCGTCGCCGCGTGGCGAACTCGAGATCACCGACGCCATCCAGTGGTTGGTCGACCAGGGCCTGCGCGTGCGCCAGGAAGAACTCACCGGTTGGTGGATCGACACCGGCAAGCTCACCCCGTTGCTCGAGGCCAACCGACTGCTGCTCGAGAAGATCGACACCAGGCTCGATGGGTCGGTCGACGAGGCATCCATCGTCGATGGACGGGTGGTTGTGGAGGCTGGCGCCACGGTGGTGGGCTCCACGTTGCGAGGCCCATTGGTCATCGGTGCCGGTGCGGTGGTCGAGCACAGCTTCATCGGCCCGTTCAGCGCCATCGGCGACCGGTGCGTCGTGCGCAACAGCGAAATCGAGCACTCGGTGGTCATGAGCGACAGCCGCATCGACGACATCCCGCGGCTCGAAGACAGCCTCATCGGCAAAGACGTCGTGGTCTCGCGCTCGCAGGCCCGTCCCCGGGCCCTGCGGTTGATGGTGGGCGATCACTGCCAGATCGACGTGGAATAGTCAGACCGGCACAGCGAGGCGGAACATCTATGGCGTACATCTATGAGAGCACAGTCGTCTCCGGGGTCTGGATCGTCGAACCGGCCATCCACGGCGACCAGCGCGGGATGTTCATCGAGACCTACCGGCGCGAGTGGTTCCCGCACGGTCGCGAGATGATCCAGGGCAACCGGGCCAACCGGCAGCAGGGCGCGCTGGTGGGCCTCCACTACCACCTGCACCAGGCCGACTACTGGTACGTACCGTTCGGGCATGCCCGGGTGGTGCTGCACGACCTGCGTGAGGGCGGCCCCACCGACGGCGCCACGCTCGAACTCGACCTCACCGGCGAGAACCACCACGGCGTGTTCATTCCGCCCGGTGTGGCGCACGGTTTCGCGGCGGTCACCGACATGGTCATCACCTATCTGGTCGATGGCTACTACAACCCGGCCGACGAACTCGGCGTGATGTGGAACGATCCGGCCGTCGGCGCCGACTGGGGGGTCGCCGA
>JBAXSU010000145.1:0-9068 GCA_037130535.1 Actinomycetota bacterium
CGTCGTCCGCAGCCGCCTACGGTGGAGCGCATGCGAGCCCCCCGACGCGCACCTCTCGTGCTGCTCGAAGCGTCGAATATCGCTTCGGGCGTGGGCAATGCAGCGGTGATGGTGACCATCCCGTGGCTGGTGCTCGACGTCACCGGCTCGTCGGCGTCGGCAGGGTTGGTGGCCGCCGTCGCATCCCTGCCGGGTCTGTTGGCCGCGCCGCTGGCCGGCTGGTTCGTCGACCACTATGGCCGCCGCCGGGTCAGTGCCGTGGCCGACTGCCTCTCGGCGCTGTCGGTTGCCGGCTTTCCGCTCGTTGCGGCGTTCGGCGAGATGACCCTCGCCTGGGTGCTCGTGCTCGCCGTGCTGGGTGCCACCTTCGACCCGGCCGGCTACACCGCCCGCCGTGCTGCCATCCCCGGCGTCGCTGCCGCCTCCGGCGTGTCGGCCGATCGGCTCAACGGCGTGCACGAGGGATGCTTTGCCGCGGGGTGGACCCTCGGCCCGTTGGTGGGAGCCGCCCTCATCGCCGTCTTCGGGCCTGCGGCCTCGTTCTGGCTGCCCTGCGGATTGTTCGTGTTCGCCGCGCTCGCCATGGTGCTGATTGGCTCCTCGGCCGACGTGCCCGAGGTGGGCGCAGACGGTGAACCCGTTGTGCCCACCGCGCCCGCCGGCTGGCGTGGGCTCTTCGCCGGTGTCGCCGTGCTGCGGGCCGACCGCCTGCTGCGTTCGCTCAGCGTGTCGGTGGTGGTGCTGGCCGCCATCTACCTGCCCACCGAGGCCGTGCTGTTGCCCACGCACTACGAGGCGCTCGGCCAGCCCGGCTCGATGGGCGTGGTGATCGCCTGCCTGGCGATGGGCTCGATGGTCGGTTCGTTCGCCTACGGCCGCCTCAGCGCGCGGTTCACGAAACTGCAGATCGTCCGCATGATCATGCTCGGCACCATGACGGCCATCTGGCCGATGGCGCTGCTGCTGCCGCTCGCACCGATGGCCATTGCCAGCGCGCTGTTGGGTCTGTGGTGGGGGCCCTACAACCCGCTGATGAGCACCTTGGTGCAGACCAGGGTGCCGATCGACCAGCAGGGCCGGGTGTACGGGGTGCAGATGTCGCTGTTCTCGGCGGCGCCACCCGTAGCGATGCTGGTGGTGGGTGTAGCGGTGGAGTGGCTCGGGGTGCGCACCACGTACCTCGCGCTTGCCGGCGTGCTCTCGGTGTGGACACTGATCCTGCTGCGCGAACCCGCTCTCGCCGAGTTGGATCGTCCCGTCGACGAGGGGCCGACTGTGGACTTCGGCGACCCTGTTCGTCCTCACGTCTGACCGGCCCACGGTGCCAACGCCGCCCGACTCGAACACGCCCTGCCCGCAGCAATCCCGCTGGCGCCTCCGCGTTCATCCCAGCGATCTTGCGACGATCCGCGTCGAATGCGACGCAATCCATCGCAAGATCCGAGTACACCCCGCTGAGCGCTGGGCTTTCACGAGAGCGGGTGACGGGAATCGAACCCGCGTTCTCAGCTTGGGAATCGGTCCCGGGCAGGTTCTGGACCAGGCGCGTTTCGCGAAAGTCCTGTTCAGAGCATCCATGCCGTCCGGCCCAGGCCGCCAAATGGTGCCCAATGTTGATCCGTTATGGCACGGATATGGCACGACACTTGCGAGCGCAACGATATTTCCAGCAGCCTCAGTGGACTGTGCGTCTGCCCGGTGACTCACACTATTCTAGCGACGGCGCTATAGTAGTGAGAGTCCATGAGTATCGTCGAGGATCACCTGGTCGTGGCTGACGCTGCTGCCCTGCTCGGGGTGAACCTTCAGCGCGTTCGTGCATTGATTGCTGCGGGCGAGATCTCTGCGACGAAGGTCGGTTCGGTGTGGTTGGTCGATCCTGTGTCGCTGGCCGTCTATCGCCATGTTCGGCAACCTCACGGCGGCCGGGCACTGGCTGCGAGCACTGCATGGGCGGCGCTGCTGACGAGGTTCGCTGCCGACGCGACTCCGGAACTGCGCGCCGCGTTCGACCTGCGGGACGAGCGCCGCCGGAGGTTGTTGGCGCTTGCCGAACGCGACATCGACGACTGGCGCTGGCTGGCGCGTCGGCGCGCCGATGTCCAGCGGTACGACACGCGCCCCGCCTATATCGCCCGTCTCGCTGCCAGCGAGGGGTTGGTGCCTGCCGGACTCTCGGCCATGACCGCTGCGGCAGCCGGGCTCACCGAGACCTCGGAACGGTTCGATGCCTACGCAGACCGCGAGACGATCGAACGACTCGTCGCCCAGTACCGGTTACGGCCTGCTGAGGACGGCAACGTCACCTTGCGTGCCGTAGCGCTTGAAGGCGACCAACTCGCGTCGGTGCTCGGTTCGCCGCTGCCCGATCTGGCGAACGCGGTCGACCTGATCGAGGACCGCGACGCCGGCACGAACGCAGCAGGACGGGCACTGTGCCGAACTGCCCGCCGGGGCCCCAGATGAGCGAGCGACTCACCCCCGCACCGGTGCCCTTGAGGAACGGCGACACACCGGCATGGCAACTGTGGGCGCAGGTCGCAAGGCTCGCCCAGCACTTGCAGCCAACCGACTGGGTGCTCGTCGGTGGACAGATGGTTGCGCTGCACTGTCACATCGCGGGTGTCACGCCTGGGCGGGCGACGATCGATATCGACATCGTCGCCAATGTGCTCGTCAATCCGAACGCCCTGTTCGCCTGCCGGAGCGCTGCAGCCGCTCTCGATCTGGAACCGCAGCCTTCGGCGAACAACCGTCGGCAGCACCGGTTCCGCAACGACGATCTCGTGCTCGACGTGATGGTTCCCGATCACATGCCCAAGCACATGCTGTTGCGCATGGCAGGCCGCGAACCGGTTCCGATCGCGGGCGGCTATCGGGCGCTGCAACGCGCTGCGCAGTGCGACATCAGCACCGAAGCCGGCGAGGCGATCGTGCCCATCCCCGACTTGCAGTGAGCGTTGGTCCTCAAGGCCCGTGCGTACATCGCCGACAGCCGCGACCGTGGACGACACCAATTCGATCTCGCCCAGCTGTGCGCTGCGATCGACGACCCGATGACGCTCGCTGGCACCTTGGACAACAAGGAGTTGAGAGCGCTTCGCAAAGTCCACATGCCGCTGGCCGTCACGCAAGACCCATGGCTGCGCCTCGACGCAGCATTACGGCCCGACGCCGTCGAGGCGTGGGAGACGCTCACTGCTGGCACCACCCAGGGTTGAGGACAGCGCAGGGTTGCTTCGACGCACCGCGTGCCGCGATCGTGCTCTGGGCATGGGGGCGGTCCTCGCTGCTGCGGGGCGTTGACGACTGCCAGAGCTAGCGGCTGTCAACCGGTCAGGCAAGTGGGTCTGCGGGGCCACCGACCAGTTCGCCGCATTCATCGAAGCGATGCTTCGCCTCGGAGTCCCAGAAGAGCAGACGGTCGGCCCGGAGCCGGCCGACGATCGCTTTGCTCGTTTCGGTTGCCTTGACCGACAGCACGACCACCAGGAGCCCGGTCGTGCGCGTCATCAGGGCGTAGGCCCACTCGGCTGCCGTCGATGCGCCCGGCATGGTCGACCTGGTCGACCACACCACCAACGGCCGCTCGAGGCCCTTCACGCCCCGGATGGTGTCGCGCTGGATTCGGTACCCCTCGAGGCAATTGGCGACAAGGGCGTTGCTGAGCATTTGTGTTGCGAAGTCGTCGCCTTCTGCTGCCCAGGCGATCCGCTCGCTCATCGGGCGTTCGTGCAGCAGACCCCGGTATGCCGCGCACACCTCCCGGAACTGTCTCTGGATGGAGTCACTCGGACCAGCGAGAACGATCGGTCGCACGCCCAGTACTGCTGACTTCACCGCATCCGGCTCGACCAGGTCGACACCATCGGGTTGCTCCCCGTCACGCAAAGCTGCTTTGCCGATTCGACGTCTCTGGTCGCCAATGGCGGTTGCGAGTGGTGCTACGGCCTCGCAGACACGGATAGGAAGCCGGTACGAGCCGTCGAGCGCATGAACCTTCCAACGAGCGCTGCCCAGGGATCCGGGTCGGCGATAGCTGGCCCCGATGTGGCCCGCCTGGGCTTCGTCACCGAAACACACGATCTGTTGCGGGCTGTCCGTGAGCCGGACAAGCAGCGAGAAGTCGGCTCCAACCATGTCTTGACACTCGTCGACGAAGATGTGGGAGAACGTGCGTGTGGGTCGCTTCGCTGCGAGGGCCAAGATCCTCTGGTCGACGAATGCGGGGTTTCGTTGCTCGAGTAATCGCCAGATGACTCGTCGTGACTGGGCGGTTGGCCGATGTGGTCGTCGCGTCCGCTCGACCTGGAGGTACTTCTCCAGGGTCGTTGCCTGTAGGCCGTACACGACCGTGCGAAGCTCCTCGTCGAGGAATCGGGCCGTTACATACGGCTGGCTCTTGAGCAACGCGGCGATGTCCGGGTCATCGGCACAGCGTGCGAGTACTGATTCGAACTCCTTCTCGCCGCTCGAAAGGTCTTGATGAGGCACGGAGAAGAGTCGACTCGGAACTTTGTCCCAGTTGAGGAACTGGACCGTCCATCCGGAAGGCGACGTGAACAGCGTTTGACCTTCTGTCTTCGGACTCCGATTTGGGGCGGTCTCGAATCGTCCGATCGACTGCTCGAACCAATCGGCCAGCTGATCGATCACCTTCGTGTTGAACGTGGTCACCAACACGTCCGCTGTTGAACGCCGTTGCCGCAGGGTTGCCACGAGTCTCTCCACGAGCACCCTGCTCTTCCCGCTACCGGCAGAGCCCACGACCATGGTGAGTCGATTGTCGGGTCGTGCTGCGGCGGCTTGGTCGTCGTCGAACAACACTGCTGCGGGATCGTCCAGATGGAGCGACTCCGTCCGGGTGTCCGTTACCCGGCATCGGATGATCCTGGTGCCCCAGCGCTGCCAGTCGGGAACTGCATTGCCAAGCGCTCGAAGCCGGGGTTCGACAAGGTCCGAATACAGCCGACGCCGGAGCAAGCCGATCTCGGCGCACGGCCCACTCCACAACGTCGATGGTGGCACCTCGGCGATGCGTGCCCAGCCGCCGGAGGATGCCATGGCCGATACGGCGGCTTCGAAGATGGACGCCTTGCCATGCGACCCCATCGTCACTACGTCGGTTGCGCCGAGTCGCTCTGACGTACGAGCGAACAGCTCGCCGACCCGCTGACTGCGCTTCGAGTCAGAGTCGTCGAACAGAAATCCTGCGACAACGATCGGTGCCACCAGTGGGCTGGAGGCCGAAGCCCATGAACCGAGCACCCACGTCACGTCCACAGAGGCGGCCCCGACGAGTTCGCTGCCGTTGCAGCCACGCCACAACGATCGAGCCGCGTCGAGCATCACGCAGGACGCTTCATGAGCCTGCACTCGGATTCGCCTCGGCCGGAACCCGCAGTTGAGACGTGCCGTCTCGAGTGCCGCCAAGGCCCACAACGTCGCACCAGTACCGGTACCGAGGTCGACGAAGTCGAGATCGGCGGAGCTTGATTCGTCGAAGATCGGGAGGAGTGCTTGCACGGCATCGTGAGTGCGGCGTGGGTGGTACCAGAGCGCATACGAAACACCCATCGTGGGCCGGTCGTAGTTGCAGTCGCTTCCGTCGGAGAGGTGAAGGAGTTGCTGCAGCGCCTCCTGTCGCTCATAGGTGGAGTGTTTCCGGACTGCCTCCACCAATGGCTCGAGCGCTGTCACCAAGGTCTGCTCGAGGAGTGGCTTCAAACGAATCAGTTCCGTCCGAAGTGCTCCCCCGTCGATCATGCTGGAGCGAATCCTTCACGTCCCTCGGCGAGCGACGGAAGGCGGTCGCGGAGCACCTTCACAGCAGCCCTGTATCGGTCCTCGTCCCAACCCATTTCCTTGGTGAGCCTGAGCGCTTCGTCTCGTGTGCCGGCCACGAATCGCCCGCGGTCGGCGTGAAAGGGCTGGACGACGAAGTGTTGGATTCCGGTTGCTGCCAGGCTGTCGGCGAATCCGTGTGCATCGTCGAGCGGGAGTAGCGGGGTCATGGTGATGCTTGCGGGAATTCCGGCCTCGTGTACCCGTGTGATGGCTGCGAGCCGTCGACGATTCGTCGGGCAGCGAGGCTCGAAGGCACGCTCGACTCTCCTTGAGTCGGTTGTCACGGTCATGTTCACGCGAACGTGCTCGAACCGCGAGAACAGGTCGATGTCGCGGGTGACCAGCGTGCTCCTGGTTTGCACGACCAGTCGCACCCCGCGTTCGGCAAGTATCGGTAGCAGTGAACGCACCAAGCCGAGTCGCCGCTCGATGGGCTGGTAGGGGTCGGTGACACTGCTCATGTACACGCGTTGGCCAGTGAGGTCGGTCCTCATCCGGCGGAGCAGTCGCTCGGCGTCGGTCTTGGCGCGCACCCAGTTGCCCCAGTCGGCTTGGTCCTCTACCCGTCGCGCAAAGAAGGCGGCGTAGCAGTAGCTGCAACCGAACGAGCAGCCTGCGTAGGGGTTGAGCGTGTAGTCGTAGTCGGCCATGAAGCCACTGGCCCTGGTGAGAATCGACGACGATGTCGACTCAGTTATCACTGCATGTCCTAGACGGATGGGCCACGACACCGCTTCGCCTACCTCTGGCCCATCGTCGGCGGAGAAAAGGTCGGGTTGGTGGACCACATCTCGATCGTAGTTTGAATTGTCGAGGAGGGGTCACGCTAACGAGCGCGCCCGATGCTGGGTCCCTACCTGGCCTACACAAACACTCTTTCCGGGATTTGGTACTGCCTGGCAACTACCGGACAACTTGCTGAACCGAGCGCACCTCAATGCGTAAAGCCTGGTTCGTTGGTTGAGGCTATTGCAGCAACTGGGCCAACCATTCACGTGGGTAGTCCCGCAGACCCATCTTTAGATGTGAATCTGGCAGTTCGAGGTATCTGTATTCTTCCGGTACTACTCGCTTGATGAACAGCCTCGTGATCCGCATGGAGGGATCCTCGTATGGTCACGTACAGATATCGCCGTCCAGAAGATGTGCTGCCGAAACAACGGAGTGCCACCTGGTCCAAGCTTCGACCCTTGCTCCGCCAGGGGCGACGGGTCCTCATGTCCGCCGAGGTTCATCAACTGCTGCACCCGGAGCCGGCCTGGCTCCCAACCGTTCGTGGCACGATCGCCATCCAGGCGGGTGACCATTTCACACCGAGGCGCGGCGACGTACTGGTGAACGCGTCTACCTTGCCGGCACTACCGGACACTGCGCGCTCCGGGGCCACGGTGTTGCAGGTCCAGCGCGACCAGGTGTTGGTCGTCTCGCTTGCTGACGCACTGAAGCAGCATCGTGCACTGTTCGGATCACGAAGCGACACCTCGTGTTCGAACTACCGACGGGTCAGTGGCCTGCGGCAGACATGGCGCCTTACCTCCGGAGCCCCGTCAGCGATCGTCGATCAGCTCGTTGGGATGGGCTTCGTCCACGTGCGCCGAAGCGGTATGGCGCCGTGGCGGAGCGCCGGGGTCGACACCGAGGCGATCGCCTTTCTCGATGGTGGCATCTCCGTCGCCATCAAAGACGGTTTCGTGCCGGAAGGACTCAACGGCTGCAGCGTTGTGGGTGCAGCCGCCATGACATGGCTGTGCAGAGAGCTCGGCTTCAGGCGACCGTCCGGGGCCAGCGAGATACCGGTTGCCGAGTTGGCAGTCCGCCTCGAACGGCAAAGCCGACAGCACCGCGATGATCTGACTCGGGCGAGCATGTACCTCCGTTGCGCAACGCGATACGAGCTGGCGCTCGCCGAGGTCGAGGTGCCTGACCTGCTCGGCTGGGCGGGTGACCAATGACGGAGTCAGGCCTGATTCCTGGCTGGACGATCCATCGGGCCGACACACCTGGGGTCATCATCCACGTTCCCCATGCCGGCACCCACGTCCCACACCAGGTTCGTGAGCACATCCTCCTCGACGACGCAGCGCTGACGGCCGAGATAGCCCGAATGACCGATTGGCACACCGATCTCGTGGCCGGTGCACGGCCCGGCGGGCAGGCTGTGCTCGCGACCACGTTCGTGAACCAGCTGTCTCGTCTCGTGATCGACCCCGAACGTTTCACCGACGAGAGCGAGGTGATGCGGACGGTCGGGATGGGAGCCGTCTACACGGGAACGAGCCACGGGAAGGTGCTCAGGGCCCTCAGCGACGAGGACGAGGGGCGGCTGCTCGATCGCTACTTCCACCCCTACGCAGATGCCTTCGCAGCGCACGTCGATGAGATGCTCCGACGCTGTCGGCGCTGCACGATCATCGACGTCCACTCATATCCCGAGCGGCCGCTGCCATACGAACTCCGCCCGGGAGCGCCTCGTCCACACATCTGCGTCGGCACAGATGAGGACCACACGCCAGCCTGGTTGCTCGACGCGGCCCTGCTTGCCTTTGCCGGTCACGAGACTGCGCTGAACACGCCGTTCAGTGGCACCTACGTCCCGCTGAGGCACTATCGCACCGACGTCCGAGTCACGTCGATCATGATCGAGATCCGACGAGACATCTATCTCGACGACGACAACAACCCCCGTGCACACCCGATTGCACTGCTGAACACCTGTCTACGCAACCTTGTCGCCGCAATCGCCCTGCACGAGACGTAGCCGACACATCCGGAATCGGGTCGGCGAGTTCCAGCGTTAGACGTGCGGGGTGGTTGCCTGTCGGTTACCTCGCGATGGATTCGGCCGGATGCGAGGAATGCAACGGACCTGGAGCCCGTCGCTGCGGACAACCTCCTGATGATCGCGAGTCAACTGAAACACGGCTAGTTGGCCAAAGTGTCGCTTCGGATCTGAGGGTGTGCGACGGCCGACAGGCCTTCGCGTCGTCGTGTTCGGAGAGTCTTCGGCTGTTGAACAACAGCGTGTACGTCAACATGGTTCCTGCCGTTTCCCGCAGGCCGTCTTACGCATCCGAATGGAGTCAACGGTCCTAAGGCACTCCCTCTTGGTGTGCCGTATCGATGCCGACTCGGCTCGCCTTCGCTGCCTCCCGTCAAACACCCAGGGTGCGGCGTACTGCGATGCGGGGGTAGCGGATGTCGCCGCTCAGGCGGATGGCGTG
>JBAXSU010000146.1:0-9019 GCA_037130535.1 Actinomycetota bacterium
CCCGCCGACCCCCTCCCGGCCGCCGACCACCACCACGCCGCCCACCACCACCATGGCACCCACCACCACGGTGCCGCCGACCACCACGGTGCCGCCGACCACCACCGTGCCGCCGTCGACCACGCTGCCGGTCGTCGTTCCTGCGTCGCCCAGCACGACAGTGCCACCCCCGGCGGCACCTGCCGGCACGGTCCCGCCCTGGGCAGTTCCCAGCCTCTCCGTCGAACAGCGGAAGACATCGTCCACCAAGCCCGCCGGGTACCTGCCCATCCAGCCGTACCGCATGCTCGACACCCGCACCGGACTCGGCGGACTCAGCGCACCGCTCGGCGCCGGCGAGATCCTGCCGCTCGTGTTCACCGGAGTGCCCGGTATGCCGTCCGACGCTGTGGCCGTGATCCTCAACCTCACGGTGGTCCGTCCCACCACCGACACGTACCTCCTCGTCTGGTCGGGTCGGCAACCTCGACCGCTCAGCGCATCCACCAACGTCGATGCAGGAACGGTCAAGGGCACGCTCGTCATGTCTCGCCTCGGGAGCAACAACGACGTGTACATCTACAACAACACGGGTCGAGCCGATGTCGTGGTCGATGTGGTGGGCTTCTGCTCACCGTCGAGCAACATGGGTGTGGTGGCCATCGAGCCCCAGCGCATCTTCGATTCGCGCGACATCAACGCGCCGCTCGGCGCCGAGACCGTCACACTGCCCGTGAGGGGGATCCTGGGTGTGCCCGCCAACGCTGAGGTCGTCGCCATGAACGTCACCGCTACCGACGCCTCGAAGGACAGCTTCCTCTCCGTGTGGCCGTCTCACCTGTCCGACCCGGGCACGTCGAACGTGAACGTCGTTGCCGGCAACGTTGTGCCGAACCTTGTGCTCACCCAACTCGATCCAAATGGGCGGGTGAGCGTGCGCAACGCGTTCGGCTCCACCGACGTGGTGGTCGACGTGCTCGCCAGTTTCGCGACCGATGCACCCGGTCGCTTCGTGGTGGTCGATCCACTCCGCGTGCTCGACACCCGCTCCGGCATCGGCACACCGCCGGATTGGCGATTCGGTCCTCTGTCCGTGCCGATGTTGGGCATCGGGCCCATCCCCGAGTCGAGGGTGACGGGAGTGGTGTTGGCCACGTCGTGCGCAAACACCAGCAACGCTGCGTTCATCACCGTCGGCCCCAAGGGCGAGCGACAGCACCGGACGTCGAACCTCAACGTAAAGGCGGGTGGGACGGCGTCGAACCTGGTTCTCGCCAGGCTTGGCCACGCTGGTGAGGTCACCTTCCGAACCAACAGCAAGGCTGCTCACCTGATCGCCGACGTGGTCGGCTACATCACCGAGTGACGTCGAGTCGGTAGGGCTCAGGCCCTGCGACGCCGGCGCGGCAGCGTGGGTATGGGCCTGGCGCAGTCGCCATCGGTTCAGTGCGCGCACTGGGGCGGCGGCGGGTGGGCAGGGCGGCTACGGTGAGCGGCGATGAGCGCTCCTGATCGAAACCTTGCACTCGAACTCGTCCGCGTCACCGAAAGTGCAGCACTGGCCGCCTCGCGGTGGGTGGGTCGTGGCGACAAGAACGGTGCCGATGGCGCGGCCGTCGATGCCATGCGCACCGTGCTGTCCACCGTCAGCATGGACGGCATCGTGGTCATCGGCGAGGGCGAGAAGGACGAAGCGCCGATGCTCTTCAACGGCGAGCAGATCGGCGACGGTCAATCGCCGCGGGTCGACGTTGCGGTCGACCCAATCGACGGCACCAGCCTCACCGCACTCGGCCGGGCAAACGCCATCTCGGTCATCGCCGTCAGCGAGCGTGGCAGCATGTTCGACCCCGGCCCGTGCTTCTACATGCGCAAGATCGCTGTCGGCCCCGACGCCGTGGGTGCCATCGACATCACCGCCTCGCCCACGCAGAACCTGCGCTGGATCGCCAAGGCCAAGGGCACCACGGTGCGCGACCTCACGGTGGTCGTGCTCGACCGGCCCCGCCACGACGACCTCATCGCCGAGATCCGCACCAGCGGCGCACGGGTGAAGCTCATCTCCGACGGCGACATCTTCGGCGCCATCGCCACCGCCTGGCCCGACGCCGGCGTCGACGTGCTGTTCGGCATCGGGGGCACCCCCGAGGGCGTCATCGCGGCTGCCGCGCTGAAATGCATGGGCGGCGAGATCCAGGGTCAGCTGTGGCCGCGGTCGGAAGCCGAGCGCGAAGCCGCCCTCGCCGGCGGCTACGACGTCGACGCCGTGCTCACCACCGACGACCTGGTGCGTGGCGACGACGCGTTTTTCGCTGCCACCGGCATCACCGACGGCGAACTGCTTCGTGGTGTGCGCTTCAGCCCGCGCGGCGCGCACACGCAGAGCCTGGTGATGCGGTCACGCAGTGGCACGGTGCGCCTCGTCGAGGCCCACCACCGCCTCGACAAACTGTCGGGCTTCGCTGCGATCGACTACGCCTGAGGTCCGTCGAGCCCGGCTGCCTTGCGCAGCAGGGGCTCGGGTAGATCAACCGGTGTGATGCGAGCGCCGCCACGTGCGTTCACCCGGGAGGTGACGATGGTGCACTCGCGCCCGGCATGCTGGCCCACCACCCGGTAGCGCGTGGCCGGGAAGTAGAACCGCGACACCGTCTGCATCACCGTGCCGATCTGCACCACGCAGGCGCCCGGGCGGGGCGGCACCTCCACTGCCCGGTCGCCGAGGCGCACCTGCAGCCCGCCCCACTCGTCGTGGTGCGTCAGGGTGAACAGGTCGCTGTCCTGGCGGATGCCGGTGGTCTGCCGGGCACGGACACGCTTCGTCTCAGCCGTGGCACGCACTGCAGCCACGACCAGGTCGGGTTCGGGCGACACGAACGAGTCGAACCGGTCGATGGTCTGCCCGAGGGTGAGGGCCAGGCCACGTGTGAGCCAGCGGGCGACCCGCGCCATCTCTGCAGCCCACAGCGTGGTGAGCGGTGTGATCTCCTCCGGGGCGACGATCGCCCGCGATCGCTCGATCATCTGGGCCACCAGTCGCTCGTCGACACCGTGCCCCTCGAGGTACAGCGCCCCGGTGAGGTGCGCCGCCATGCGCAGGTCGTCGACGAATGCCAGGCCCGCCGCAGAGTACGGGTCGGCGATGAATCCTCGGATGTCGGCCACCGGCAGCGCAGGCTCCACGCCGTGCATCGTAGGGCGAACGTCGTCCCAGGCATGCCGATGCGGCCCGTGCCGACGAGCCGTCCAACTCTTCTTCGCCCACGTGTTGCAAGCGAACAAATGTACGTCTAGGGTGCCCGATGTTCCGATCTTCCCCTCGGAACCAGATCGAACCCCCACGTGGGGTTCCCGACATGTCGGTTGCTGGTCGCCTGCTGTCGTTGCGGGTGCGTGGGGAGGTGCGTGTGAACACGGGTGCGTTGGCAGTTTCAGGTACGAGTGGTGCACGCGGGTCCTCGCCGCTGGTCGACCGATTCGATCGGGTCGCCGGGGCCGATGTCTCGTTGCTCGACGAGGTGGCGGTGTCCAGCCTGCTCGGCGATGTGGCGGGTCTGACGCGATTCCTCCAAGCCCGCGAGATCGATCTGAACCAGCGGCTGCGGCAGTTGGCCGCGCAGTGCCCGGGGGTCGATCCGACGGCGATCAACGCCCGCTCCACCGGCCGCTCGGCAGGCGGTGCCGGGCGGGCGCTCGAGCGCGCCGAGCAGGCCACGCAGGCACCCGAGCTGAAAGCGTCGATGGATCAGGGTCGCCTGTCGGGCGAGCATCTCGATGCGTTCTCCGCCGCGCTGCGGTCACTCGAGCCCCGTCTGCGACCTGCGCTGCGGGCGTTGGAAGCCGACCTCGTCGCACGGGCCGTCGCGCAGCGGGCGACGGTCGAACAGTTCCGCGGCTGGCTGCAACGCGAGATCCGGTCGATCGAAACCGACGACGGCAAACAACGCCTCGAGCGCCAGAAACGCGACACCCGATGCCGAGTGTGGGTCGACCCGAACTCGGGCATGCTCCGGCTCGCTGCGGCGCTCGATCCCGAACTCGGTGCAGTGTTCTCGCATCTCCTCGTCGAACAACTGCACACCCGCCTCGCCCAACCCCGGCCGGCCGAGTGTCCCACCGACCCGCTCGACGCCATGGACTGGCAGCGCGCCCACGCCTTGATCGACCTCATCACCGGCGCAGCTGGCCCGATCGGGAAACCCGAGGTCATCGTCGTGATCGATCAGCAGACGTTCGAACACGGACGGCACGCCCGCTCGAAGGTCGAGTGCGGGCCAGGTATCGACCTGCCCATCGACACCATCCGCACCATCGCCGGCCGGGCGAGGTTCGTGCCGGTCGTCGTCAACGGCGACGGCGTCGTCATCGCCCAGGGCGATCCGGTGCCCAGTTACGAGCAGATCGCCCAGTCACTCTCTCGGCCGGTGGGGCTCGACCACGGGCGCAGTCGACGCCACGCCGGCGTGCGCCAGCGGCGCGCACTCCGGGCGATGTACCGCACCTGCGCCATCCCCGGCTGCGGGCGGCACATCTCCATCACCGAAGCCCACCACATCCACGTCTGGGAACGTGGCGGGCTCACCGATCTGGCCAATCTGCTGCCGCTCTGTCGGCATCACCACGACCGACTCCACGCGGAGCGATGGCACCTGTCGATGGGCGCCGACCGCAGCATCACCGTCCATGCCCGCGACGGAACCCTCCTCATGGCCACCGGCCCACCCCAGCTGCAATGGGAGTGAGTGGGGGGCGCGCGGGCGGTGTCGCGCACGCAGATCCGCGACAACAAGCGGAGTCCAGGCAACGACGCAAGCGACCGAAGTCACGCGCCGCCGCAGGCATCACCGCGCACCCGAGGCGGCCGCCCCGGTCAGTCGCGCTGGACCAGGCTCGAGGCGCGGCGGGTGAACCAACGCGGGCTGATGCTGGTGGCGCCAGCGAGGCCCTTGTAGATGGCGCCGGGCACCGAGAGGGCCTTGCCGCGGGCGACGTCGTCGAGGCCGGCTCGGGCCACGACGTCGACGTCGAGCCACGCAAACGACGGATAGTTCGTGGCGTACGACTCGGTGCTGCTCACACTCTGGAACTCGGTGCGCGTGAGGCCCGGGCACAGCGCAGTCACCTTCACTCCGGTGCCACGGGCCTCTTCGTGCAGGCTCTCGGTCAGGCTGGTCACGTAGGCCTTGGTGGCGGCGTACACCGCCAGTTTGGGTGCCGGCTGGAAGCTGGCGACGCTACTGACGTTCAGCAGATAGCCGCGCCCACGGGGCACGAACGTGCTCAACGCGGCGTGTGACAAGCGGGTGAGGGCGGTGATGTTCAACGCGATCTCGCGTTCCAGGCGGTCGGCGTCGAGGTCGTGGAACACGCCCGACGTGCCGAAGCCGGCGTTGTTCACCACCAGGTCGATCGGGTCGGTGTCGCTGGCGATGCGGGCCTCGACGGCACGCACACCCTCGGGCGTGGTCAGGTCGGCTGCCAGCACCTCCACGTTTGGGAAGCCGAGAGCCAGTTCTTCGAGTCGGTCGACGCGGCGTGCCACCACCACCTGCGCGATGCCCGCGGAACCGAGGATGCGGGCCATTGACTCGCCGATACCCGACGACGCACCCGTCACCAGAGCGCGCCGGAAAGGAAGTTTCGCTGCCATGGAGGCAGTGTACGAGCGGCCCGTCAGTGTGCGCCGGGCGAGGCGGTGATACCGCCGCTGGCGGCGAGACGGGCGTGGGCCCGACTGAGTGCCGCAACACCCTCGGCGTCGTGCTCGTGGCGCAGACGCTCTTCGGCACGCTCCTTGGCCGCCAGGGCCCGGGCGCGATCGATCTCCTCGCCCAGCTCGGCAGCGTCGGAGAGGATGCTCACCGTGTTGCCGCTCACCTGCACGAACCCACCGTGCACGGCGGCGTCGACCACCGTGCCGTCGGCCAGCGAGATGCGGGTGTGGCACTCGGTGACGGCACCCAGGAACGGAGCATGGCCAGGCAGGAAGGCGATCTCGCCACCGCCGAGGGTGCGCGTGATGACCTGTGTGGCCTCGCCGGAGAAGAGCACCCGCTCCGGCGAGACGACCTCGACCTGCATGGTGGCCATGGTCAGGCCGCGCCTTCTTGCAGCGCCTTGGCCTTGGCCAGCACCTGCTCGACACCGCCCACGTTCAAGAACGCCTGCTCGGGAACTTCGTCGAGCTCGCCGTTGACGATGGCCTCGAAGCTCTCGACGGTCTCGGCCACCGGCACGGTCTCGCCGCTGACGCCCGTGAACACCTCGGCCACGTAGAACGGCTGGCTGAGGAAGCGCTGCACCTTGCGGGCACGGGCCACGGTGAGGCGGTCTTCTTCCGACAGTTCGTCGAGACCGAGGATGGCGATGATGTCCTGCAGTTCCTTGTAGCGCTGCAGCGTCTCCTGCACGCGACGGGCGATGGTGTAGTGCCGGTCGCCCACCACCTCGGGCTGGAGGATGGTGCTGGTGCTCGCCAGGGGATCCACCGCCGGGTAGATACCCAGCGACGCGATCTGGCGGCTCAACTCGGTGGTTGCGTCGAGGAAGGTGAAGGTGGTGAACGGCGCCGGGTCGGTGTAGTCGTCGGCGGGCACGTACACGGCCTGCAGCGAGGTGATCGACCGGCCACGGGTAGAGGTGATGCGCTCTTGCAACTGGCCCATTTCGTCGGCCAGGGTGGGCTGGTAGCCCACGGCCGACGGCATACGGCCGAGCAGCGTCGATACTTCCGAACCGGCCTGCACGAACCGGAAGATGTTGTCGATGAACAACAACACGTCTTGGTTCTGCACATCGCGGAAGTACTCGGCCATGGTGAGGGCCGACAGTGCCACGCGCAGGCGCACTCCGGGCGGCTCGTCCATCTGGCCGAACACGAGGGCGGCTTTTTCGAACACGCCCGACTCTTCCATCTCCATGCGCAGGTCGGTGCCCTCACGGGTGCGCTCGCCCACGCCGGCGAACACCGACACACCACCGTGGTTCTGCGCCACACGACGGATCATCTCGGTGATGAGCACGGTCTTACCCACACCTGCACCGCCGAACAGACCGATCTTGCCGCCGGCCAGGTAGGGGGTGAGCAGGTCGATGACCTTGATGCCCGTTTCGAACATGCGCTTCGACGGTTCGAGCGCTGCGAAGTCGGGGGCCGACCGGTGGATCTCCCACCGCTCGGTGTTGGCGAAGTCGGCGTTGTCGCCGTCGAGCACCTCGCCCCACACGTTCCACACGTGGCCGAGGGTCTTGTCGCCCACGGGCACGGTGATGCCGCGGCCGGTGTTGCGCACCGCAGTGCCGCGACGCAAGCCGTCGGTGGGCTTCAGGCACACCGCACGCACGCGGCTGTCGCCGAGTTGCTGCGCCACTTCGGCGAGCACCTTCACCTCGGTGCCGTCGATGGTGACGGTGAACTCGAGTGCCTGGTTCAGTTCGGGGAGCGAACCGCGGGGGAACTCGACGTCGATCACGGGGCCGGCGATGCCGACGACGCGGCCATCTTTGAGGTCTGTGTCGGTGAGGGTCATGGCGTTGGTTCCTTCGTTACTTCGACAGGTGGTTCGTCGGGGTCAGTTCGTGAGGCCGATTGACGACAGCGGACTGTTGTCGATCGGGCCGAGGTCGATGATGTGATGCTTCTTCGAATCGCCGGACAGCGCCTCGGCACCGCTGACGATCTCCATGATCTCAGTGGTGATCGAGTCTTGGCGAGCACGGTTCATGATGCGGCTGAGGGTCTTGATGAGTTCCTCGGCGTTGTCGGTAGCGCTCTTCATCGCTCGCTGGCGGAATGCATGCTCGCTGGCTGCAGCGTTGAGCAGCGCGGCATAGATACGGGCCTCGATGTACCGCGGCAGCAGTGTTTCGAGAATGGTGGACGGATCGGGTTCGAACTCGAAGTCGGCGGGCACACCGCTGGCATCGAGGCCTTTGCCGTCGCCACCACTGATGGCATCGCGATCGAGGGGCACCAAGGGACGGCGCACCACTTCCTGCGTACCAACCGACACGAAACGGGTGTACACCAGTTCCACTCGATCGAACTGGCCCGAGGTGTAGGCCTCCATCACGAACGCTGCGATGCGCTTGGCATCGGCGTAGGTGAGGTTGTCGCTGAAACCACCGAACGATGCCGCGATGTTGTAGCCGCGGAAGCGGAAGTAGTTCTCGGCCTTACGGCCGACCGCCACCACCGAGTAGCCCCGACCGTTCAACACGTCGTCTTTGATCTCGCCTTCGGTGGCGCGCTGGGTGCCGGCGTTGTAGCCGCCACACAGACCACGGTCGGCGGTGATGACCACGTACGCCTTGGTGCGCTCGGTCTCACGACCGGCGAGCAATGGCGACTGCGACGCCGCGCCAGCGGCGGCGAGGTCTTTCACCACTTCGGTGATTCTATCGCTATAGGGCACGGCAGCGGCGACGCGCTGCTGCGCCTTCACGATGCGGGACGCCGCAATGAGTTCCATGGCGCGCGTGATCTTCTTCGTTGCCTGGACGCTGCGAATGCGTCCACGAAGAATGCGCTCCTGACCTCCGGCCATGACTACTCCGTCGCCAGCGTCTTGTCGCTCTGCGCCTCGCCCAAGGGCTCGGCCGAGGTGGCGGTGGGGTTGGCAGCGGCGGCAGCCGATGCGGCGACGAAGCTGGCCTTGAACGAGGCGACAGCGTCGCCGAGTTCAGCGGGCACATCGGCCTTCGGGTTGGTGCGGATACCGGCGAGCAGACCACCCTGGGTACTGCGCATGTGGGCCAGCAATTCGCTCTCGAAGCGACGCACATCGCCAACCGGCAGGCTGTCGAGGTAGCCCTTGGTACCGGCGAACACCACGACCACTTGCTCCTCCACCGGCATCGGGCTGTTGAGCGGTTGCTTCAACAGTTCCACCAGGCGGTAGCCGCGCTCGAGCTGAGCCTTGGAGATGGCGTCGAGTTCGGAACCGAACGTGGCGAAGGCCTCGAGTTCGCGGAACTGGGCGAGGTCGAGCTTCAGGGTGCCCGAGACGTTCTTCATCGACTTGATCTGCGCCGCACCACC
>JBAXSU010000147.1:0-9000 GCA_037130535.1 Actinomycetota bacterium
GCCGAGCTGCTGGTACCCGTGGTAGAGCACCATGAGGATGGCTGCCATCCCGCGGAGATGGTCGACTCCGGGAACGTAGGCCACATTGCGGCTCACCTGGGTGCGATCGGTCAGGCGGGCGGCCATCGGCGGCACACTAGTGGCATCGGCCGCGGCGGCCCGTGACGACAGCGAGAGGAGGACGATGCGGTTCACGACACCTGGTCGACGGCGACGCGAGGCCTTGGCCGCACCGTTCCCCGACGCGTGGCGCACCGTGCTGCAGCGGCGCTGGGCACTCTGGCCCACGCTGTCGGCCGACGAGCAGGCCCGTCTCGAGCCGCTGGTGCAGGCCTTCGTCTACGACCGACGGTGGGAGGCGGCCCAAGGATTCACCCTCACCGACGAGGTGCAGGTGCTCGTGGCAGCCCAGGCCTGTCTGTTGCTACTCGGCATGGAACTGGCTCCTGGGGTCGATCCGTTCAGTCGCGTGCACTCGGTCATCGTCCACCGCAGCACCGTGGTGCTGCAGGGCCAGCGCTCGGTGGGCACCACCGGCGGCGGTCTGGTGTCGGACGGGCCGTATCCGGTGGTGGGCCAGGCGCACCACCGCGGGCCGGTGCTGCTGAGCTGGTCGACCCTCGCCTACGAGGCACGTCACCCGGCGCGCGGGCAGAACGTGGTGATGCACGAATTCGCCCACCAGCTCGACATGCTCGACGGGGTGATCGACGGCACGCCGCCCATCCCCGACCGGGGCCGGCGCGACCGGTTCGTGGCCGTGTGCACCGACGTGTACGAGCGGTTGCAGCGGCACGACGACCCCGTCATCCGCGAGTATGCCGCCACCGACCCGGGCGAGTTCTTTGCCGTCGTCACCGAAACGTTCTTCACCAAGGGTGTCGCCCTGCGCGACGTGCACCCAGCGCTGTACGCCGTGCTGCTCGACTTCTACGGCCAAGATCCTGCCGCTCGCGCCGACCGCGAGCGCTGACCGTACCGGTCAGGCCACCCACCAGCCTGTGGTGTCGAACAGGGTGTTCGTGGCCGAGAACGAGTTGATGCACACGGTGCCACCAGCCGACAGTGCCACGGTGAGCGAGTTGGCGATGGTTTGGCCCTGCGCCGCATTGACCGAACTCGTCTGCCCCGCTGCCGCACCGCACACACTGCCCGTCAGATAGCCACTGCTGAACGGCGCCACCATCGTGATGGTGCCGGTTACAGCGACCGCATCGGCCGGCGCAGCCACGAAGTCGAGCACCTGGCCCCTCGCCTGCACACCGCGCCAGCCACCGGTGCCGTCGCGCGTGTCGAGCGTCTTGGTCGATGTGACCGGCACGAAGCGCAGGCCGCCACCCGCGCTGAACGTACCGGTCACATCGACGATCACGTCGACGGGAACGTTGGTGTAGACACACACCCTCCCGTCGGGTCCGACCGGCACGAAGGCCGCGCCGGCCACGGTCTCGGCCGTGGAAAAGTTGATGTTCGACACCACCGGCGGCTGGGTGCCGCACGGATAGGCCGTCAGAAAGCCGCCTGCCGCCGACCCGGTGACAGTGACCGTGAGGGCAACCGCCGTGGCGCCTGCCGGCGCAGCGATCGCCAGCACCGGTTGGCGGCCGGTGTTGCGGGTGTCGAGCACACGCGCAGGCGCCGACGGGGTGAAGCGATTCCCTCCGCTCGGGGCGAACACACCCTGCAGGTCGACGATCACATCTGCTGGCGCCGACGAGAACACACACAGCGTGCCACCCCCACCGAGCAACGACGTGGTGTGCCCACCACGCGGGTTGCCGATGCCGTACTGCACGTTGGCGGTGGTGGGGCGACCGCCTCCGCACGGCCACACCGTGAGCCCACCGGCCGACGCTGCACCGACGGCGGTGACGTTGACGGCCACCGCTCCAGCGTCGGCAGCGGCGGGCGCGAGCGCGTCGACATCGACGGTCAGCACACCCCCGCTCGGCAGGCGGCCACCCGTGGTGCGGGTGTCGGCCAGTCGCTGCGGGCTGACCGGGCGGTACTCGAGCGGGGCCGACGACGCAGGCAGGGCGACACCGCCACCCACCCGCTGGGAGGCGCCGACGCGGGCGCTGATGTCGTCGGCCATCAACCGACTGCGCTGCCGATAGGCGGCTGCGTTGGCAAGGTGGATACGGTCCGACGACATCGACACGCCATTCGCCACCTGGGCGGTGGGCCAGTCCCAGATCACCAGATTCGAGCGCTGCGATGCCACCAGTTGGAGGGCCGAGTTCCATGCGTTGGCCTCGGCCTGATCGGTCATCGTGATCAGCGGCCACCAGACCTGTCGGCCGGGGCCGACGACGTCCATCAGGTAGCGCACGTTGGCGAGCGCACAGGTCGACGAGCCACGGCAGGCCTTGATGTCGTTCGCCCCGAGGTTGACGGCGACCACCGGCGGGTCAAAACCCGAACGGCGCTGGTCGTACAGCCACACCGCGAGGTTGTTGGCCGGATCGCTCGGGTTCAAGCGACCCGTTTGGAACCCCACTCCGGCCCGCACATGGATCGGACCCCAGCCGCGTTCGACCAGCAACTGCTGCACCGACGGGCCCCATCCGCTGGTCTCCATCGCCGAGCCCACCATCAACGAATCGCCGATGACGGCGATCGCGCCGCGAGGGCCCGGTGCGGGTTTGGTCATCTCGATGATCGTCGTTGCGGCAGCCGCCGTTCGGCCGCTCACCACGACGGGCGCGACGAACGAGGCGGCGAGCACTGCTGCCACGATCATCCGGACCGAGAGGTGACGTCGAATGGGGGGCTCCTTCGCTTCGACCAACCGTTCTTGACTGCTTCGACCGTCCCGGGTGGCGCCGATCCGTCAAGCGGAATGTCAGGCCGAGGGCGCCACGGTGACGGCGCCGAGGCCGACGAGTACCTCGAACAGGCGGTTCGTGGTGAACTCGTCGTCACCCTCGACGAAGACCGCCCACCGCCCGAGCACCACCACCGGGGCATTCGTGGCAGCAAGGGTGGCAGCCGACGAGTCGCGCCAGGCGCGGGTGACGTATTCGCGCACTACCAGGTCGACGGTGTCGCCCCCCGATGAACAGCCACCTGCCTGTGCCGTGTAGCGGAACCCGAACGTGAAGCCGTCAGCGGACGCATCAGCGAGCGGTGCGATGGTGCACACCCCGATTTTCGCCTCCTGCAACGCATCCCACAGATCGCTGTAGCGGCGCGCCTCGAACACTGCGCCGAGGTTGGGGTTCTCGGTTCCGCCCTCGACCGCTGTCTCGAACGGCGGGTACGGCCAGGGGCACCCGGCGTCGAGCATCTCGTCGGCCGAGGTGGGGTCCCACATCGCCGCGTTGTGGCCGGCGTGCGCCTCACCGCAGGCACCGGCGAGGGGCGCCATGGTGCTGGTGGTGGATGCCGCAGTGGTGTCGGCGCCTGCCCCCTCGTCGGATGCGTCGTCGGCCAGCAGCGACGGCACCACGAGCAGACCGGCGATGGCCGCAACCACGGCGACGAGCACCACCAGTGCGCCACCCCATCCGCCCCGGGGCCGCGCGGCCTGCGGCTCGGTGCTCACGACTCGCCCTCGGCGGGTTCGCCGAATGCCTCACGGATGCGGCCCACGATGCCGGGCGCCATGTTGGCGAACACCAGGTGTGCACCGGCGAACCGTCGGGCCTCGTCGACGAACGGGTCGACCATCACATCGGTGGTGAGGATGACCACCGTGGTGGTGCCCGGTTGCACTGCATCGCGGAACCAGGCCACCCACTCGTCGGGCACCCCGAGATCGACGGTCTTCGCCGTGACCGCACCCACGCCGGCGCCAACCACCCCGCCGGCGACCCAGCCCACCGGGCCGCCGAGGATGAGGCCGAGGAGACTGGCCCACAACGCTCCCGACAGTGCGGCGCGACCCATCGTCGGATCGGTCGACTCCTCCACACGTGTGGTGCCGTCGTCGGCTTTGGTGACCAACACGACGTCTTTCAGCACCAGTTCCTTGCGGCTGGCGAGGCGGCCCATCGCAGTGAGGAACTCGGCGGCGCGGAAGCGGTCGTCGAATGAGACACCGATGACGGTGTCGTTCACGCCGGGCACCGCGGCGTCGCCCCGGTCGGGCGCATCGCCATGCCCGTGCTCGTGCTCGTGATCCATCGCTCTCGACCCTTCCGACCAGACCCGCACAGCCTCGCACACGGCGCCCGTGTGGGGCATCCACCACCGCACGCCCGAATCGGGCGTCGCTAGAGTGCTGACGACGCCTCCCCCGACGCCGACCCTCTCCTGGAGCGACCCATGCCATCGCCATCCACTCCCCTGCTCATCAGCGGCGGCACCCTCATCGACGGTTCGGGCAGCGCCCCGGCACCCGGCACCGATGTGCTCGTCGACGGCGACCGCATCGTGGCCGTGGGTGCCACCGGCACACTGGCCGCACAGGTACCGGCCGGTGCCACCGTCGTCGATGCCACGGGGTGCACAGTCATGCCTGGCCTCATCGACGCCCACTGCCACAGCACCTTCGACGATGTGCAGTCGAACGACGAACTGTTCTTTCACCGCCCGCCGGTGGCGTCGGCTCTGGTCACCGCGTTCAACCTGCCCAAGTTGCTCCGCGCCGGGGTGACGTCGTTCTTCGATCCCGACACGGTGCACGGCATCGGCCCCCAGGTGCGCGACGGTCTGAACGCCGGCCTGTTCGAAGGGCCGCGTATGGCCACGGGCGTACAGGCACTGCTCACCTCGGTGGGCGGCACGGCCGGCCGACTCATCCCCGATGAGGGCGAGGTGGGATATGCCGCCGTCGTGAACACGATGGAGGAGATGGTCACCACCACTCGCCGCCAGATCAAGTACGGCGCCGACTGGATCAAGATCCATGCCACCGGATCCATCCCCACCCACATGGGCGAACTGCAGGTGTGGACCCTCGACGAGATGAAGGCGGTGTGCGACACCGCGCACGCTCTCGGGGTGCCGGTCACCGCGCACTGCCGCAACGCCACGTCCACCCGCGACGCCGCCCGCGCCGGGGTCGACCTCATCCTCCATGCGTCGTTCCTCGACGGCGAAGCGCTCGAGGCCGTCATCGAGTCGGGCGCTGCGGTGTGCCCCACGTTCACCTTCCTCGCCAACCTCGCCGACTACGGCGACGCGGTGGGTGCCAGCAACGGGATGACCTCGATCTTCCGCGGCGAGATCGACGCCACCGCCGCCATGCTGCGCACCGCCTACGACGAAGGCGTACGCCTGCTGTGCGGCTCCGAGAGCGGCTTCGCCCTCACCCCGTACGGTCACTGGCACGCCCGCGAACTCGAGGTGTTCGTCGACGCCCTCGGTCTGTCGCCCCTCGAGGCCATCACCTGCGCCACCCGCAACAACGCGTTCGCGATGCGCATGGACGGCCAGCTCGGCGTGGTGGCCGAGGGGTGCCGCGCCGACGTGCTGGTGGTCGACGGCGACCCGCTCGCCGACATCCGCATCCTGCAGGACAAGCGTCGGCTGAAGGCCGTCGTCAGCCGCGGCCGCAGCGTCGACCTCACCGCGCCGTGGCCCGAGCGCGGCCGCATCGCTGGCGAGAAGGTGGGCAACTGGGCTGCCGAGGTGCTCACCTACGACCGGGCGATGCAGGCCGTCGGCCGCTCGTGAGCGCCGGGCGCATCCTCGTCACCGGTGCTGCGTCCGGTATCGGCGCATCCACCTGCGAGGTGCTGGCCCGCGCTGGCTGGGACGTCGTGGCCACCGATGCTTGCGGCGGCGACTCGGTCACCGCCCTCGACGTCACCGACGAGCACGCCTGGGACCGGGTGCTGCAGAGCGTCGGGCACCTCGACGGGTTGGTCACCTGCGCCGGCATCCGCACCCGCTCCTCCATCGTCGACACCCCGCTCGACGAGTGGGAGCGTCATCTGCGGGTGAACCTCACCGGCACCTGGCTGGCCGTGCGCGGCCTGCTGCGCCAGGCCGTTGCCGAACCGGGCACGCCGCGCGCCATCGTCACCATCGCTTCGGTGAACGCCTCCATCGCCGTACCGGGCCAGGCGCACTATGTCGCTTCGAAGGGCGGCATCGTGTCGCTCACCCGAGCTGCAGCGCTCGAGGGCGCACCACTCGGTGTGCGCGCCAACGCCATCGCCCCGGGCCCGGTGCGCACCCCGATGGCGGCCGAGCGTCTGGCCGACCCCGATCAGGTGCGTTGGCTCACGGGCCGGGTGCCCCTGGGCCGCGTGGGCGAGCCCGACGAGATCGCCGAGGTGGTCGAGTTCCTGCTGTCGCCACGGGCGTCGTACATCTCGGGCGAGGTGCTGTACGTCGATGGCGGGTGGGCCGCCAACGCGGTGTGACCACCGGGCGCGGGCGCCCGATCAGTCGTCGGCGAGTCGCGGCCCCGGCACCCCGGCCGGCCGTGGCAGCAGCGTCATCAGCGCCTGGCTGAGGCCACCGTCGACATACAGCACCTGACCGTTCACGTAGGCCGCATCGGGCCCCACCAGGAAGCTCACCACCCCGGCGATGTCGGCGTCGGTGCCCAGGCGGCGCAGCGGCACCGCCCCCGCACGCACCTCGCGCACAGCCGGGTCGTCGTACACGGTGCCGGTGCCCGGGGTGGGCACGAGCCCGGGCCCGACGGCGTTGGCCCGCACCCCGCGCGGCCCCCACTCGAGCGCGGTCTGACGGGTGAGGGCCAGCACCCCGCTCTTCGATGCCGAGTACGCGCCGACGCTGGGGTTCGCCGCCGCCGCAGCGATCGACACGATGTTCACGATGCTGCCCCGCCCGGCGGCCAACATGCCGCGCCCGAACGCCTGGGTGCAGTGGAAGGTGCCGCCGAGGTTCACCGCGAGCACCCGCTCGAAGTCGGCCGGATCGACGTCTTCGAGCGCGCCGAAGCGCCAGATCCCGGCGTTGTTCACCAGCACGTCGACCGGCCCGATCGAGTCGGCCACAGCATTCACCGCGGCACGGTCGGACACGTCGCAGTGCAGCACCGCGTCGTCCGAATCAGGGTCGCCGAAAAGCACATCGAGCCGCACCACCTCGTAGCCGTCGGCCGTCAGGCGATCGGCGATGGCCGCGCCCAGTCCGCGGGCCGCACCGGTGACCACGACCCGGCTCATGCCGCCACCTCGGCCACTATCCTGGCGCACATGGCTGACACCCCCGGGCTGCATGTGTGGATCGACCAGTCCGAGTGCGTCAGCGCCGGTCGCTGCATCGCCACGGCGCCGGGGCTGTTCCGCTTCGACGACGACGAACTGGCCACCATCGACCCCGCGGCCACACTGCCCGACGACGACACCGTGCTGCGCATCGCACGCACCTGTCCGAACGGCGCCATCCATGTGGCGCGCGACGGTGTGGAGATCGAGCTCTGACCCAGGTCCATCACGCCTCCAGCCGCAGCAGACGGCGGGCGTTGAGGTCGTAGTCGATGCAGTACGGGATCTCGTCGGGGCTGCCGGGCGCGTCCCAGCCGGCGAGGTTGGTACCCACCACCAGGCGGTCGAGGCCCACCCGTTCGGTCAGCAGCGCCAGGCCGCCGTCGTCGTGGACGTGCTGGTCGAACCACATCCGCCGCAGGCCGGCGGCGAAGTCGACGGGGTGTTCGCGGGCCCACGGCCGGGTGCGGCCCTGGTGCTCGAGCCGGCCGAGCATGAACGCCGAGGCTCCCCCGCCGTGCGACAGGCAGATGTCGAGCGCCGGATGTCGTTCGAGCACGCGGCCGTACACCAGGTGGGCCACGGCGAGTGTCTCTTCGTACAGGAATCCCAGCGACAGATCGAGGTCGTAGTTGCGGATGCGCGGGTCGCGCAGCGGACCGTCGATACCCGCCGGTGCCGGATGGATGAACACCGGAACGTCGAGCGCCACCGCGGTCTCCCACAGCGCGTCGAGCGCCGGGTCGTCGAACGTGCGACCGAAGTCGGTGCCGATGTAGGCGCCCACCAGGCCGAGGTCGGTGACCGCCCGGCGGAACTCGACCACGGCGGCATCGATGTCTTGCATCGGCAGTTGGGCGAACCCACGGAACCGGTCGGGATGACCGGCGACGATGGCTGCCATCTCGTCGTTGTGCCAGCGGCAGAAACCGGCAGCGATGTCGGTTTCGATGTGATGGAAGTAGGTGATCGGGTTGGGCGACAGCACCTGCAGGTCGATTCCGAGTCGGTCGTTCATTGCCAGGCGCAGGCCGACGTCCATGAACGGGCTGTTGCGGTAGTTCACCCCGTCGAGCACATAGTCGCCCACCCGGAAACGCGGCCGCCCCTCGGCACCGACGCCGAGTTCGGGGCCGTAGTGGCCGGCACAGCCGAGCACGCCTTCCAGTACCACGTGCGCATGCACGTCGATCATCGCAACCTCCTCCGTCGAGCCGACCGCACCCTAGGGTGAGCGGCGTGACGACCGCCTCTCTGTGCCTGGCCGCCGGCAGCCTGCTCGACGCCGACCCGTTCCTGCTTGCGGATGCGGCGGCAGCGGCGGGGTTCGACGGCATCGGCCTGCGCCTCAGCCACGATCACGCGCTCGATGCCGCCGGCCTGCAACGCCTCGCCGCACACATCGGGCACCTGGGCCTCACGGTGCACGACGTGGAGGTGCACCGCATCGGCGCGAGCAGCGGCGACGATGTCGGCCCGTTGGTCGACGCGGCCGCCGCCGTGGGCGCCCGTCATCTGCTGGTGGTGTCGGACCTGGCCGACAACCCGTCGGGCCGTGAACACACCGTCCACCGACTGGGCGCCGTCGTCGATCGGTGCCGCGCCGCAGGCCTCGTGGCGGGCATCGAGTACATGGCCTGGACCACGCCACGCCGGTCGGTCGACGCAGTGGCCATGGCTGCTGCCACCGGCGCTGTCGTGGTGGTCGACCTGCTGCACCACACCCGGCTCGGCGAGGGCGCGAGCGAACTGCGCGCCGTGGTGGCCTCGGGGCGGCTCGGTTGGGTGCAGGTGTGCGATGCCCCCGCAGCAGCACCGACCGACCTGCTCGACGAGGCACGACACCGTCGGCTCCCGCCTGGCGAGG
>JBAXSU010000148.1:0-8940 GCA_037130535.1 Actinomycetota bacterium
ACCGCACCAGGGCGCCCACAGGTCGACGATGACAGGGGTGTGCATCGATCGCTCGATCACATCGGCTTCAAAGGTTGCGTCGGTGACGTCGATTGCCATCGGGCCAGGTTAGCTACACCGACACCCGCTGCCATCGCGCGGCGATGGCAGCACGGCGGGCGAGTTCGCTTTCGACCGCTGCGCTGGTCTGTTCGAGCGACCAGCCGAGCACGGGTGCCACGGCCATGGCGACACGCTCGACCTCGAGTCGGCTCACGGTGCCGAGTGTGCCGATGACGAGCCGACGATCGAGTACGTCGCTCAACGTGCGGGCCCCTTCATCGGTGACCGCGAACACCGCCTGTGCCGCGATGTCGAGCCGTTCGGGCCGATCAGACACAGGCTGCGCAAGCCGCGCGTCGTGCGCCACGAGATCGAGCACGCGCACGTAGTCGGTGCCATAGAGGCGGGCAAGGTGAGTGAGGGTAACGGCGCTGAGCCCGAGTGCAGGCCGCGCCGCTGCGGCCTGTGCCAAGAACGGAGCGGGGTCGTGCGCCCAGGCGAACGTGCCCGCGGCTGGCGCACGACTCGAATCGAACGGTCGCAGCGTCACACCGCGCAGCACGGGTGCCTTCAGCACGGCGTCGACGGTTTCTTGGCCGAGGGCACGCCCGGTGGTCCACTTGCCTCCACCGATCGACCAGAGGTTCACCACACCCGACGGCGCATGGTTGTACAGCTCGTGCCGGCGACTGGTGCTGTACGAGTCCTTGCCTTCATCGACGATGAGCGGCCTGATGCCCACCGTGGTGGCCTCGATGTCGGCCGCGGTGAGCTTGGGGAAGCCGTTGGAGATGGTGTCGTTCACGGTGCTCAAAATGAGCTCGACATCGTCGTGGTCGGCGCGCACCGTATCGGGCGTGTCGTCGACCGGTGTGTCGGTGGGGCCGATGAACGAGTACCCCTGCCAGGGCGACACGATCACATGGCGACCACTGCGCGCCCGGGCGAACACGGTGTCGGTGACCTGCCCGGCATTGCCCACCGGGCGAGTGAGCAGATGCACACCTTTCGAGCGGTTCACCTTCACGCCCATCGGTTTGCCGAGTCGGGCCAGCACGAGGTCGATCCAGGGCCCGGCAGCATTCACCACGGTGCGGGCGCGTACCTCATGGTGCCTGCCGGTGGCATGGTCGAGCACCTCCACACCGCACACCGCGATCGTGCCGATGGCACCCACATCACCAGCGACCGGGTCGGTGATGAACCCCACGGCCTCGACATGGTTGAACGCTTGCGCCCCTGCGGCAACGGCCGAACCGAGCAGTGCCAGCAGCAGTCGTTCGGGGTGGAGGTTGAACGTGTCGTGATAGGCGAACGCACCCTGCAAACCCTCGGGGTCGATCCACGGCACCGCCTGCAACAGCGCCTCGCGGCCCACCCAGCGCGGCGGCGGGATGCGCATCGCCTTCGGCATGTTGCGGTTGCGGTCGTAACCAAGCGCGGTGTACAGCCCCACCCCGGCGCCGATGAGCGCGGTCGGCGGCTTGCTCCACCGCCAGGCCGGCATGAGGAAGCGTTGTTGGCTCACCATGTGGGGCGCGGCGAGGGCCAACACGCGTCGTTCGCGGAGGCTCTCGCGAACCACTCCGAACTCGTAGGTCTCGAGATAGCGGATACCGCCGTGGATGAGCTTCGAGGTGGACGAACTGGTGCCGTGCCCGAAGTCGCCCTTGTCGATGATGAGCGTGCGCAGGCCGCGGCCGGCCGCTTCTCGGGCCACGTTCACACCGGTGATGCCACCGCCGACCACGACCAGGTCGTACGCATCATCCAGGCGGGCGGGGTCTCGCTCGATCCTCACAATGCCATCGATGCTAAAGGGGAATCGCCAGCAGCGGCACCGTGATCGTCTCGAAGATCAAGTTCGCTCCGGGTTGGTACACGTGCACTCCGTCCCACCGATAGGCCAGGCTCGAGGCAATGGCCGGGTCGTTGCACCACTGGGTAGGCCCGGCCACGAACGTTGCCTGGCCCGGGTTGGCGGCGGCGGCCTGACGCCGCAAATCGTTAAGATGTGCCACACGCGCATCGTCGCCTCGTTCAGGTAGGGCAGGCACACCGGCACCCTTCACATCCTGAGGGCGCATGCAGGCGATCTCGAGCAGTGCGGCCTTGGTGCCCACGGCAGCGAGGGCGTCGATGCCCTGCTGCAGGTCGGTGAGGAACCGCTGGTCGGCTTCAGGTGTGCCGAACGCGATGCGCTGTCCGTTCACGGTGACGTCGAACACCTCCCATGCACCGATCACCACCAGAGCCACCTGTGCCTTGGCCTTCCCGGCAGCGGATGCCCATGTCTTGTCCCAGCCCGCACAGTTGGCGAAACTGCGCCGGAACCCCTTGCGCGCCGTCACCACCTGGCCGTCGCTGTGGATGCTGCACCCGTCGATGGAACCATCGGTCACGGTGAAGGTGCCCTCGAGCCCATTGGGCAGGTTGCGGTACAACGAATGCGCCTCTGAGTCGCCCACCACCACGAGGCGGCGAGGCAACTCAACGGGTGTGGTCGACGCAGGAGCGGTCGACGCGGCGCTCGATGGCGTGCTCGCTGCCGTGCTCGCATCGGCGCCATTCGAGGTGGTAGGCGCCGGCACCGAGGTGAGGCCTGCAGCAGCGGGATCGAACTGAACCTGCGTCTGCCCTACCGCAACGTCGACGGTGTCGACTCGCACTAATGCCACGGCAACGCCGCCCACCACCAGTGCGGCAATTGCACCAACACCTGCTGCCACGATCGTGCGGCGCTGGGGGTCGCGGTCGCCCGCAGCGCGCCACCACCTTCCCAGGGCACCGCGACGAATGGGTGCCTCCACCAGGCGCAGGCTTAGTTCGGCCAACCCACCAGCCACCATGAGCGCTGGCACCAGCCGCGCCGGATGGCCGCGAACACCAGCGAACACGAACACCGGCCAGTGCCACAGATACAGCCCATAACTGCGTTGCCCCAATGCCACCAGCCCGCGCCAACCGAACAGCCCCCGCATGAGTTGCGACCGAGGGTCGACCGCCACGCACACCGCCACCAGCGAACACAGCGTGACGACCGGCATCCAGATTCGATACAACGACGGTGAGGCCAAGATTGCCGCGTCGCGGGTGACGGCCACCGCGACGATGCCTGCCATGGCCAGCAGACCCACCGCATCGCGGGCCACGGCGCGGGCGGTGTCGGGGTTGCTACCGCGCACCAGCGGGGCCCTCCCCCACGGCCGCCACACCATGGCCGCGGCTGCGCCGGCCAGCAGCCCACTGGCCCGGCCGATGGTGTTGAGATAGAGGAAGTTGTAGCGGTCGACATCGCGACCGACCACGCTCATCATGATCTCGCCCGACCGAGTGAGCCAGGCCGACCAGCACATCGCAGCCACGGCAGCCACCCCAAGCACCCAGGCCATGGCGCGACGGTTGTGCCGCAACCATCGGTGCAGCCCCACGAACAGCAACGGCCAGAGCAGGTACCACTGCTCTTCCACGGCCAGGCTCCACAGGTGTCGCAGCAGGGGTACCGCTGGCGAGAAATAAGGGACCGAGCCGAAGATCTGTGCCCAGTTGCTCACGTAGAACACCGCTGGCAGCAGATCGTGACGCAACTGCGGTACATGCTCGGGCGCGGTGAACGCAGCCCAGAGCGATACGGCCACGAGCATCACGAACAATGCCGGCAGCAGACGACGCGCCCGGCGGATCCAGAACCCACGGAGCGAGACGCCGCCGCGAGCGATTCGCTCGTCGATGAGCAATGTGGTGATGAGATACCCCGACACCACGAAGAACACCTCGACGCCGAAGAAGCCGCCGTGAATGAACCCCAAGCCGGCGTGGTAGAGGATCACGATGGCCACGCTCACGGCACGGATACCGTCGAGCGCCGGTTGGTTGCCCATGGGCTGGGTACCGCGGTGCAGGGTGCGCAGTTCACGCCGGTCGATGAGCGAACCGTCAGGTCTGTGTGTCACGGTAGGCATCGGTTCCGGAACGGCACGAGCGACGAGTCTACGAGAGCACCCCTTGCCGATGTGGGCACCGCCCCGTTCGCGTTCGGCCGGCCGGCATCGGTACCGTTGCCGGTGATGAACGCCCCAGCCGATGCCACCGAAGTGCCTGGAATCAATATTGCTGCTGTCACCGAGTGGTTCGAAACGCAGGTGCCCGACGCACGCGGCCCGTTCCATTTCGACGTCATCGCTGGCGGGCACTCGAACCTCACCTATCGCGTCACCGGCGCCAACGGCGGTCGCTATGTGCTGCGTCGCCCGCCCCTGGGGCATCGTCTCGCCAGTGCCCACGACATGGGGCGCGAACATCGAATCATCCATGCGCTGCAGCACAGCGCGGTCCCAGTGGCACCGGCACTCGGCTACTGCGACGACCCGGCAGTGAACAACGACCCGTTCTATGTGATGGGGTTCGTCGACGGGCACGTCATCCGCGATCGCGCCACCGCCGAGGCGCTGTTGTCGCCCGCTGCGCGCCGCACGGCCAGCGAGTCGATCGTCGACACCATGGCCGCCATCCACAACGTCGATCTCGCTGCGGTGGGCCTGGCCGATCTGGGCAAGCACGAGGGCTACATCGCTCGCCAGTTGAAGCGCTGGTACGGGCAGTGGAACGCACAGAAGACTCGCGAGCTCACTGCCGTCGACACGGTGCACGATGAGCTCATGCGACGCATCCCCGAGCAGGGCGCGGCCACCATCGTGCACGGCGACTACCGCCTCGACAACTGCATGGTGGGCGACGACGGCAGTGTGGTGGCCGTGCTCGACTGGGAGATCTGCACGCTCGGCGACCCGCTGGCCGATGTGGGCCTGCTGCAGGTGTACTGGACCGGCCCCGACGACGACGCCTCGGCCTGGACCGGCTCGGCCACCACCGCACCGGGCTTTCCGAACCGGGCCGACCTGGCGGTGCGCTATTCCGAGGTGAGCGGCCGCGACCTGTCGCAACTGCCGTTCTACACGAGCTTCGCCTACTGGAAGCTGGCCTGCATCCTGGAAGGTGTGTACGCCCGCTACGTAGGCGGCGCCCTGGGCCAGCGCAATCCGGCCGAACTCGAACCGTTCAAACTGCAGGTGGAGGGGGCGGCCGCCAAGGCGCTCGCCACCCTGGAGACGCTCGCATGACCGACGCCTACCGGCTGCACGAGCCCTTGCCGTCGCTCGAGTCGCCGGTGTTGGTGGGCATGTTCACCGGCTGGATCGACGCAAGCGGTGCCGCTGCGGCCGCGTGGGCCGCCATCGACGCTGCCACCGGCGCACGGGCCCTCGTCACCTTCGACGGCGACCTGTTCCTCGACTATCGCGCCCGACGCCCCACGATGGAACTGCGCGAGGGGCTGAACACCCGCCTGGTGTGGCCCGAGATCGTGCTGAAGGTGGGTCGCACCGCCGATGGCCGCGACGTGTTGCTGCTGGGCGGGGCCGAACCCGACGCCAACTGGCACCGCTTCGCCGACACCGTGGGCGCGCTGGCCGTGGAGCTGGGCGCCAGCCAGGTGGTGTTCCTGGGCGCGTATCCGTTCGCCTGCCCGCACTCGCGACCCAGCCGACTGTCGTGCACCACCCCGTCGCCCGAACTGCTGGCATCGGTTCCCTTCATCAAGAGCACCCTCGACGTGCCGGCCGGTATGGGTGCCGTACTCGAGCACCGCTTCGACGCGCTGGGCCTGCCCGCCATCGGACTGTGGGCCCAGGTGCCGCACTATCTGGGCACGATGGCCTACCCCGGGGCGTCGGTGGCGCTGCTCGACGGACTCGCCGCGCTCACGGGCGTGCGCATCGACTCGGGCTCGATGCGCGACGAGGCCACCGCGGTGCGCCAGCGGGTCGACGAACTCGTCGCCGCCAACCGTGAGCACCAGTCGATGGTGAGCCAGATGGAGTCGTTGTACGACACCAGCCTCGAGCAAGAGGCTGCCGGTGGTGGCGGCCCAGGCCTGCCCGCCACCGACCTGCCCAGCGCCGACGAACTGGCCGCCGAGGTGGAGCGCTTCCTGCGCGATCAGGGCGACTGACCGACTCGCGTTCGGTCGCCGACGCCGTCTAGGTTGCGGGTCAGATCACGACCAATTCCCGAGGGAGAACACCATGCGCGTCGACGGAGGCATCGGCAACGACCTGCACCAGGCACCGGCCCAGGCCAAGGAGTTGGAGGCGGCCGGCTACAGCGGCGCCTGGACGGCGGAGACGTCGCACGATCCGTTCTTCCCACTGCTGCTCGCTGCCGAGCACACCGAGACGTTGGAACTGGGCACCTCGATCGCGGTGGCGTTCGCTCGCAACCCGATGACGCTCGCCAACATCGGCTGGGACCTGCAGGCCTATTCGAAGGGCCGCTTCATCCTCGGCCTCGGCAGCCAGATCAAGCCGCACATCACCAAGCGGTTCAGCATGGAGTGGAGCCACCCGGCTGCCCGCATGCGCGAGATGGTGCTGGCGATGCGCGCCATCTGGGACACGTGGGAGAACGGCACGCCCCTGGCGTTCCGCGGCGACTTCTACACCCACACGCTGATGACCCCGTTCTTCACGCCCGACCGCGCCGACCTGGCCGGGTTCGGCACCCCGAAGGTGTTCCTCGCCGGCGTGGGCGAATTGATGACCGAGGTGGCCGGCGAGGTGTGCGACGGCTTCATCTGCCACGGCTTCACCACCGAGAAGTATCTCCGCGAGGTCACCATCCCAGCACTGGCCCGCGGCCGGGCCAAGGCGGGCAAGACCCTGGAGGGCTTCGAGATCGTTGGGCCGTCGTTCGTGGTCACCGGCAACAACGAGGCCGAGATGGCTACCGCTGCAGCGGGAACTCGCCAGCAGATCGCCTTCTACGGCTCCACCCCCGCCTACCGCGGCGTGCTCGACATCCACGGCTGGGGCGGCCTGCAGGACGAGTTGAACACGCTGTCGAAGCAGGGCAAGTGGGTCGAGATGGGCAACCTCATCACCGACGAGATCCTCGACGCCTTCGCCGTCGTCGGCGAGCCCGAACGGGTGGCACCCGAGTTGCTGCACCGCTACGGCGACGTGATCCAGCGCATCAGCTTCTACGCCCCCTACAAGAGCGCCCCCGAGCGCTGGGCCCCGGTGATGGCCGCCCTCCAGGCCGGCTGACCACCGCGCCTCGAGATCCGAGCCTGGGATCCGACCCCGGGATCCGGCGCTGGGGTCCGACCCCAGGAACGGCATCGGATCTGATACCGGTCTGGTGGCGTGGCGCCTGTGCACGCATCTGCTCTCGTCGTCGAAGCCCGGCTTCGCAGCGGTCTGTCGCGGCGCGAGCTCGCTCGCCGCGCGGGTACATCGGCGGCAACACTCGCCGCCTACGAGGCAGGGCGCATCACGCCGGGTCGAAGGACTGGGTCGAACTCGAGGAGATGCTGGCCACCGGGTCGCTCGACATCGACCGCGTGCTCGGGGTACTGAGCCGCTACCTCGGCGCAACCGACCACCGCGTCGAGCGCCTGCGAGCCATGCTGCCCCGTACGTAAGTGTGCCGGTCCACCTGTACGCCGGCGGGCCAGAGGTTCAGCCGGCGCGGGTGAGTTCGACGAACGTGGTGCCGGGAATCAGGCCGATCGTCGACCCATCGGCGGCAGTGAAGGTCCACCCGGTCGATGCCGACTCGCGGGTCCAGGTGCCGCTCTGCGCCCCGCCACCGCTGTGCACCACCACGGTCCCGGTGCCCACGGTTTGCGGTTCGGGCGTGCGGGCATCGACCACGCTCGGCAGATGCGGCACCGCCAGCACCACCACGTTGGTGGCGCCGATCTGCACACCGGCGGCGGTGAGATGCGGCTTGCCGTCCTGGAAGCGCAGGTAGCGAGCCGTCGCTGGATCCCACACCCAGCGCACCTTCACCCCGTCCATCTTCACATCGAACGTACCGGCTGACGCGCCGACGGGCGCCTGCCCGGCCGGGAGGAACGACCACAGGGCCAGCGGCGAACCGGCGCCTGCTGCAACAGCCCGGTCGGTGGCGCACTGCATCGAGAGCACCAGGTTGTGCGGTGCCTTGCGCTTCTTGTCGCGGCGATAGCAGCCGTTGCGCAGCTGCGCCGAGAGATCGACCACCACACCGGCCGAGGCTGCGGACCGCACCCATGACGTGACACCGGCGTTGCCGCCGCTCCACGCCAGCACCGGGCGGTTGAACGCAGCGAGCAGGGCGAGGTCGCCCGTGCGCGCACTGCGTACCGGCCCCACCTCACCCGGGCGGCGCGAGTGGAACACGGCGACGAAGCGGGTGAGGCTCTCGACGTTCTCCTCGAACACCACGTCGGCACTGTCGAGGCCCCACTGGCCCCGGGCTCCGCGGGCGTTGTCGACCTTCACCACGACGGTCGGCAATCGGCTCGTCGCCTCGTCGAGCGCCAACCCGGTGAGCGGTGACGCTCCAACCTGGGCTGCGAGCGGCGTGTACGGCACCCACGTGGGCGGTGGCGGCAGCACGGGAGGCACAACCGTCGTGGCCGGGGCGGCCTGAGCGGTCATCGGCGCGGCCGCAGGCGGCACCGTCGTGGCCGGCGCCGGGGTGGTGGGCGGCACCAGCGTGGTGGGCGGCAGGGAAACCGTCGGCGGCACGGTCGTCACCACCACCGAGGTGCTGGTGACAGCGGCCGAGGTGCGCGGTGGCGCCACGGTCGTGGCGACCGAGGCCACCGACGGCGCGTCGTCCGCAGCCTGCGCAAAGGGCCCCACGCCACAACCAGCGAGCGCGAGTGCGGTCAGCAGGATGGTGGCGAATCGGGCCGTGGTGGATTGCATTGTCGCAACCGTCCGGTTCGCCGACATCTTGACGACCAGGCCCGCCAGCCGATCAGCCGCCGAGACCCACCAGCCAGCGCCGCACGTTCTCGCCGAGTGCGTTCACGTCGTAGCCACCCTCCTGCAGCACCACCGTCGGCAT
>JBAXSU010000149.1:0-8871 GCA_037130535.1 Actinomycetota bacterium
CGCCGTCGGCGGTGGTGGCTGGGCCCTCGAGCACCCATCCGGCGGCGAGCAGATCGTCGAAGCGGAGGTCGTCGGCGAGGCCCGGGGCGCGGGCCACCAGTTCGGCGTCGGCCACCGCGGTGACGGTGACGACCCCACTGCCGTTCTCGACCATCTCGACGTCGACGGCGACGTCGACCCGGCAGGCGGTGAGCGCGATGGCGAACACGACGAGCAGTCCGGCCCGTAGTCCGGCTCGTCGCCCCGTCATCTGTCGCCGTCCACTCGGCCCGAACACCCGCACCCGCCGATTCTGGCACTCCTCACGGGTGACAGGTGCGGTCAGTCAGCCGCGGGTGGCTCGACCTCGCTGGCGCCGGTGGCGGCCAGTTCGACGACCGACGGGGGTTGGATGCCCTCGACCCCGTGGAAGCTGAGGCGACGCTCGCCCTCGCGGTCGGGGTCGTCCTCGGTGTCGACCACGATGATCTGGCCGGCGTGGAACTCCTTGTACAGGATCTTCTCGCTGAGGACGTCTTCCACCATGCGCTGGATGGCACGACGCAACGGGCGAGCACCGAGCTGCGGGTCGTACCCCTTGGTGGCCAACAGCTGCTTGGCACTCTCGGTGAGCTCGATACCGAGGCCCTGGCTCTCGAGCTGGCCGCTGAGGCGCTTGGTCATCAGGTCGACCATCTGCATCACCTCGTCGCGAGCGAGTTCGTGGAACACGATGAGCTCGTCGACACGGTTGAGGAACTCGGGACGGAAGTGGCCCTTGAGGGCGTCCATCACCTTGTCCTTCATGCGCTCGTACGTCATGGCCGAGTCGCCCTTGGTGAAGCCGACGTTGCCCTTGCGCAGATCGCTCGAACCGAGGTTCGACGTCATGATGAGCACGGTGTTGCGGAAGTCGACCGTGCGGCCCTGGCTGTCGGTGAGGCGACCCTCTTCGAGGATCTGCAGCAACGTGTTGAACACGTCGGGGTGGGCCTTTTCGATCTCGTCGAACAGCACCACGCTGAACGGCTTGCGCCGCACGGCCTCGGTGAGCTGGCCACCCTCTTCGTAGCCGACGTACCCGGGAGGCGAGCCGACGAGGCGGCTGACGGTGTGCTTCTCCATGTACTCGCTCATGTCGAGCGCGATGAGTGACGACTCGTCGCCGAACAGGAACTCGGCGAGGGTCTTGGCGAGCTCGGTCTTGCCCACACCGGTGGGGCCCAGGAAGATGAACGAGCCGCTGGGGCGCTTGGGGTCTTTCAGGCCGGCGCGGGTGCGGCGAACGCTCTGGCTGACGGCGCGGATGGCGTCTTCCTGGCCGATGATGCGCTTGTGCAGCTCGCCTTCCATGTTGAGCAGCTTCTGGGTCTCTTCCTCGGTGAGCTTGTACACCGGGATGCCGGTCCAGATGCTGAGCACCTCGGCGATGGCCTCTTCGTCGACCTCGTCGAACAGGTCGACGCCGCTGGCCTTGATGTCGGCCTCCTTCGCGGCCTTCTCCTCGAGCAGCGACTTCTCCTGGTCGCGCAGGCGCCCTGCCTCTTCGAAGCGCTGTTCCTCGACGGCGCGCTTCTTGGCCTCCTGCACATCGGTGAGCTTGGTCTCGATCTCTTTCAGATCGGGCGGGGTGCCCATGCGCTTGATGCGCAGGCGGCTGCCGGCCTCGTCGATGAGGTCGATGGCCTTGTCGGGCAGGTGGCGGTCGCTGATGTAGCGGTCGGCCAGGTTGGCCGCGGCGACGATGGCCTGGTCGGTGATGGTGACCCGGTGGTGCGCCTCGTACTTGTCGCGCACACCTTTCAGGATCTCGATGGTGTGGGCGATGGTGGGCTCTTCCACCTTCACCGGCTGGAAGCGGCGCTCGAGAGCGGCATCTTTCTCGAGGTGCTTGCGGTACTCGTCGGTGGTGGTGGCGCCGATGGTCTGCAGCTCGCCACGGGCCAGCATCGGCTTCAGGATCGACGCAGCATCAATGGCGCCCTCGGCGGCACCCGCACCCACCAGGGTGTGGATCTCGTCGATGAACAGCACGATGTCGCCGCGGGTCTTGATCTCCTTCAGCACCTTCTTCAGGCGCTCTTCGAAATCGCCGCGGTAGCGGCTACCGGCGACGAGCGCGCCGAGGTCGAGGGTGTAGAGCTGCTTGTTGCGCAACGTGTCGGGCACTTCGTTCGAGACGATGCGCTGGGCGAGGCCCTCGACGATCGCGGTCTTGCCGACGCCCGGCTCGCCGATGAGCACCGGGTTGTTCTTGGTGCGGCGGCTGAGGATCTGCATGACACGCTCGAGCTCGCGATCGCGTCCGATCATCGGGTCGAGCTTCTTCTCGCGGGCCAACTGGGTGAGGTTGCGACCGAATTGGTCGAGCACCTGGCTGCCACCCTTGTCGCCGGCGTCTTCCTTCGGGGCACCCGTTGGCGCGGCGCCGGTGGCTGCCGTCTCGCCCGGCTTGCCGCCGGTGCCCTGGTAGCCCGACAGCAACTGGATGACCTGCTGGCGCACACGGCTGAGATCGGCGCCCAGCTTCACGAGCACCTGGGCGGCAACGCCCTCGCCCTCGCGGATGAGGCCGAGCAGGATGTGCTCGGTGCCGATGTAGTTGTGACCCAACTGCAGTGCTTCTCGCAGCGACAGCTCGAGCACCTTCTTCGCGCGGGGCGTAAAGGGGATGTGGCCCGAGGGCGACGAGCCGCCCTGGCCGATGATCTCCTCGACCTGGCTGCGCACGGCCTCGAGCGAGATGCCAAGGGATTCGAGTGCCTTGGCGGCGACTCCTTCGCCCTCGTGGATGAGGCCGAGCAGGATGTGCTCGGTGCCGATGTAGCTGTGGTTCAGGAGACGCGCTTCCTCCTGCGCCAACACCACCACTCGCCGAGCCCGATCGGTGAAGCGTTCAAACATGTCGGAAGTGTACCGGCGGTGAACAGATGCAACGTGGCAGAACGTACCGACGTTCGGCACATCGGCAGGGCCGTTCGGACCCACTCCAGCGGCCACGCAGCGTGACGCATGTGACGAAGGCGACCACCACAAACGTGCGCTGTCATTCGTGGTGGGCGACGAACCTGTCCTAGCCTGCTGCGCGTGGCAGCGCTGCCCTTCTTCTCGCTCAACGGCATGACTGCCGACCTCGAGCGCATCGAGGCTGCCCTCGTCGCGTCGGTGCGTACCCCCGACGCCTACCTGAACGAGATTGCTTCGCACCTCATCGTCGCCGGTGGCAAGCGCCTCCGGCCGGTGCTCAGCCTCGTCGCCGCACAGGTGGCGGGCGGCCCGGCCACCGACGACGCGGTGCAGGGTGGTATCGCCTGCGAGCTGGTGCAGACCGGGTCGCTCTACCACGACGACGTGATGGACGAGGCGCCCACCCGCCGAGGCGTCGAGACGGTGAACGCGAAGTGGGGCAATCTGCAGGCCATCCTTGCTGGCGACTTCCTGTTGTCGCGTGCGTCAGAGATCGCAGCGTCGCTCGGCACCGAGGTGGCGGCCCTGTTGGCCCGCACCATCGGTCGGCTGTGCGAGGGCCAGATCGAGGAGTTGCGCCACACCTACAACGTGGCGCGGCCCGAGAGTTCGTATCTCGCGTCCATCGCTGGCAAGACCGCCTCGCTGTACGCAACCTCGGCGCGCATCGGCGCCATCGTCGCCGGCCTCGACCGCTCGTTGGTCGATGCGCTCACCGAATACGGCGAGTCGTTCGGCATGGTGTTCCAGATCGTCGACGACCTGCTCGACGTCACCGCCACCGACGACCAGTTGGGCAAGCCCGCCGGCCACGACATGGTGGAAGGCGTCTACACCCTGCCGGTACTGCGCACGCTGCAGAGTGGTGGCATCGCCGCCGCCTCGCTGCTCGACATCCTCGGGCGTCCGCTCGGTTCGGCCGAGCGCGAGAAGGCTCTCGAGATCGTGCGGGCGCACGGCGGTATCGAGTCGGCGCTGGGCACCGCACGCGAATGGGCCGAGCGTGCCGTCGAGGCATGTGCCTCGCTGCCCGAGTCGCCGGCCACCTCGGCACTGCGGGCAGCCCCGGCGTCGTTGCTCGCCGGTCTCGGCTGACGTCACCGCGCTCGACGTGCGGCGGCGCTCAGGCGTCGGGTGCGAAGCGAGCGAGTCGTGTGGCGATGCCGAACAGCGTCTCGGCCGGGCCGAGATCGTCGGACCGCAGCGCATTGGTGGCGAACCGGGCCAGCACCTCGGCGGCGCGACCGGGGCCCGTGGCGGCGAGTGCGGTGCGATGAACGACGGTGGGGTGTCCGAGGGCGCGAGACCAGAGGCGGGCCAGCTTCCAGTAGTCGCCGAAGGTCTCAGCGAGCAGGCGCGGGTAGCGCTGGAGCGCAGTGGGCCCACCCTCGCCGAGCGCGTCGACCAACACGTCGGCAGCCAGCAACCCGCTCTCGAGCGCATACTCGATGCCGTTGCCCAGTACGGGGCTTCCGGTGCCGGCGGCATCGCCGACCACCACGAACGTGGGTCCGGCCTTGGGTTCCACCGACCCGCCCATGGGCAGACGTCCGACATTGGGTGCGGCCTCTGGTGCCGCCGGGTCGAAGCCCCACCGATCGGCCACTCGGGCGGCCCAGCCGTCGAGCAGGCGGGCGGTGTTCACACCGCGGAAGTCGCGAGCGGTGCTGAGCAGGGTGACGCCCACGTTCACGGTGCCGTCGCCCAGTGGCACGACCCATCCGTGGCCGGGGACGACCGTGCCCTCGCGGTCGGTGAGTTCGAGGCCCACCTCGACACGGTCGTCGTCGTGACGTGCGGCGGGGAAGTAGCCCCGGATGGCAGTGCCGTACGGCCACCCGCGTGTGCGCGTGGTGCCGAGGGCACGGCCGAAGGTGCTGTTGGCCCCGTCGGCCACCACCAGGAAACCGGCGCGCAGTTCGCGCACGTCGCCGACGGCCGAGCGCACCACGGCGCCGCGTACGAACCCGCGCTCGACGATCGGCTCCACTGCTTCGTGCCCGTCGAGCAGCGTCGCGCCCGCTGCGACGGCATGCTCTGCCAGTCGTTCGTCGAGGGTGCGTCGGCGCAGCGCCGCGCCGACGACTCCGAACTGCGGATGGTGGGGCCATTCGATGTCGCGCGACCGACTGCTGGCTGTGATGCGCAGGCCCGACGTGAGGTGCGCATCGGCGAGCACGGCACTGGCACCGAGGCGGTCGAGCGCAGCAACGGCCCGTGGTGTGAGCGAGTCGCCGCACGCCTTCGATCGCGGGAACGACCGACGTTCGAGCACCACAACACTCGCACCGTGCTCGGCGAGGCGTCGTGCCACGGCCGTACCGGCGGGGCCGGCGCCGACGACGAGGACGTCGGCGGTGTCGTTCATGTGGGCGAGCCTAGGGCCCGCTCAACTGCAATGGCTCAGGGCTTGCTGCCGGCTCTCGGCTCTTCGCCGACGCCGATGGAGCCCTCGATCATGTCGCCGGTGTTGGCCATGGTGATGGAGCCGTCCTCCATGCCCAGCCAGGCTGGGGCCTCGGGGCTGCACCAGGTCTCGTACTCCTTGGCGTAGTCGGTCGTCGGGTCGGCGCCACCGAGGGTGTAGCGCTCGTGGCAGACGACAGCCAGGATCTGTGCATCGGTGAGCGCACCGTTGGTGGTGGCACCGAAGTTGGGCATCGCGCCGCGGGCACCGGCAATGTGGGCGCCACCCGGCCGATCGGGGTTGCCGTACACGCTGACTCCGACGGTCTGGTAGTTGCCCGTGCCGAAGTAGACGTAGCGGAGTTGGTCTTCGATGTGTGGGAACGTCTTCAGCACCTCGCCACCGGCGAACGCATAGCCGACACCGCCCTCACCGACGCCGCCGTGGCAGCCCGAACAGCCGTACTCGGTGTACACCCCGGCACCCACGCCGATGGGACCCGCCACCTTCGCCTCTTTCGGGGTGAGACCACGGGCGTACATGAGCACCCAGATGGGCAACAGGCTGAGGGTGGCCATCGCCCAGAACGGGATCTTCTTACGCGACTTCGCCGCAGCGATGACGGGCGGGTCGGGCGTGGGCGGCGGGGGGGCGGCAGGCGCTGCCTTGGCAGGTGCGGCTTTTGCCGCGGCGGCGGGCGCAGCCGATGCGGCAACGGCCGGGGCCGACGAGGCGGCGGGGGCGGCGCCATCGGTCGGGGCAGGTTCGCCGGCTGCCTTGGCCTTGGCGGCCTGGCTGCGCTTCAGGAGATGCTCGGGGATCTCGGTCACGTCAAACAACGATAGACGGCCCGACACCGCGAACGGGAATCTGTCGGACATGACGCCCGTATCACGCGCGTCACATCGTGCACGATCGCACAACACCCCTCCCCACCCCCTCGGGCGTGGTAGACCGACGTCTGCACCGTCAGTGACACCTGGTCGCAGCCGTCTGATGCTGTGAACTGGTGTCACCCCCCGGTGCCGTGACTACAGTTCGTGCAGCAGTTCGTGCAGCGTTTCACGATGTCGCGCGAGAAAGGAGACGCCCACAGTGCTATTCGCATCCAATCTCTACGACACCATCACCCACCTGCCGGGCATGAATGTCGCGTTCCTGTTCTCACTGTTGCTGTCGACGGCCCTCGCACTGGTGGCCATCCCGTACTCGAAGCGCCGTCCGGCCGGCAAGGCCACCACCTGGGGCGAGGCCATGCTGGCCGCCACCTACGTGTTCGCCGTCATGTTCGTCGCCTTCGGCGTGGTGCCCCACCAGTGGATCGACCACGCCGACAAAGACCTCGGCTGGAACCGCACCAAGTTGCTCTACGGACCCTTCGACATCTTCAAGCCGCAGTCGCAGGGTGGCTGGTTCCCCATCACGCTGCAGTACGAGATCTTGCGCGACACCGTCGTGGTGCTCATCCACGTCTACTACTTCGCCCTCACCATCTACCTGTGGAAGGTCTGGCAGAGCCGCGGTCAGAAGAAGTCGACCGAGCTCGCCACCTCCACCTATGGCCGTCCGCTGGTGAAGAAGGCCTGACCCATGGCACGTACCGACGCCAACCCACCGCTGATGCCGTACACCGACCAGTACCAACTGGTCGAGGTCGATGCCGAGTATCTGACGAAGGCTGTGAAGCCGAAGCAGTTCATCCACATCGACCAGACCGAGTGCATCATGTGCGAGGGCTGCGTCGACATCTGCCCGTGGAAGTGCATCCACATGGTGAACCCCTCGGCCATCGTCGAGGCCACGGGCACCGAACAGCCGGGTCTCGACCCGAGCGACAACGTCGTGTTCATCATCGACGACGACATCTGCACCCGCTGTGCGCTGTGCGTCGACCGCTGCCCCACCGGGGTCATCATCCTCGGCAAGGTCGGCACTCCCGCCAGCACTGGCAATTCTCACCAGCGAACCCCCAACCACGGCTACGCCTACGGCATGCGTTTCTGACGAAGGACCACTCACCTCATGGCCAAGATCATCGACGAAACCCCCCGCCCCACGACGAAGGACCGCGCCACCAAACTGGTCGGCGACGTGCAGGGCAGTCAGGTGTGGAACAGCATCTTCCGACCTGGTTCCATCTTCCGCAAGGGCTACACCGACAGCCCGCGTAACCGCAGCTACGTCATCATGAACTCGGTGCTGTACCACCTGCACCCGGTGAAGGTGAAGCGCCATGCGGTGAAGGTGAGCTACACCCTGTGCCTCGGTGGGCTGAGCTTCTTCTTGTTCATCCTGCTCACCGTCACCGGCATCTTCTTGATGTTCTACTACCGGCCCGAGGCCACCCAGGCGTGGAACGACATCTCCACCCTGCAGACCTCGGTCACGTTCGGCCTCCTGGTCAGAAACATGCATCGATGGGGCGCGCACCTGATGGTGCTGTCGGTCTTCCTGCACATGGCACGCGTCTTCTACCACGGTGCCTACAAGGCGCCACGCGAGTTCAACTGGGTCATCGGCGTGGTGCTGCTCATGCTCACTCTGCTGCTCAGCTTCACCGGCTACCTGCTGCCGTGGGACCAGCTGGCCATGTGGGCCGTCGCCGTGGGTACCAACATGATGGGCTACACACCGGTGTTCGGTCCCGAGGTGCGCTACGTGCTGCTCGGCGGCAAGGAGATCGGGTCCGAGACACTGCTGCGCTGGTACGTGCTGCACGTGCTCTTCCTGCCGTTCGTCATCGTCATCTTCATGGCCGTCCACTTCTGGCGTGTCCGCAAAGATGGCGGCATCTCGGGGCCGCTGTGATGACCACCCCCGTTCTTCCCGTACTCATCTGCACCCGTCTGATCGGAGCGACGCATGACTGAGATCCCCGAGCACCTGCTCAAGCGAGCCCAAGCGGCTCGCGAGAAGGCTGCCGCCGACAGCAGCGCTGCTGCCGACACCGGTGCTTCTGCAGCGGCCAGCGGTAGCGAGGCAGCAGCCGATCCGCGTATCCCCGCCCATCTGCTCGAGCGCAGCCGCGCTGCCAAGGCCAAGGCCGAGGGTGGCGACACCGCTGCCGGCGGCGGCGTTGCGCTGCAGGAGAAGGTGGCCGGTGTGGTGGCTCCCGCTCCCGCAGCCGGTGGTGGCATCCCTGTGGGTGCCGGCCCGGGTGGCAACACCCAACGCCTCCTCACCGTGGTGAAGAGCGGCTCCATCCAAGAGGTGAAGGCCACGCCGGTCGACAAGGTGCACACCTGGCCGCACCTGCTGGCGGCCGAGTTCGTGGCTGCGCTGTTCTGCACGGCGTTCACGTTCCTGTTCTCCATCTGGGTGAATGCGCCGCTGCTGCAGTTGGCCAACCCCAACCAGACGCCCAACCCGTCGAAGGCCCCGTGGTATTTCCTCGGTCTGCAGGAACTGCTCACCATGTTCCACCCGATGATTGCGGGCGTCACCATTCCGGGCGTGGGCCTGATCATGCTCATCTTCGCCCCGTTCATCGACAAGAACCCGTCGAACAAGCCCGAAGA
>JBAXSU010000015.1:0-30085 GCA_037130535.1 Actinomycetota bacterium
ACTCCCGACCCCCTGCTCCCAAAGCAGGTGCGCTACCGCTGCGCCACGCCCCGAACGAATCGTCAGGCTACGGCCTCGATCTCCCATTCCACCGAGTAGCCGTCGGTGCTGGGTCGTCCCGTGAAGCGCCGGCCCGTGATGGAGGCGACATCGAGCAGCAGCCAGTGGGTGCGGTCGTCGGTGATCCACGGGCCCGGGTCGGGCAGGCCGTGGTGGTCGGTGGCGTGGTGCACCGTGCCGCGCGCCAGCACGCTCCACGCCGTGCGGGCCACTTCGTCGATGTCGTCGACCTCGATGGAGGCGGGGCCCTCGTAGCGACCGAGCAACGAACCGGGTGAGGTGCGGACCACTATCCGACGAGCCTCGGCGCTGCCGATGAGCCGGATGTTCACCGGCAGCGCGATCGGGCAGCCCTGGTCGATGACCACGAGCCGCCCGATCGTCTTCGTGCCGAGCAGCGACCAGCAGTCCCAGGCCGGGAGTTCGAGTCGCTGCACGCTCATCGGTTACTGCTCCACGATCAGGGCGGTCACCATGCCGAACATCCCGGTGGGGCCCTCGGCGTGGTTGAGGATGTGGCAGTGCCAGGCCCACACACCCTGGTCGGTCGCCTTGTAGAGCACCGTGTACCGCTCGCCCGGGGCGACGTTGATGGTGTCGCCAGGCATCGGGAAGTCGAGCGGCACTCCGTCTTTGGCGATGATCCAACCAACCGGCTGGTGCATGTGCATCGGGTGGGCCATCAGGCCTTCGTTGAGGTAGGTCACCTCCATCACCTGGCCCTTGCGCAGGGTGTAGGGCTCGGTGGCGGGGAAGCTCTTGCCATTCAGCGACAACCCGATCGTGCCGGCATCGTTCAGCACCATGGTCACCTTCTTGTCGACCTGGGTGTAGCCCTTCTCCTTCAGGTACTCGGGGATGGGCATCTCGCCGATGAAGAACCCACCGAACATGCCGTTGGGCACCTGGGCCTGGGCGTTGTGGTGCGAGTGGTAGATGCCCACCGACGGCTCGAGCGCTGTGAACTCGTAGGTGAAGGTCTCGCCCGGCTCGACGGCCTTCTGGGTGTACGGGTCGACACCGTCCATCGAGTTGGGCACACGGATGCCGTGGAAGTGGATGTCGGTGCTCTCGGGCAGGTTGTTGGTCAGCACGACCTTCACCTTGTCGCCCACGTTCACGTGGATCTCGGGAGCGGGCACCACACCGTTGTAGGTCCAGGCCTTCACGATCTTGCCGGGCGACACCTCCCAGTCGACGATCTCGGCGGTGACGTCGTACTCCTTGGTGCCGTCGGCCAGCACCTTCGGCTCGAGGATGCCGCCGCCCTTGCCCTCGGTCTTGGCGGGGTACTTGAGGGCGACGTCGAGCATCATCTTGTCCATCTGCTGCCAGGTCATCGTGCCGCCGGCGCCGCCGGAGCCCGTACCGCCCGAGCCCATGCCATCGGTCATTCCGTCGCCACCGCCGCCACCGATCGTCACCTTGCCGGTCATGCCGCTGGCTGCGTGACCCGCGATCTCGCACAGCATGTCGTAGGTGCCGTCGGCCACGGTGCCGAGGTTCAGTTCCTCGGAGGCGCCCGGCTGCAGGTCGGCGGTCTTCTTGCCCAGCGACGGTAACGACAGGTTGTGCACCATGGTGCCCTTGTTGGTGACCTTCACGATCACCTTGCCCGACGGGATGGTGGGTGTCGCCGGGGTGATGGCGAACTCCGAGAGCGCGATCTCGACGACCGTTGGCCCACTGTCACCGCTCGTTCCGCTGTCGGCGCTGCCGCTGTCGCGCAACCCGAACAACGCCAACACGAGGGCGGCGATCGCCACCGCGAACGCGCCCCAACCCAGTACTGACCGCTCTTGTCTGCTCATGGGCCCCATCGTGTGCGCCGACCGGCGGGCACCGGCAGGGACCGAGGACACTGCCGCGTAGGACCTATGTCCTGATCAGGCCCCGCGATCAGGCCCCGCGATCAGGCCCCGCGATCAGGCCCCGCGATCAGGCATAGGGAAGGGGTACCCACCAGTGCAGTTCGCTGCCACGCTCGGGCCGGGGGGCGATGGTGCAGGCCCCGCCCAGCAGACGGGCCCGTTCGGCCATGTTACGCAGGCCATTACCCGACACGTCGTCGACGCCCGCCCCGATGCCCTTGCCGTTGTCGAGCACCCGCATCGACAGCACATCGCCGGCGCTCAACTCGACCTCGGCTTCGGTGGCGTTGGAGTGGCGGGCGATGTTGGTGAGTGCTTCGCGCATGCTGGCGAGCAATTCGACGCGGATCTCGGGGGTGATCGACGACTCGACCGGACCGTCGAGCCGCAACCGGGGGGTGAACCCGAGCACCCGCTTGGCCTGCAGGGTGAGGGCGTTCAGTTCCTGGCCCAGCGAACCGGTGCGGCTGGCAGAGCCGAGGGTGAACACCGCGGTGCGTATCTCACGGATGATGCGGTCGATCTCGTCGACACCCGACTCCATGCGCTCGGACAGGTCGGCCGGGGCGCGGATGGCCATCGCCTGCAACTCGAGACCGAGGCCGAACAGGCGCTGTAGCACGGTGTCGTGCAGATCGCGGGCGATGCGTTCGCGTTCGTCGGCCAAGGTGAGCAGGTCGCTGGTGGTGCGCAGCATCGCCTCGGCCTGCAGTCGGTCGCTCACGTCGCGGACCACGGCGATCGCGCCGTTGCCCCCGTCGAGGGGCGACAGGCTGATCTCGACCGGCAGCTCGGTGCCGTCGGCGCGCAGCATGGTGAGGTGGACGCCCGGGCCCATCGGCCGGGCGGCACCGGCGTCGAGGAAGGTGGCCCTTAGCCCTGGGTGCCGGCCGCGGCTGGCCGCGGGCACCAAGGTCTCGATGCCGCTGCCCACCAGGTCGTCGAGGCCGTATCCGGACATCGCCGCCAGGCGGGTGTTGGCCACCACGATGATGCCGTCGAGGTCGCACGCGAGTACGCCGTCGGGCAGTTCATCGATCCAGCGCGACCCAGCAGACTCGACGAGTGCGGTGATCGAGTCGTTCGGCACGTGCCGACTGTACCCAGCCGGCTTCGCTGCGGTTGACGAGAATCAGACTTTGGTCCCTGTGTCGGGGGCCGCATGTCGTGCACACTGGCCTGGATGTCTGAGCTACCCGACAAACCACCCGTCCGTGTCTTCCTGGTCGACGACCACGAAGTCGTTCGTCAGGGTGTGCGTGCGCTGATCGACGCATCCGACGACCTCTCGGTCATCGGCGAGGCCGATTCGGTCGAGACGGGCCTCGCCCGGGTGCTCGCGGTGCGGCCCGATGTGGCCATCCTCGACGTCCGTCTGCCCGATGGCAACGGGGTCGAGCTGTGCCGCGAGATCCGCAGTCGACTGCCCGAGGTGGCGTGCCTGATGCTCACGTCGTACTCCGACGACGAGGCACTGTTCGAAGCAATCATCGCAGGCGCAGCCGGCTACGTGCTCAAGCAGGTGCGCGGCGGTGAACTCATCGACGCGGTGCGCCGCGTGGCCCGCGGCGAGCACCTGCTCGACCCGGCCATGGCGGGCCGGGTGATGAAGCGCCTGTCGAGTCACTCCACTGACGACGTGCGCCTGTCGAGCCTCACCACCCGCGAGCGCGAAGTGCTCGACCTCATCGGCCAGGGCCTCACCAACCGGCAGATCGGCGAGCGGATGTACCTCGCTGAAAAGACCGTGAAGAACTATGTCAGCGGTCTGCTGGCAAAGCTGGGCATGGAGCGTCGTACCGAAGCGGCCGTGTTCGTGGCTCGCCGCGACGCCAGCCACGCCTGACCCGCCGGTCGACTCGACTCAGGCGCGCTTGGCAGCCTTGGCAAGGCGCTTGGCAGCTCGGCCGATGGGCTCGATGGTGCGGGCATCGAGATCGCCCACCTCGGCGCCGTTGGCGAACTGCACCCGGTACCGCTGCCAGTTGAACCCGTTGGACAAGATGACCTTGCCCTCGGTGCCCGTGGGCACGCCGTGCAGATCGGTCGTGGTGCGGACGCGATCGCCGTTGCGTAGTTCGAGCTGGTCGGGGTGGGGCTTGGCCAGGGCATGCGGCTTCCAGTACGGCATTCCCACAGTCTGCCCGATCGGAGGTCTCGCGCACGCAACGCAGTTCACGGCGCAGGTCGCTAGGCTCTGCGCCCTGTGAACAGCACGCTCGAAAACATCGAGGACACTCCGGGCAAGCGCCTCGTCAAGTTGTCCGTCACTATCGACGAGGCCGAGTTCGATCGCGACATCGACCGCGCCTTCCGCAAGCTCGCCAACGAGGTGCGCCTGCCCGGCTTCCGTCAGGGCAAGGTGCCGCGTAAGGTGCTCGAGGCCCGCATCGGTATCGAACCGGCTCGCGAACAAGCGCTGCGCGACGCGGTGCCCACCTATCTCGCCGCAGCGGTGCGCCAGCACGACATCGACCTCATCGCCACCCCCGAAGTCGAGATCACGGCGGGCGACAGCGAGGGCGCCGTCGTGTTCGATGCCACCTGCGAGGTGCGCCCCGAGATCACCGTACCCGGCTACGGCGGCCTGCGGGTCGAGGTGCCGGCACCCACTGCGTCCGACGAGGAGATCGACGATGTGGTGAAGGGCGAACTGCGCCGCCACGGGTCGCTGGTCGACGTCGACCGTGCGGTCGACACCGGCGATCAGGTCACGCTCACGCTGGCTGCGTTCCGCGACGGCGAGCCGGTGCCCGGTCTGAACACCGAGGACTGGCTGTACGAGGTGGGCCGTGGCTGGGTGGCCGAGGGCTTCGACGATCAGCTGGTCGGCGCCGCCAAGGGCGCCGAGCTGCGCTTCACCGCCACGCCCAACGGCACCGAGCAGGAGGCCGAGTTCGAGGTCACCGTCACCAACGTGCAGGAGATGGTGCTGCCCGACCTCACCGACGAGTGGGTCGACGAGAACGTCGCCAACAGCTCCACGGTCGGCGAGTACCGCGCCTCGGTGGCCGAGCGGCTCAATGCCAACAAGCTCAACCAGGTTCGCAACGTGTTCCTCGACCGAATCACCTCCGCGCTCGCCGACCTGGTCGAGGTCGATGCTCCCGAGGCCATGGTGACGGGCGATCTGCAGGGCCGGGTGCAGAACACCGTGCAGCAGTTCCAGGCGCAGGGCATCGCCATCGAGCAGTGGCTGCAGGCGACCGGGCAGACGACGGAAGACTTCATCGCTGCGCTGCGCACGCAGTCGGAGAAGGCCGCCAAGGTCGACCTGGCGCTGCGGGCCGTCGCCGCCGCCGAGGCCATCGAGGTGTCCGACGACGACATCGAGCGCGAGTACGACCGCATCGCCATGCAGGTCGGCCAGAAGAAGAACCAGGTGCGCCGGGCCTACGAGGCCAACGATGCGGTCACCGATCTGATTGCCCAGCTGCGCAAGAACAAAGCGCTCGACTTCCTGCTGCACAGCGCCGAGGTCGTCGATCCCGAGGGCAACCAGATCGATCGCCATCTCATCCTCGGCGAGCACGACCACGACCACGACCACGACCACGATCACGACCACGAGGGGCACGACCATGACTGAACTGCGCAACTCGATTCCGATGCCGTACGTGGTCGAACAGACCCCGCGCGGCGAGCGCACGTACGACCTGTACAGCCGACTGCTGAAAGACAACATCATCTTCTTGCAGACGCCCATCGACGACACCGTCGCCAGCGTCATCTGTGCACAGCTCATCCACCTCGAGTCGGAGAACCCCGACAAGGACATCAACCTCTACATCAACAGCCCCGGTGGCGACATCACCGCGCTGTTCGCCATCTACGACACGATGCAGTTCATCAAGAACGACATCGCCACCATCTGCCTCGGCCAGGCGGCCTCGGCCGCCGCGGTACTGCTGGCGGCGGGTACGAAGGGCAAGCGCCTCGCGCTGCCGCACAGTCGTGTGCTGCTCCACCAGCCCTACGGCCAAGTGGGCTACGGCCAGGTCACCGACCTCGAGATCGCGGCCAAGGAGATCCTGCGTATGCGTGACCTCCTCGAGGAGATTCTCGCTCATCACACGGGCCAGCCCATCGAGCGCATCCACGCCGACACCGACCGCGATTTCGTGATGGAAGCAAACGAGGCCATCGAATATGGCATCATCGATGAAGTGCTGTCGTCTCGACAGACGGTCGATCGCTCCGGACCGATCCGCTGACGGGCACGAACCGGAGGGAACGCAGTGGCGAAATTCGGCGATTCGGGGGAGCTGCTGAAGTGCAGTTTCTGCGGCAAGAGCCAAAAGCAGGTCAAGAAGCTCATCGCCGGCCCTGGGGTCTACATCTGCGACGAGTGCATCGACCTCTGCAACGAGATCATCGAAGAAGAGCTCACCGAAGGCAGTGAGCTGCGCTTCGACGACCTGCCCACGCCGGTCGAGATCCGTCGGTTCCTCGACGAATACGTCGTGGGCCAAGACGACGCCAAGAAGATCCTCTCGGTGGCGGTGTACAACCACTACCGCCGTATCCAGTACCAGCAGACCGCCGCGGTCGGCCGGCGCGACGAGGTCGAACTCACCAAGAGCAACATCTTGCTGCTCGGCCCGACCGGCTGCGGCAAGACCCACCTCGCCCAAACCTTGGCGCGCATGCTGAACGTGCCGTTCGCCGTGGCCGACGCCACCGCTCTCACCGAAGCCGGCTACGTGGGCGAAGACGTAGAGAACATCCTGCTGAAGCTCATCCAGGCCGCCGACTTCGACGTGAAGAAGGCCGAGACCGGCATCATCTACATCGACGAGATCGACAAGGTGGCACGCAAGAGCGAGAACCCGTCCATCACCCGCGACGTCAGCGGTGAGGGCGTGCAGCAGGCGCTGCTGAAGATCCTCGAGGGCACGCAGGCTTCGGTGCCGCCGCAGGGCGGCCGCAAGCACCCGCACCAAGAGTTCATCCAGATCGACACCACCAACATCTTGTTCATCTGCGGTGGCGCATTCGCCGGTCTCGAGTCCATCATCGAGAGCCGCGTCGGGTACAAGGGTGTCGGCTTCCACGGCACCGTGCGCTCGAAGGCCGACAAAGACCCCGGCGAACTGTTCGCCCAGGTGCTGCCCGAAGACCTCCTCAAGTTCGGCATGATTCCCGAGTTCATCGGCCGCCTGCCGATGATCGGCGCAGTGCGCAGCCTCGACCGCGAGGCGCTCATCAAGATCCTGGTCGAGCCGAAGAACTCGCTGATGAAGCAGTACCAGAAGGTGTTCGAGTTCGAAGACATCGAACTCGAGTTCACCACCGAGGCACTCGAGGCAGTCGCCGACCAGGCACTGCTGCGCTCGACGGGCGCGCGCGGGCTGCGGGCAATCCTCGAAGAGGTATTGCTCAACACGATGTACGAACTGCCGGGCCGCACCGATGTGGGTCGCGTCATCATCGACGCCGACACCGTGCGCACCAAGGTGAACCCCACCCTGGTGCCTCGCGAGCCACCGCGCCGTCAGCGCCGCGCCGCCTCCTGATGCGCTACGACGAGGCGCTGGCGTACCTCGACGAACACGCCAGTTACGACACGACGGGCCGTATCGATTCGCCCACGATCGACCGTGTCACCCGGTTGATGCACGCGATGGGCGACCCACAGCACACGTATCCGGTCATTCACGTCACGGGCACGAACGGCAAGGGTTCCACCACCCAGATGATCACCCGCCTGCTGATGGCGCACGGGCTCACCGTGGGCACCTACACCAGCCCTCACCTCGAGCGGTTGAACGAGCGCATCGCCCGCAACTGCGAGCCGATCAGCGATGAGGAGTTCGGCGAGCAGATCGGCGCCATCGCCGAGATCGAACTGTTGGCGGGGGTGCGCCCGTCGTACTTCGAGGCGCTCACTGCCGCGGCGTTGCGATGGTTCTCCGATGTCGCCGTCGATGTCGCCGTGGTCGAGGTGGGCCTGCTCGGTCGCTGGGACGCCACCAACGTGTGCACGGCTCAGGTTGCCGTCGTCACCAACATCGGCATGGACCACATGGAGTTCGCCGGACCCACCAAGGCGCACATCGCCCGCGAGAAGGCGGGCATCATCAAGCCCACCAGTGCTGTGGTGATCGGCGAGACCGAACCCGAGCTGGTGTCGATCTTCACCGAGGCCGGCGGTGCCTCCTGTTTCGTGCGGGGCGACGACTTCGACGTACTCGAGAACCAACTCGCGCTCGGCGGCCGGATGGTCGATCTGCGCACACCCACAACCATCTACAGCGAGGTGTTCGTCCCGCTGCACGGCAGCCATCAGGCGTCGAACGCGGCGGTGGCGCTCACTGCAGTGGAAGCCTTCTTCGCTTCGCCCGTCGACGAGGAAGTGCTGCGCGAGGGCTTCGCCGATGTGGTGATGCCCGGTCGGTTCGAGGTGCTCGGCCACCAACCGCTCGTCATCATCGACGGGGCCCACAACCCGCCCGGTGCCGACACTGCCGCCCAGGTCTTCTTCGACGACTTCATCCCGGCAGGCATGCGCTACCTGGTGGTGGGCTGCCTGCGCGGACGCGACCCGGCCGAAATGCTGTCGGCGTTGCGGGCCGACGAGTTCGACGTCGTGCTCACGTGTACGGCCCCCTCGCCGCGAGGCGTACCGGCTGCCGAGCTCACTGCCGCGGCGCTGGCACTGGGTTGCGACGAGGTGATCGAGTGCACGTCGGTCGAGCAGGCGTGCGAGCGGGCCGTGCGCCTGGCAGGTGGCGACGACGCCGTGCTGGTGACGGGCAGCCTGTACGTGGTGGGAGCCGCCCGTCCGGCACTGCGCATCCTGCTGCCGTAACCGAGTAGGTGCTCGATAGCCTCTGGCACCATGTCTGATCGCACACTCGTCCTGCTCAAGCCCGATGCCATCGAACGTGGTCTCGTCGGCGAGATCCTCGGTCGGTTCGAGTCCAAGAACCTGAAGATCGTCGCCCTCGACCTGCGCTCGCTCGACGCCGACACGTTGGCCCGCCACTACGAAGAGCACGTCGGCAAGGGCTTTTACGCCGATCTGGTGCAGTTCATGAGCCGCGGCCCGGTGGTGGCGCTGGCACTCGAGGGCCCCGAGAACACGTGGGAAGTGGTGCGCACCATGATGGGCGCCACCAACCCGCGTAACGCTGCCCCCGGCACCATCCGTGGCGACCTCGGCATCTTGTTCACCGAGAACCTCGTCCACGGCAGCGACTCGCTGGCCTCAGCCGAGCGCGAACTGGGCATCTTCTTCCCGAACCTGTAACAAACGGCGCCCGGGGTACACTCACCCGTCACGTTTCGAGCAAGGAGGTCGACGATATGGCGAGAAGCAATCCGCTCGCGCTCGGTCGCGACCTGGCTATCGACTTGGGCACCGCCAACACGCTCATCTATGCCCGCGGTCAGGGTGTCGTGCTGAACGAGCCGTCGGTCGTGGCGATCGACATCACCGACGGCCGCCCGGTGGCGGTGGGCATCGAGGCGAAGCGCATGATGGGCCGCACCCCCGGCCGCATCAAGACAATCCGGCCCATGAAAGACGGCGTCATCGCCGACTTCGAGGTGTGCGAGAAGATGCTGCGCTTCTTCATCCAGAAGGTGCACGCCAGCCGGTGGAACAAGCCGCGCATGGTCATCTGCGTGCCGTCGGGTATCACCGGGGTCGAACAGCGCGCCGTGCAGGATGCTGCTGAGTACGCCGGGGCGCGCAAGCCCGTGCACATCATCGAAGAGCCGATGGCGGCCGCCATCGGAGCCGACCTGCCGGTGCACGAGCCCAGCGGCAACATGGTGGTCGACATCGGCGGCGGCACCACCGAGGTGGCGGTCATTTCGCTGGGTGGCATCGTCACGGCGCAGTCGGTTCGTGTGGCCGGCGACGAACTCGACGATGCGGTGCTGCAGTACCTGAAGAAGGAGTTCTCCCTCGCCATCGGCGATCGCACGGCCGAGGAGATCAAGGTGCACATGGGCTCGGCCTGGCCGCTCGACAACGAGCTCACCGCCGACATCCGTGGCCGCGACATGATCAGCGGTCTGCCCCGTACGGTGGCCGTCACCACCGAGCAGATCCGCGAGGCCCTCGCCGAGCCGGTGTCTGCCATCATCGACGCGGTGAAGACAACGCTCGACAAGACCCCGCCCGAACTGGCTGCCGACATCATGGAACGCGGCATCATGCTCACCGGTGGTGGCGCGCTATTGGCCGGTCTCGACGTGCGCCTCGCGCACGAGACGGGCATGGCCATCAACATCGCCCACGAACCGCTCTACAGCGTGGTCATCGGGTCGGGTCGGGCGCTCGAGAACATCGATGCAATGCGGGGGCTGATGTCGCTCGGTGGCGACGAGTAGTCGGCGGTAACGAGTGGCCGTCTACTCGATGGGCCGGCGGCGGGCGATCGTCCTGCTCGTGCTCACCTCCATCTTGCTGATCACCCTCGATGTCCGCGGCAGTGCCATGATCGACCGAGCGCGCAGCCTGTTCGCGTTGCTGGTCGAACCCTTCGACACTGCGGCCCGCACGATCACCCGGCCGGTGCTCACCGCCTGGCACGGCGTCGTCGACTACCGCGACGTGCAGCGCGAGAACGAGAGGCTGCGCGCCGAGATCGACAACCAGCGCGGTGCCATCATCGAGGCGCGGGCGGCCGTCCTCGAGTACCAGGAACTGCTGGTGTTGAACCGTCTGATGGGTTCGAGCAACTTCCCGAGCGTCACGGTGCAGGTGCAAGGCGATGCGCCGGGCAACTTCCAGAACACGATCGAGATCAACAAGGGCAGCGTCGACGGCATCGCCGTCGGTATGCCGGTGGTGAGCGGTGCGGGTCTGGTGGGCAAGGTCACCCAGGTGTTCCCCAACTCGGCCATCGTGCTGCTGGTGGTCGACCCCGGTTTCAGCATCGGGGCGAAGGTCCTCACGCCGCTCGGCCCGGTACCCGTGCCCAGCACCACGCTGCCGCTGCGGGCCACCGAGCAGGAGGTCACCACCTCCACGACCACCACCACACTGCCGCCGTCGGCCACCACCACTACCACCATGCCGTCGCCGCGCGATCCGCTGGCCCCCGTGCAGGTGAGTACCACTTCCACGTTGCCCGCCTCTGTCACCGCCACGACGCTCGTGCCCATCGAGGTACTCCGCGAGACCGGTCTGGTGTTCGGGCAGGGAGCCAAGCGCCCGATGGTGCTGCGGTTCATCGACGACTCCGCCACCACGGGGCGCATCGCCGTGGGTTCCACCGTCGAGACCGCCGGTGGCTTGCGTTCGAACGCGCCCCCTGGCATCCCCATCGGCACCGTCTCGGCGGTCACGCAGCAGACCGGCTCGCGGGTGCCCGTCATCGAGGTCGAGATCTCCGCAGGCGACCTGTCGAAGCTGAACTTCCTGCGCGTGCTGCTGTACGTGCCCAACACCACCGGGAACTGAACGCGCGTGCGATCGTTCCTCACCGGGCCGCTCATCAGGCTGTTCCCCGTCGGCTTGGTGGTGCTGGCCATCCAGCGCACCGTGCTCACCGAGGTCACCCCGTTCGGCGTGGTGTTGCCGCTGGTGCTGGCGCTGTCGGCGTCGGCCGGTGCTGGCGCCGGCTCCGAGCGCGGCGCCCTGGCCGGGTTCACGTTCGGCCTGATGTACGACCTGGCCACCGGCTCGCCCCTGGGGTTGACCGGCCTGGTGTTCGGCCTGTCCGGTTTCATCGCCGGCTACGTGCTCACCCTCACCCCCACGCCGCAGTGGTGGCTGGCGGCCATCTTCGCTGCCATCGGGACTGCCGTGGGCGAGTTCGTGCAGCCGATCGCCCGACTGATCATCGGTCAGGAGGGTTGGTTCAACGACCGGCTGTTCGTCATCGTTCCGGTGGCAGCGGTGTTCGCCCTCGTCGCCAGTCCGGTGCTGGTTCCAGTCGGGCGATGGTGCATGCGGGTGAAGACTCCACGGTGGAAGGTGATGAGCGAGTGACGGTCGCGCCCCCACTTCATCGCCCCGATCGGCAAGACTGTCGCCATGGCCGGTGACCGTCGAAGCGCCCGTCTCGGCGTGCTGGCTCTCGTGGCGGTGCTGCTGGTTGGCGCCATCAGCACTCGGCTGTGGTTCCTGCAGACCGTGCAGGCCGACACCTACCAGGCCAAGGTCGACTCGGCGAAGACCCGCGAGGTGTACATCGCTCCCGAACGCGGCCGCATCTTCGACTCCGACGGGCGCGTGCTCGCCGACAACCAGCGGGTGCTGGTGGTCACCATCGACTGGGACGTCATCCGCAACCGGCCCAAGACCCGGGCGGCTCTGTTCGATCGTCTGTCGGGCCCGCTCGGCGTCCCCGTCGACGAACTCGAGCGGCGCTACAAGGTGGGCGAGAAGTTGTACGACCCGCTGCTGCCCATGCCCATCGCCGAAGACGTCGACGAAGAGCGGGTGCAGGTGCTGTTCGAACGCAGCGAGGACTTCCCCGGTATCGGGGTGACCGAGCAGTGGCGGCGCGTCTACCCCTATGCGCCGCTCGCCAGCCACGTGGTGGGCTACATGGGTGCGCTCACCAAGGAGAACATCGACCAGTACCTGGCGATGGGCTACAACCGCAACGAGCGCGTCGGGCAGTTCGGTGTGGAGGCCAGCATGGAGCCGGTGCTGCACGGCACCTGGGGCAAGCAGGTGTGGGAGATCGACGCCGCGGGCAACACGGTGCGCCTGCTCGATGAACTGCAGCCCGTCGCCGGCAACGACGTGCAGTTGAGCATCGACCTCGATGTGCAGCAGTACGCCGAGCAGGCACTCGAGACCAAGTTGCGCCAACGCCGCGACCTGCCCACCGACAAAGAGGAGTGCAACTGCGCCGACCTCGCCGCGCACAACCCCATCGACCCCAAGGGCGACGGGCTCGAGCGGGTGTACTCGAGTTCGAAGGAGTTCGGCAACCAGGAGTGGATCCAGTACAAGGCGCCTGCCGGCTCGGTGGTGGTGATGGACCACTCGAACGGTCAGGTCATCGCCATGGCGAGCTATCCCACCTTCGACAACCGCTGGTTCAACGCCGGCATCAGCAAGCAGAAGTTCGATCAGCTCTTTCCGCAGACCGACGATCCCGACCTGTCCATCCTCGTGAACCGCGCCGTCCAGGGTCGCTACAACATCGGTTCCACCATCAAGCCGTTCATGGCCTTCTCGGCGATGCACAGCGGGCTCATCGGGCCGAAGGAAGAGTTCCTCGACCAGGGCATCTACAAGCTCACCTCGATCGACGACGACACCTGCCGCAGCGGTGTGCGGTGCGAGTTCAAGAACGCCATCGATCCGTACGGCAAACCCAGTCAGTACGGCCCGGTCACCGTGGAGGAAGCCCTCGCGGTCAGCTCCGACGCGTACTTCTACCGGCTGGGCGAGCTGTTCTACACACTCGAGGGTCGCCGTGATGAGTTGAAGAGCGACCTCGAGGAGTTCGGATTCGGCGCCGACACCGGCATCGAACTGCCCTACGAATGGGACGGCCGCATCCCCGACGACGCCGTGAAGAAAGAGCTCGTCGACAAAGGCGTGCTCGCCAAGGGCGAAGCCGACTTCCTGGTGACGGGCGACCTGGTGCAGGTGGCCATCGGACAGGGTCTGTTCGCCGCCACACCGCTCCAGTTGGCCACGGCCTACGCCACCATCGCCAACCGCGGCTTTCTGATGGTGCCGCACGTGGTGAAGGCCATCTACGCCCCGCTCACCCCCGACCGGGCCCCGGCGATGGCCGACCTGGAGGCTGGCACCGTCGTGCAGCGCTTCGACAGACCCGAGATCCGGCTGCAGCTCGACATGCCCAACGAGTACCGCGATCCCATCATTGCCGGGCTGACACGAGTCATCACTGGGCCCGGCGTCGAGTACCCGAAGGGTCGCTATCGCGCCACCACTGGCGAGCGCCTCTTCAAGGACTACCCGAAGGATGGCATCATCGTTGCCGGCAAGACCGGCACGGCGCAGGGTGCGGGCCAGTTCCCGTGGAACGACTCGTCGGTGTTCGGAGCGTTCAGTCTCGACGACAATCGGCCGTACACGGCTGTGGCCTACCTGGAAAAGAGCGGGTACGGGTCGAAGGCCGCGGCCCCCGTGGTGAAGTGCATTCTCACCCTGCTCAGCGCCAGAGCCGTCTCCGATCCTGTGCTGCCCAGCGATCCGCTCGACCTCAACTCACCCTACGCCGCACAGCCCGAGCAGTTGGCCGATCAGTCGTGCCTGGGCGGGTACGACGGCTCCATCCGCGAGTAGCCGACCATGGCCATCACGCTGCGCCCGCGCAAGCCCGACTCGGGCCTCGGCAACATCCGATCGAGTCCCAGCGATCCCAGCCGCAACATCGACTGGGTGCTGATGGGCGTGCAGATGTGTCTCGCCGTGGCGGGCTGTTTCGTCATCTACTCGGCATCGCGAACCAAGCAACTCGATCCGTTCCAGTACGCCACCCGGCAGGTGGTGTTCCTCATCGTTGCGATCATCGCCATGGTGGTGGTGATGGCGGTCGACTACGAGTCGCTGCGCGAGCGCGCCCGGTTCTTCTACGGCGTCACCATCATGCTGCTCGTGCTGGTCATCATCGCCGGCACGGTCAGCGGTGGTGCGCGCCTCAGTTTCGACCTCGGCCCGCTGAAACTGCAGCCCGCCGAGTTGGCGAAGGCCACGGTCACCCTCCTGCTGGCCGCCTATCTGGCCGAGGACCGCAGCGATGAGGTCTCGTACCCGCGGTTCCTCGGCGGTCTCGTCATCGTGGGTGTACCGGTCGCCCTCATCATCCTGCAGCCCGACCTCGGTTCGGCCTCGGTGCTGGTGGCGATGGCTATGGGCATGCTGCTCATCGCCGGGGCGAAAGCGAAGTACATCGCCCTCATCACGGCCATGTCGGTGGCCACAGTTGGTGCGGCGCTGGCCAGTGGCATCATCAGCACGTACCAGATCGGCCGTATCCGGGTGTTCTTCAACCAGGACACCACCGACCCGGCGTTGCTCGACTACGTGTACCAGCCGCGAAACGCCATCCGGGCCATCGCCACGGGTGGGATGACGGGCAAGGGGTGGCTGAACGGGCCCATCACCAACGCCCCGAACGACATCCCGGTGCAGTGGGCCGACTTCCCGTTCTCGGCGGTTGGCGAGCAGTTCGGGCTCATCGGCTGCGCGGTGGTGCTGGGCCTGTTCGCCATCGTGCTGTTGCGCATCTGGCGCATCGCCCACCTGTCGCGCGACGCGGTGGGCACCTATCTGTGCGCCGGGGTGTTCACGATGATCCTCTGGCAGGTGTTCCAGAACGTGGCCATGACCGTGGGCCTGATGCCCGTCACCGGCCTGCCGCTGCCGTTCATCTCGTACGGCGGGTCCAGTCTGGTCACCTTCTTCGCACTGCTCGGCCTGGTGCAGAACGTGCACATGCGTCGGTACCGCTAGTACGTCTGGATCAGGGGTGAAACCGGTCGGCCGGGTGAACTACGGGTAGACTGACGGCGAAGGTCTCCCTCGTCACGTCAGGTCAGCACCTTGCATTCCGAATCCGGGCCCTGTGCCTCCCCTCACCCAGCGCTCATGCTCATGACGCTCTTGGTGAGCCCCCTCCAACTGTTCACCATCGACGCCAGTGCGGACCGTGGCATCCCTGCCCGACCGCCGCGTCGTCGCGCCCCGCAGTTCTGCCGGCGCGCCAGAAGGGATCTGTTCCATGGACGACTCCGTCACCGATACCACGGGGGCCGACCGGCCCCAGCACGACGAGCTGATGGGCATCACGCCCGATACGTCGACGGCTGACGCTTCTGCTCAGCCTGCGGGCGACGATGACCTGGGCGACCCTACGGTCCGGCCCGCAGCCAAGAAGCGTCGCCGCGGCTCGCGGGGTGGCAAGGGCCGCAAACGCCCAGCTGCATCGGGCGATGTCGATGCCGACGAGGTCGACGACGATGAGCTCGACGACGACGATGATGTCGACGCCGGTGAGCGCACCGCCTCCGTCGACCCGTTGGAGTTGCCCGCATCGATGCGCGAGGGTCGCCCCTCGCCAGCAGCGGCTGAACAGGCACTGGTGCGCCGACCGCAGATCGGCGACACCCGACCTGCGCCGCCCCCGCCCGGTGGGCCGGTGGTGAAGCCCGCCGGCCAGCGCCAGCCGGGCCAGCGCCAGCAGGGCCAAGGTCAGCAGGGCCAGCGCCAGCAGGGCCAGCGACAGCAGAACGCAGAGCAGTCCGCGGACCAGACCGACGCGGCAGGCGAGACCTCGGCGCCCAAGAAGCGTCGTCGTGGCGGTCGCGGAAAGTCGGGCGGAGCGGTGAAGGCAGCACCTCTGGTGGGTGTCGAGGTCGATCCAGAGGTGCTCGAGAAGCGGCGTGGGCGCGAGCGTAACGGTCGTCCGGTGGGTCGCTATCTGATGTGTGTCCAGGTGCGCCCGTCGCTCACCCAGGTTGCGGTGCTCGAAGGCCGCAACCTCATCGAGCACTACGTCAGCCGTCCGGCCGACGACGTGGCGCAGATCCACGGCAACATCTACCTCGGGCGGGTGCAGAACGTTCTGCCCGGGATGGAAGCAGCATTCGTCGACATCGGCACGCCGAAGAACGCCGTGCTGTACCGCGGCGATGTGCAGTACGACGCCGAAGACATCGTCGAGAAGTCATCGAATCTGCGCATCGAGCAGATGCTCAAGGCCCGCCAGCTCATCATCTGTCAGGTCACCAAGAACCCCATCGGCGCCAAGGGCGCGCGTCTCACCCAAGAGGTGTCGCTACCGGGCCGCTTCGTCGTGCTGATCCCGAACTCGAAGACCTACGGCATCTCCAAGCGGCTGCCCGACGACGTTCGCAAGCGGCTCCGCAACATCCTCGACCGGGTGAAGCCGGCCGAGCACGGGCTCATCGTGCGCACCGCCGCCGAGAACGCCACCGAGCACGAACTGCGGGCCGACATGACCCGTCTGCTCGACCAGTGGAACGCCATCGAGGCCAAGGCGAAGCGGGCCAACAGCCCCACCCTGCTGTATCGCGAGCCCGAGCTCGCTGTGCGGGTCATCCGTGAGGAGTTCAACGCCGAGTACCGCGGCGTCATCATCGACGACCAGCGCCTGTTCGACGATGTGAAGGATTATGTGTCGGCGTTCAACCCCGAACTGGCTGACCGCATCGAGTACCACGATGCCGCCGTCGACGGCCTGCCCCTCTACGAGCGACACCACGTCCACGAACAGATCCACAAGGCCCTCGACCGCAAGGTGTGGCTGCCCAGTGGCGGCTCGCTCATCATCGAGCACACCGAGGCGCTCACCGTCATCGACGTGAACACCGGCAAGAACGTCGGTACCACCAACCTCGAAGAGACGGTGTTCCGCAACAACCTCGAGGCCGCCGAAGAAGTGGCCAAACAGCTGCGGCTGCGCGACATCGGCGGCATCGTGGTGATCGACTTCATCGACATGGAGATCCGCGAGAACCGCAAGAAGGTGGTCGATGCGTTCCGCAACGCGCTGGCACGTGACAAGACCCGCACCCAGGTCTTCGACATCTCCGAGCTGGGTCTGGTGGAGATGACCCGCAAGCGCATCGGTGAGGGTCTGTTGGTGAACTTTGCCGACCACTGCCCCAACTGTGAAGGCCGTGGCGTTGTCATCGACCACGATCTGCTGGTCTGATCGATGTCTCGGCGTTGGTCGCAGGCCACGCGGACGCTAGAGTCGCCCATTGCTATGTACGCAGTGATCGCTTCCGGTGGTAAGCAACAGAAGGTCTCCGAGGGCCAGCAGTTGCATGTCGAACTTCTCCATGCCGAACAGGGCAGCGACGTATCGCTGCGCCCGGTCCTCGTGGTCGATGGCGACACCATCCTTGCCACCCCCGACCAACTGAAGGCCGCGTCCGTCACCGCCAAGGTGGTCGGTCTCGCCAAGGGCCCGAAGATCGACGGTTTCACCTACAAACGGCGCACCAACCAGCGCCGCCGGTACGGTCACCGCCAGCACTACACCGTTCTCGAGATCACCTCCATCACGAAGGGCTGACCCGACCATGTCGAAGACCAAAGGTGGCGGTTCAACCCGCAACGGCCGCGATTCCAACGCTCAGCGCCTCGGCGTGAAAGTGTTCGGGGGCAGCCAGCTCAACGCAGGCACGATCATCGTTCGCCAGCGGGGCACTAAGTTCCATCCTGGCAAGAACGTCGGCATCGGCGGCGACGACACGCTGTTCGCTCTCGTCGATGGTTCGGTTGCCTTCGGCGAGCGCAAGGGCCGTCGCGTCGTCGACGTCATCCCCAACGCCTGACCAGGCGCTACCAGTTCTCCTCGCGAAACCCGGCCGCAGTGCCGGGTTTCGTCGCGTCGGCGACGAGTACGGTGGGGTCGTGCGAGATGCGGAGTTGGCAGCGCGAGTACGAGGCCTGATCGATCTCACGAACCTCGACGGTGCGTGCACGCCAGAGGCGATCGAGCGACTGTGCGATCGAGCCGTCGATCATGTGCCTGCCGTGCCTGCCGTGTGCGTGTGGCCGGGATTCGTCGCCCAAGCCGTGGGCCTGTTGCGCGGCAGCGGCGTGCGCGTGGCCACGGTGGTGAACTTCCCTGCCGGTGACACCGATGTGGAGGCCACGGTGGCCGAGACGCAGTCAGTGCTCGCCGCCGGGGCCGACGAGGTCGACCTCGTGCTGCCCTACCGGGCATTGCTGGCCGGCGATGTCGCCGCCGCAGCAGCCATGGTGCGCGCGGTGCGAGCTGTCGTGCCGACGCCGCACCACCTGAAGGTCATCCTCGAGTCGGGCGGCTACCCGTCGCAGGCCGAGGTGCGTGCCGCTGCCGATCTGGCCATCCGCGAAGGCGCCGACTTCGTGAAGACCTCCACCGGTAAGACCGATCGCTCGGCCACCCTCGAGGCCGTGCGCACGCTGCTCGAGGCAATCCGCGACTCGGGGCGGTCGGTGGGGGTGAAGCCGTCGGGCGGCATTCGCACCCTCGACGACGCCGCCGCATACCTGGCGCTGGCCGACGAGGTGATGGGCCCGTCGTGGGCCACTGCCCACACGTTCCGGTTCGGTGCCAGCGGACTGCTCGACGCGGTCGATGCAGTGCTCGACGGGAGGACCTGATGCTGCCCCAGGAGATCATCCGCGCCAAGCGCGACGGCCGCGAGCTGACCACCGAACAGATCGACGACTTCGTCGCCGGACTCACGTCGGGCGCGGTGGCCGATGCCCAGGCGGCTGCATTCGCGATGGCCGTGTACTTCCGCGGCATGACCATCGACGAGGCGGTGGGCCTCACCCGGGCGATGACCCGCAGCGGCGCGCAGCTGTCGTGGGCACTCGACGGTCCGGTGCTCGACAAGCACTCGACGGGTGGAGTGGGCGACACCGTGAGCCTGATGCTGGCACCGCTGGTGGCGGCCTGCGGCGGGTACGTGCCGATGATCTCCGGGCGCGGCCTCGGTCATACCGGCGGTACCTACGACAAGTTCGAGAGCATCCCGGGGTACCGGGCCACACCGTCGTTGGCCGAGTTCCGGCGGGTGGTGGGCCGAGTGGGATGCGCAGTCATTGGTCAGACCGCCGAGCTCGCCCCGGCCGACAAACGGCTGTACGCCATCCGTGACGTCACCTCGACGGTCGAGAGCATCCCGCTCATCACGGCCTCGATCCTGTCGAAGAAGTTGGCAGCGGGCCTCGACGGTCTGGCCATGGATGTGAAGTTCGGCAATGGCGCATTCATGGCGAAGCCGACCGATGCCCGACGCCTGGCGGAGAGCATCGTCGGTGTGGCCAACGGGGCCGGGGTACGCACCACGGCGCTCCTCACCGACATGGACCAACCGCTGGCCAGCGTCGCGGGGAACGCGCTCGAGATGGCCTACGCCATCGATTACCTCACTGGTGCGCGCCGCGAGCCCCGGCTGCACGAGGCCGTGCTGGCGCTGGGTGCCGAGATGCTGGTGCTCGGCCGTCTGGCCCGAACTCCGGTGGCTGCACGGCGGCAACTCGAACAGGCGCTCGCCGACGGGTCGGCTGCTGAGCGATTCGGCCGCATGGTGAAGGCGCTGGGGGGCCCGGGCTACCTGCTCACCCGGCCCTGGAAGCACCTCGAACGAGCCCCGCTCGTGGTGCCGGTGCCAGCGCCGCGAGCCGGCACCGTGGGTCGCATCGACACCCGCCAGGTGGGTCTGGCCGTGGTGGTGCTGGGCGGTGGACGCACCCGACCCACCGACCCTGTCGACCACGCCGTCGGGCTCACCGACCTGGTAGCCGTGGGTACGCCGGTGGCGGTCGGCGAACCGCTCGCCCGGGTGCACGCCCGCAGTGAGGCGACTGCCGCGCAGGCCGTGGCGATGGTGCAGGCTGCTTACCGATTGGGAAGCAGGGCCGCGGTGGCTGGCCCCGTGGTGGCCGAACGCATCACCGGCTGAACAGTGCGGCCTCAGCCGTAGAGGTCGACGCCCCGGGGTAGGCGGTCGGGACCCCAACCGAGCAGGGCCGTGCCCTGGCGACAGGCGAACCGGTCGGTCATGCCGCCCACGTAGGCAACGGCCGCGTGCAGCGCGGCAGGGCTGCCGGCATCGACCGAGTGGATGCCCGGGATGATGTTGGGTCGGTCGGCGTAGTGCTCGACCAGGGCGCGCAACAGGGCCACCACGGCGGCAGCCTGATGCTGCGACGCGGGGCGTAGATAGACGTGCTCGTAGTTGAACGCGCGGAACGCCGCCAACGCCTCGGCGACGGGTGCCGTCATGCCGATGCGTCCCGACTGCGCTGCGGCGTCGATCATGCCGGTGATGAAGGCACCGATCTGCTGGGCGCGGCGGGTGCCGCAGCGGTCGCGCACGACGGCGGGCAACATGTCGGCGCTGACGACTCCCGATGCAACCGCGTCTTCGAAGTCGTGGCAGACGTAGGCGATGCGGTCGGCCCAACTGACCACCTCGCCCTCCGGCGTGGCCGGGGCCGGGCGACTCCACGAATGGTTGCGGATGCCGTCGAGCGTTTCGACGCACAGGTTCAATGGCGCGAGCGTGACGTCGGCACCCCACTGGGCATGGTCGAACCCGCCGTCGACGTAGATGCTGAGGGCGTCTTCGCTGGCGTGGCCACCGGGGCCGTGCCCACAATCGTGCCCCAGGGCGATGGCCTCGGTGAGCGCCGTGTTCAGCCCCAGCACCCGGGCCACCGACACCGCCACCTGGGCCACCTCGAGCGCATGGGTGAGCCGGGTGCGCTGGTGGTCGTCGGGGAACACGAACACCTGCGTCTTGCCCGCCAGGCGGCGGAAGGCAGCGGCGTGGAGGATGCGATCGCGGTCGCGTTCGAAACAGGTGCGCCACGGATCGGGCTCTTCCTCCACCGCCCGGCTGCCGGCCTCGGCCGAGCGAGTGGCCAGCGTGGCCAGGGTCTGGTGCTCGGTGGCTTCGCGAGTGCGCCGGTCGTGTAGATCGGGCGAACCACTACCGGCCCACGAGTCGGCGTGAGCGAGTCGCACCCCGGCGTCAGCCTGGTGGCCGGCCATGGTGGAGGCCCAGCGTTCGGCACGTTCGGCGACCTCGGCGAGATGCAGTGGATCGGGCCCGGTGGTCACGGCCACAGGCTAACGAATGGGTGTGGTGTGCCACCGGTAGCCTCGCGAGGTCTCTATGAGCGGTTTCGTCGACGAAGTCCAACTGAATGTGCGCGGTGGCGACGGCGGCGCGGGCTGCGTATCGTTCCGACGCGAGGGCCCGGTTGCGTTCGGCGGGCCCAACGGCGGCGACGGCGGCGACGGCGGCGACGTGTGGCTGGTGGCCGATCGCAACGTCTCGTCACTGCTGGCCTTCAAGGATCACCCCCACCGCCGCGCCGTGAACGGCGTGCACGGCAAGGGCAAAGACATGCACGGCCGTCGCGGCGACTCGCTCGAGGTGCACGTGCCCGAGGGCACGATCGCCTACGACATGTACACCGGCGAGTTGATGGCCGACCTCGCCCGCCATGGCGACCGGTGGCGTGCGGCCCAGGGCGGTCGGGGAGGCCGTGGCAACGCCAAGTTCGCGTCGAACCGGCGTCGTGCGCCCAGCTTCGCCGAGCAGGGCGAGCATGGTGAGGATCGCTGGCTGCGGCTCGAGCTGAAGCTCATGGCCGACGTTGCCCTCGTCGGCTTCCCCAATGTGGGCAAGAGCACGCTCATCAGTGTCATCTCGGCGGCACGGCCGAAGATCGCCAACTACCCCTTCACCACGCTCGAGCCGAACCTCGGTGTGGTCAGCATCGACGACGACACCAACTTCGTCGTCGCCGACATTCCCGGCCTCATCGAGGGCGCCAGCGAGGGGCGCGGCCTCGGCCACCAGTTCCTGCGCCACATCGAGCGGGCCCGGGTGCTGTGCATGATGGTCGATCTCGCCCCCGACCACGACACCCCGCCCGACGAGCAGGAGCGCATCCTCCTCGACGAGTTGGGCAGTTACCAGCCCGAGCTGCTCGAGCGGCCCCGGCTCACCGTGGGCACCAAGGCCGACATGGCCGTGTTCCCGTGGGATGGCGAGTCGATCTCGGCCATCACCCATCAGGGCGTACGCGCGCTGGTGGGCCGTCTGGCCACGCTGGTGGCCGAGGCGCGTGCTGCTCAGCCCGACGAGCCCGGCATCGTCATCATCCGTCCCGATGTCGACGGTGCTCGCGTCGAACGTCTCGGCGACCACGAGTTCCGTCTCGTCGGCCGCCAGGTGGAACGAGTGGTAGCACTCAACGACGTCACCACCCCCGAAGCGCTGTCGTACATCGACCACCAACTCGAACGGCTCGGTGTGCCCAAGATGCTCGCCAAGGTCGGAGCTGCGGAGGGCGACATCGTGTGGATCGCCTCGTTCAGCTTCGAGTACCAGCCGTGAGAATCGTCGCCAAGATCGGTACCTCGTCGCTCACCGACCCGCTGGGTGTCATCGACGAGGGTGTCATCGACACGTTGTGCGCGCAGTTGGCAGCGCTGCGGGCGGTCGGGCACGACGTGGTGCTGGTCAGCAGCGGCGCCATCTCGGCCGGTGTGGCTGCGCTGGGCCTCGGCGCCCGGCCCACCGACACGCTCACTCTCCAGGCGCTCTCGGCGGCCGGTCAGAGCCGTCTGATGGAGGTGTACAACCGCTGCCTCGGGGCCCGCGGGGTGGTGGCCGCGCAGGTACTGCTGGTGCCGCACGACTTCATCGACCGCAACCAGTACCTGCACGCCCGCAACACGATGGTGCGCCTGCTCGAACTGGGTTGCGTGCCCATCGTGAACGAGAACGACGCCATTGCCAGCGACGAGATCCGCTACGGCGACAACGACCGCATCGCCGCGCTGGTGGCGCACAGCCTGGGCGCCGACCTGCTGGTGCTGCTCACCGACATCGACGGCCTGTACACCGCAGACCCGCGCACCGACCCCACGGCCACGCTGGTGGCTCGCGTAGCCGCCGACGACCCGCTGCTGTCGGTGACGGCAGGCTCCACCGGCTCGAACCGGGGCAGCGGTGGTATGGCCTCGAAGCTGTCGGCGGCGCGTATGGCGTCGTGGAGCGGCGTGCGCGCGGTCATCGCCCGGGCGGCCCGGGCCGACGTACTCGTCGACGCGGTCGCCGACCTCGACGTGGGCACCACGTTCATGCCCCACGACCACCGGCTGTCGGCTCGCAAGCTGTGGATCGGCTTCGCCAGTCAGGCCGAGGGCGCGGTTGTCATCGACGACGGTGCCCGTCGGGCACTGGTCGAGCGCGGGTCGTCGCTGCTGCCCGCCGGGGTGGTCGATGTTCGCGGCGACTTCGGTGAGGAGGCCATCGTCGAGGTCGTCGGCGTCGACGGGGCCGTGGTCGCCCGCGGGATGGCGCTGTCGGATGCGGCCACGCTGCGGTCGATCAAGGGCCGGCGCACCTCCGAGATCGACCCGGGCCTCGCCCACGAGGTAGTGCACCGCGACGATCTGGTCGTGCTGGTCTGACCCGACCCGGCCGGCTTACGAGCGGCCGAACTTGGTGGCGAACCGACTGCGTACCTGGTCGAGTTCGGGCACCCGCAGCAGCATCAGCACACCGAGGTAGGTGGCGATGCCGACGATGCCGGCCACGACCACACGGGCAAGGGCACCCAGGCCCACGTTGCCGCCCACCAGGCGGGCAGCCACCCACATCACCTCTGCCATCACCAGGCCGGCGAGCAGCATCGGCGCGATGCGGCGCAGGGTGCCGCCCACCTGGAAGCCGCGCATCTTGTAGCTGAGCACCTGGAGCGACCACACCGCAGTGACGAGGTAGGCGATGGCGAACGCCAGGCCGAGGCCGAGCACTCCGAAGCGGTCGTACAACACCCACGCCAGCACGATGTTGATGAGGTTCTCGAAGAGGTTGATGACGAACGGAGTGCGCGTGTCCTCGTGGGCGTAGAAGCCGCGCAGCGCGAACAGGTACAGCGAAAAGCCGACGAGTCCGACGGCGAACCCGCCGAGCGCCCGGCTGGTGTTCAACGCCGCGGCAGCAGTGAAGTTGCCGTGCTGCAGAGCGACCCCGATGAGCGGTCGGCGCAGCACGAACATGCCAGCCGCGGCGGGGATGGTGAGCAGCGCGATGAGGCGCAGGCCGAGCGACATCCGGTCGGTGAACCCGGCCCGGTCGCGTGCCTTCACGCTCGAGGCGAGCTCGGGAGTGAACGTGGTGACGATCGACATCGCCAGCAGGCCGTGGGGGAGGACGAAGAAGATGTACGCCTTCGAGTACGCGTCGGGCCCACCGCTACCGGGTTCGGCGAGGTTCTGCACCACGATGATGGCCAGTTGGTTGGCCACCACGTATCCGAAGGTCCAGACGCTCATCCGGAGCAGCCGCTTCACGGCGGGGTGGCGGAACTCGGGGTTGAACCCCATCGGCACCTCGGCGGCCCGCAGCGCCGGCAGCAACGCCAGAGCCGTCACGGCGATGCCCATGGTTGCGCCGAGGCCGAGGGTCCAGGCCAGACGGTTGTTGCTGAGCACCTCCACCAGTTGTGGCTCGCGCCCGTCGAACTCGTTCCACACCAGCAGCAACGAGATGATGATGATCACGTTCGACAGCACCGGCGCCCAGGCTGCGGCGAAGAACCGTCGGCGGGCCTGCAGCAGGGCAGCGGCGAGCGCGGTGATGCCGTAGAAGAAGATCTGGAACAAGAAGATGCGGGCGAGCGTGGTGCCCGCGTCGCGGAACTCGGTCGGGTCGACGCCAGCGTGGACACGGATGGAGAACAGCCGGAACACCCACGGAGCGGCGATGACCGCGAGGGTGGTGAGGCCGGTGAGGGCCACGACCGCGGTGCTGATGATGGCCGTGGTGGCCCGGTCGTCGCGGTCGGTGGCCTGTTTGGTGAACATGGGTACCAGCGACGCCGACAGCACACCACCGAGGAGCAGTTCGTAGATCGCGTTCGGCGAACTGTTGGCGCCGTTGTAGGCGTCGGCCAACGCGGTCTGGCCGATCACCATCGCGAAAACCGCAACTCGGATGAGACCGGTGAGCCGCGACAGCAGCGTGCCCGAGGCGACGACGACGTTGCTGCGCAGCAGGCTGCTCACGTGGCCACCGGGTTCCGCACGTCTCAACACTACGCGCCGCTCCCTGGCCCCCGGTGCCGCCCACCGTGCCGCCGCCTTGCCGCCGCTGCCGTGCCGCCGCCTTGCCGCCGCCCACCGTGCCGCCTCCTTGCCGCCGCCTTGCCGCCCGCTCGCCCCAGGCTTCGTGAGCGTGGGTCCCCGTGGGGGCGGGCCCCGCTCACGAAGCAGTGGGGTCGGTGAGCGAACGCCGGCTGTGAGCCGGTCGCTGCTCACGGATGGATCGAGTTGTGTGGGGGTGGGTGGCGCCGGCGGTACCGTACGAGCGCTTCCCCCGAGTGTCTGCGATTCGCCCTGTAGCGGCGACCGAACAATGGGGGCATGCCATGCCTGCATTCTCCAGTGCACTTGCCGACCACTTGCACGATCACTACGGCTACACCACGACGGCCCGGCTCCGCGCACTCGGCCTGACCGACCACCAGCGCGAGGCTCTCGTCGCCGATGGCCTGTTGGTTCCCTTCCTCCGTGGGGTGTACAGGGCACGTTCCACCCCCGATTCACTCGAGGGGCGTTGCCTCGGCATCTGTCTGGCTGATGACCGAGCGGTCATCACCGGCCGCGCCGGCGGTCGGCTGTGGGGCGTTCGCCGGATGGGCTCGTCACCGCTCATCGAGGTGCGGGTACCGCACTTCGCCAACACGCTGTCGCATTCTGACATCGTCGTCCGGCGCTGCAACCTGCTCGATCCGATCGATGTGGTCGTGCGCGCGGACGGCATCAGAGTGGTGAGCCCGCCGAGGTTGGCATTCGACCTCGCGCACCCACTCGGCGACATCGACCTCGAGTCGGTCATCGAGCAGATCATCGACCACAAGTGGTGCACGGCACAGACGCTGCACGACACGGCGCGCCGTCTCTACCACCCGGCGCGTCCCGGCTCGGCCCGCTTCGTCAGGGTGCTCGGCCGCCGACCGATCTGGATGAAGCCAGCCGACTCGCACCTCGAGGTGGTGCTGTTCGACGCGCTGCGGCGCGCCGGGCTGAAGGGGATGGAGCGTCAGGTTCGGATCGATCTGCCCGGGGGTTGGGCGATTCATGCCGACATTGCCGTTCGACCCTGGAAGTGGGCGATTCCGATCGACCATGTCACCTGGCACGGCGGCCGGTTCGACGCGCAGCGCGACAAGGAGAACGACCGGCAGGCGGCGATGATCGGCTGGCAGGTGAACCGGGTCACCGACGACGACATCGACGGTCGTCTGGCGCAGGTGGTCGATGAGTTGATGTCGATCGCCGCCCAGTTGTCGGCTCGTCATCGCTGATCGCCGCTTCGCGCTGGTTCTGCAGCTTCGTGCGTCTGGGCCACACTGCACCGGGCCGAGGCTCACGGAGCCATGGGGTTCGTGAGTTCGGCCGCCCCGTCAGCGGGTGTTCGCTCACGGATGGGGGAGTGGGGTGGGGCTGCGTTCGATTGACCCCGCGGTCAAGGGGGCGGATAGGGTGCCGGGCATGGGTGAGCGTTTCGAGAACGTCCAGCAGGTGCGCGATGGCCTGAAGGGCGTGAACTATCTGGCCGACGACGGCATCTCCGGTGTCGTGTTCCTGGCCGACCGATTGGGTAAGCCGATCCTGGTGGAGGGTCCTGCCGGTACCGGCAAGACCCAGCTCGCCAAGAGCACGGCCGAACTGCTGGGCGCGCGGCTGATCCGCCTGCAGTGCTACGAGGGCCTCGACGAGTCGAAGGCGCTGTACGAGTGGAACTACAAGAAGCAGTTGCTGCGCATCCAGGCCGACAAGAACAGCGACTCGTGGAGCGAAGTCCACGACGACATCTTCAGCGATGAGTTCCTCCTCACCCGTCCGCTGCTCGAGGCCATCAGTTCCACCGAGCCGGTGGTGCTGCTCATCGACGAAGTCGACCGCGTCGAGGTGGAGACCGAGGCACTGCTGCTCGAGATCCTGTCCGAATATCAGGTGAGCATTCCCGAGTTGGGCACCATTGTCGCCAAGCAGATCCCGCTGGTGTTCCTCACCTCGAACAACACCCGCGAGCTCAGCGAAGCCCTGAAGCGCCGCTGCCTGTTCCTGCACGTCGACTACCCCGACATGGAGCGCGAGAAAGAGATCGTGCTCACCAAGGTGCCGGGTGTGTCGACCAACCTCGCCGACCAGATCGCCCGCATCGTGCGCAGCATCCGCCAGCTCGACCTGAAGAAGGCGCCGTCGGTGAGTGAGACCATCGACTGGGCCCGCACCTTGGTGCTGCTCGGTGTGGAGAGCATCGACGCCCAGCAGGCCAAAGAGACCCTCCACATCCTGCTGAAGTACCAGACCGACATCGCCAAGGCGGCGAAAGAGCTCTCGGTCGACAAGTAATGCTCGAGCTGCTCGCCGGCTTCGTTGCCGAACTCCGCAATGCGGGGATCCCGGTGTCGCTCACCGAGAACCTCGACGCGATGGAGGCCGTGCAGCACATCCCCATCGAGGATCGCGAGGCGTTCAAGTACGCCCTCGGGGCGACGATGGTGAAGAACAACGCGCACTGGCGCTCGTTCGAGACGGTGTTCGAGGTGTACTTCAGCCTGCGTGGCCCCGAGTACAAGATCAAGCCGGGCGACGACGACGCGATCGACGAGATGTGGCGCGAGATGCAAGAGCAGATGCGCCAGGGCGACGGGCGCGGTGGCGCCGGCGGCTCGATGGATTCGCTGACGCCCGAAGAGATGGCGCAGATGCTGATGCAGGCGCTGATGAACGGCGACCAAGGCATGATGCGGGCCCTCGCCAAGCAGGCCGTGCAGCGCTTCGCCGGTATGGAACCTGGCCGTCCCGTCGGTGGCACGTACTACCTGTACCGCACGCTGCGCAACCTCGACCTCGACGGCATGCTCGACAAGCTCATGGATGCCAGCCGTGAGGAAGTGGGTGGCGAACTCACACCGCTCGAAGAGCGTCTCGAGCGCGACGAATACAACGATCGCATCGAGCAGTTCAAGAAAGAGATCGAAGCCGAGATCCGTCGCCGGCTCGTGGCCGACCGCGGTGCCGAAGCCATGGCCAAGACGCTGCGCAAGCCGCTGCCGGAAGACGTGGAGTTCATGCATGCGTCGCGCGACGAGATGCAGAATCTACGTAAGGCACTCGGCCCGCTCACCCGCAAGCTCGCGGCGCGCCTGGCGCGCAAGCGTCGCCACGGCCGCAAGGGCCCGCTCGACTTCCGCAACACCGTGCGCCACTCGCTGAGCTACGGCGGTGTGCCGGCTGAACCGAAGTTCAAGTACCCGCGCCCAGCCAAACCCGAACTCATCGTCATCGCCGATATCTCGGGTTCGGTGGCAGCGTTCGCTCGGTTCACCCTGATGCTCGTGTACGCCATCCAGAACCAGTTCTCGAAGGTGCGCTCGTTCGTGTTCATCGATGGCATCGACGAGGTCACCGACTTCTTCAAGAACACCGAAGATATCCAAGACGCCATCCATCGGGTGAACACCGAAGCCGATGTGGTGTGGGTCGACGGCCACAGCGACTACGGCCATGCCTTCGAAGTGTTCTGGGAGAAGTACGGCAAAGACGTGGGCCCGAAGAGCACCGTGCTGTTGCTCGGCGATGCGCGCAACAACTACCACGCCAGCCAAGCCTGGGTGATCAAGCAGATCCGATCGAAGGCTCGCCACGTGTATTGGCTGAACCCCGAGCCGAAGAGCTACTGGAACACCGGCGACTCGATCGTGGGCGAGTACGGCACACACACCGATGGTGTGTACGAGTGCCGCAACCTGCGCCAACTCGAGTCGTTCGTCGAGAAACTCGCCTGAGGGCGATGGGCCAGCGATGACTCGGATCATCTACGTTCGCCATGGCGAATCGATCGTGACAGTCGAACGTGTCATCGGTGGGCACCGCACCTGCTCGGGGCTATCGCCGTTGGGTATTCGACAGGCCGAGCGCTTGCGCGACCGATGGGCCACTACGCCCGAGTTCACCCCCGATGTGCTGATTTCCAGCCACTTCCCGCGCGCCCGGCAAACCGCCGAAATCGTGGCTCAGGCCTTCGGTTCGCCCGAGATCGTGACTGACGAGGGCTTCGGCGAACACGACCCTGGCCCCGAATGCGATGGCATGAGCTTCGATGAGTTCGTTGCCAAGTACGGCAGCAACCGTTGGGAAGACTCCGACCCGTTCGGGGTGACCTTCCCCGGTGGCGAAACGCTCGCCGCCTTCCAGTTCCGCGTGGGTTCGGCGGTGCGGCGCACGATCGAACGGTATGAAGACAAGACCATCGTGGTGGCGTGCCATGGTGGGGTCATCGACGCCGTGCTCCGCCAAGCCCTGAAGGCAGCACCCACGGGTGGGTTCTGGATCAACACGTTGAACACGTCGATCACCGAACTTGTGCGCCAGAACGCGTCGACATGGAGCCTGCGTCGCTACGGCGACACCGCCCATCTGGCGGGCTTGCCCGCTTCCACTCGCGGCGAGTGACGGCCTGAGCGTCTGCGCTTCGTACACTCGCAGCCATGGGCAAACTCGAAGGAAAGACAGCCGTCGTCGTAGGCGGCCACAGTGGTTTCGGTGAAGCGATCAGCCGGCTGTTCACGGCCGAAGGAGCCAACGTGCTCATCGCCGGTCGGCGCGCCGACGTGGTGAACGAAGTGGCCG
>JBAXSU010000150.1:0-8812 GCA_037130535.1 Actinomycetota bacterium
AGTCGAACGGAATGTCGTAGCTGGCGACGATGCTGCCGGGTCGGGCGCTCATCACCAGCACACGGGTGGAGAGGAACACGGCCTCGCTGATGGAGTGAGTGATGAACAACCCGGCGAAGCGCTCGCGCTCGAACAGCTGGATGACTTCGTCGTTCAGACGTTCGCGGGTGATCTCGTCGACCGCGCCGAACGGCTCGTCGAAGAGGAACACCTTCGGATCGAGCACCAGCGTGCGCGCCAGGGAAGCGCGCATCTTCATGCCACCCGACAGTTGCTTCGGGTACTTGCCCTCGAAGCCGGCCAGCCCCACCAGTTGAATGGCCGAGGCGGCGCGCCGTGCGCGCTCGGCCTTGCCGACGCCTTCGAGCTCAGCGAGAAGTTCGACGTTGCGCTGAACCGTGCGCCACTGCAGCAGCGTGGCGTCCTGGAACACGTAGCCGACCGACTTGCGATCGACGTCGACGGACCCAGTGGTGGGATCGTGCAGACCGGAAGCGATCTTCAACAGGGTGCTCTTGCCGCAGCCGGACGGGCCGACGACGGTGACGAACTCGCCGGGGCGCACGTCGAAGCTGACGTTGTCGACTGCGTGTGTTCCATCGGGGAACACCATCGACAGGTTCTTGAAGCGCAGGGCCGGTGCACCGGTAGCGGTGGGTGCTCCCTGCCCGGACTGGGCGACGTCTGTGGATGTCATCACTCCCCCTGACCATAGGGGCTCTGCCGGGGCGCAGCGTTGCCTCTGTGTGTCGTCAATGTTACGTCTCCGTCAGGGTGCGGACTTGCATCGTGACGCTGCACCGTGCGCCCGGGTGGGCCGAACGCGATGGCTTCGCGAACCGTAGCCGCTCGCACGTGCACGAGGTCGTCGCTGGGCCCCAGGCCCATCACCGCACGGGCGTCGGTCGACACGCTGGCAAGGGCCTCACCGGGCAGCAGGTGGGCGGCCATCATCATCAGCGATGCGGTCTCGAGCGGGTCGCCACGGCCCACCGGGTTGAACGGGTCCTGCAGGTTGTCGGCGCCGGCAGCCACCACCACGCCAGCGTCGCGCAGCGCCTTCACGGCGGTGAGCCCTCGAGGCATGGCTGCCTGGTGATCGCGTCCCTGCAGGTACAGGTTGGTGTGCGGCAGCACCACCACGCCGATGCCTGCCTCGGCCACCCGCTCGGCGACGGCCCGTTGCACGTCGACGGGTTGCATACCCAGCGAGCAGCAGTGGCTGGCGGTCACGCGGTACGGAAAGCCGGTGGCGACAACGCGTCGGGCCAGATCGTCGAGGGCGAGCATCGTCGGGTCGAGGGTCTCGTCGGTGTGCAGATCGACCGGCAGGCCGGCTTCGGCGGCGATGGTGAGGAAATTGTCGTTCGCCTCGTGCGCGTCGTCTTCCAGATGCGGGCAACCACCCACCAGGTCGATGCCCATGGCGATCGCCTCGCGCAACAGCGCACGGTGGTCGGCGCCACGGACGCCGGTGGAGGGCCATCCGCACAGCACGGCCACCTGGATGTCGACCTCGCCGCGCAGTCGTTCGCGCACCGTGATGAGCGCCTCGACCGATTTCAGGCCGTTCTCCATCGTCATGTCGGCATGGGTGCGGATGGCGGTGGTGCCATTGGCCAGCAGCAGGCGTGCCGCCCGTTCGGCGCGCTCGACGGTGTCGTCGAGGGTGACGAGATGACGGTTGGCCTCCATCGCCCGGATGGCACCGAGCAGGTCGCCGGTGGGGTTGTCGACCACCTCGGCGAGGAAGGCTTTGTCGAGATGGGCGTGCGGTTCGGCGAACGCGGGCAGGGCGATCCACTGCTCGCCCGGTGCGATGTGGGTCATCGGTTCGTCAGACGCGCTGGCCGGTCATCATCTGGCCGGTGCGCGGCCGCCGCTCGATGGGCTCGCCGAGGCGGGGGAAGACCTCTTCGGTGACGAGGTGCATCTGCTCGATCATCTCCTCGCGACCTACCCCGGGGAAGTCGAGGAAGAAGCAGATGTGCTTCAGGTCGAGCAGGTCGCGCCAGAATCCGATGGCGTCGACGGCGTCGTCGATGGAGCCGACGATCTGGATCTTCTGCTCGTTGCTCTCCTCCACCGTGGGGCAGTGGTCGAAGGCCACCTTCGAGCCGTCGGGGTTGCGGTAGCTGCTGAAGCGGCCGTAGGGCGACAGGAACTTGTTGAACTCGTCCTGGCCGGGGCGACCGCGCTTCATGGCTGCTTCGCGGGTGCGGCCGACGTGCAGGTTCAGCACCAGGCAGCGATCCTCGCCGGGCGCAACCGGGTCGCCCATCTCGTCGCGGATCTCGGCGTAGCGGTCCCACTTCTGCTTCTGGCTCTCGGCGTTCTGCAGCCAGTAGACGGCCTTGTGGCCGGCACGGGGCACGTATTCGATCGTCTCGGGTGAGGTGACCGGCTGGTAGACGTCGACCACGCGGCGCGGCTTGGGGATGAGGGTGAGGTCGTTCACCATCGAGCCGCGGTCGGGGATGTCGTCGGACGGGAAGGTGAAGTGCTTACCGCGGTACGAGAAGCGCTCGTTGTACCAGGCGAGCTTGATCACCTCCATCGCCTCTTCGAAGGTCTCGCGGTTGATGCGGTCGTGCTCGGCCGACATCGCGTTGTCGCCCGAGGCCACCACGGTGCCGAGGGCCCACGCCTCACGGGGCACGGTGCCACGGCCGACGCCGAACTCCATCCGGCCGCCGGTGACGATGTCGGCGAGTGCGAAGTCTTCGGCCAGGCGCAGCGGGTGCCACTGCGGCACGACGTTGAACATCTGCCCGAGCCGCAGGTCGTTGGTGAGATGGGCGAGGTGGAGGCCGAACATGATGAGGTTCGGCAACACCTCGTAGCCCTCGTACTGGAAGTGGTGCTCGGTGAGCCACATCGTGTCGATGCCCACCTCGTCGGCGGTCTTCGCCCAGGCCACGAGGTTCTCGTAGCACTCGATGACCGCGTCGTTGCCGTAGCGACGCGAGGTTGCCGCAACGGCCGGGTCGCCGGCATCGGGCATCGGGACGGTGCAGAAGAAGTTGGTGTCGACGCGCATGGCCCCACGTTAGTCGTGGGGTGCCCAGGCCATCGGCCTCGCCGCAGGGTCAGGTGGAGGATTTCACGTGCCTGCAACAGAGCCGACGCGAGCGCGTCGGTCGGTTCCGCCTGCCAGCATGCCGTCGGGCTGAACGACGATGGCTTGCGCATGCCCGAACGCACTGTCGAAGGCTGGGGCCATGGCGACGCGGTGGCCGAGTCGTGCCAGCTCAGCAGGCCAAAAGGGCGGGACGTGGTCCTCGAGGAGCAGGTCGGCGCCCTCGGACGCGGTCCAGGTGTCGAAGCCGGTGACCGGTCCGCGCAGCACCCAGCGGGCTGCGTCGAGCGCAGCTGCCGGATTCTGCCTATGACGAAACAGGCGCGCAGCCAGCTGGAGCAGGATCTGCGGTTGCCCGTCGCCGCCCATCGTGCCGAACACCGCGGCGCACGATCCGTCGGGTCGGGTGGCCAGCGCTGGTGCCAGCGTGTGAGGCGGGCGGCGACCGGCTGCCAGTTCGGCCGGGTGACCGGGTTCGAGCGAGAAGCCGAGCCCGCGGTTGTGCAGGTTGATGCCGGTGGTGGGCTCGACCAGCCACGAGCCGAAGCCCGACGCGTTCGACTGGATGAGCGACACTGCCATCCGGTCGCCATCTACCGCACAGAGGTAGGTGGTGTCGCCATCGCGATGGTGCACGACCGGAGGAGCAGCACGGCCGGGGTCGATCTCGCCGCCGCGGCGAGCGATGGCCTCGAGCAGTGCGGCACCGTCGGCGCGGTCGTGCAGTACGGAGGGCCGATCGCGGCCCGCGGCCTTGGCGCACTCGACCAGCAGGTGCGCCCACTGCGGGTCGTCGGGATCGCTTGGCAGGTCGATGCCGCCACTCCCGTTGATGTTGGTCGCCAGGCCCGCCGAGCCGAGGAGCAAGTAGCCCTGCGAGTTGGGGGCGATGGTGTGCAGGGTGATGCCGAACGCATCAGAGGTCAGCGGGTTCACCCAGTCGGCGCCCGGGGTCGAGAGGTCGTCGGCGGTGTACCAGCCGTTGCCGAGGGCGAGCAGGCCTTCGCCGAAGGCCCCTTCGTAGAACCCTGCTCGTCCGGTGGCGGCGACGGCGCGCAGCGCTGCGGCCACGCCCGGTCGACGCACCCGGTCGCCGGGCCGACGCGCTTGCCGGGCGAGTTCGCCGAGGGCTTCGGCGGCGCGGTAATCGACCATGGCGAGCGAACCCACCAGCAGGGGCGAGGCGGGAAAGCCGTCGGCCGCCAGCCGGATGGCGGGGGCCAGCACGTCGGCGAGCGGCAGGCGGCCGAAGCGGGCGTGGAGCGAGCACCAGCCGTCGACACAGCCCGGCACGGTGACGGTGCGGACGTCGTGGCGGAACGGCATCTCGTGGTGCCCGTCGGCCCTCAGTGCCTCGGCATCGGCGCCCGCGCCGGCACGACCGCTCGCGTTGAGGGCGTGCACGCCGGTGCCGTCGTGCACGAGGGCGAACAGGTCGCCACCCATCCCACACAGGTGCGGCCCGGTCACAGCAATCGCGGCGTTCGTGGCAATGGCGGCATCGACGGCGTTGCCACTGCGGGCCAGAACAGCGAGTCCTGCCTGCGTGGCCAGTTGATCCGCCGACGCCACCATCGCTCCGGGAGAGCGCACGGTGGCCGGTGAGGGTGCTGCTGCCTGCATGCGCGCACGATACGCCCGCCCCGTACGATCGGGCGCATGGAACGCCGCCCGCTCCGCCCGCTCGTCGTGCTCACGTCGGCGGGTGTGCTGCTGGTGGCCGGCACCTTTCTGCCGTGGCTGCACTCGGGCTCGACCTCGCGGTCGAGCTATGCACTCATCGGTCTGGTCGACCGGCTCGACATCGCCCCCGATGGCCCAGCCGCCACGCTGATCGGGGGCTGGCCGTTCGTCCCGTTGCTGGTCACCACAGCGGTGGTGCTGGCCTGGTGGGGCAGGTCCGCGTGGTCGCTCATCGTGGCCGCGGTGGCAGCGTTGTACGCGGGCGGCATCGCAGCCGTCCTCGCGGTGGGCAGTTCGGGAACCCCGATCGACGTCGGCGCCGGTCCGTGGCTGTGCGCAGCGGCCGGTGTGTTCTTCCTTGCCGCGGCGGTGTGGCTCAGGGTTGCCAGTGGCCGCGAGCCTCGAACACATCGCGCAGCACCGCTGGCCGATCCGTCATGAGGCCGTCGACCCCGAGGTCGAGCAGTCGTTGCATCTCGGCGGGTTCGTCGATTGTCCAGACGTGCACGTGGATGCCGAGGCGGTGGGCTCGGTCGACGAACGCCTGGTCGACCACGGTGAGCGGCCCCTGGCGCACGGGTACCTGCGCGGTCTGACCGGCGAGCGAGCGCGGACGTCCGAAGCGCAAGGCGACCACCCCGGCCGGGCCGAGCGCGCTGCAGAGCCCATCGCCCAGTAGGTCGCGCAGTCGGCGGACACGCCGGTCGCTGAACGCCCCGACGCACACCCGGTCGAGTGCGGCGGTGCGCTGCAGGGTCGACACCAGGGCCGTGACGGCAGCGTCGCTCTTGCAGTCGATGTTCACGCGCACCTCGGGCCAGGCGCCGAGGAGGTCTTCGAGCAGGGGAATCGGGGCCTTGCCGTCGACCATCGCCGTGCGCACCTCGCTCCACGGCAGATCGCTGATACGACCCGGCCGACCACACGTGCGGCGCAGGTCGTTGTCGTGAAACGCCACCAGTACACCGTCGGAGGTGACCTGCACATCGGTCTCGATGTATCGGTAGCCGAGGTCGATGGCGTACTGGAACGCAGGCATCGTGTTCTCGGGGGCATCGCTGGCACCGCCGCGGTGGGCGAATGGCACCGGGCCGTGCCAGTCGAGATAGGGGTGCGAGGCGGCGGGCATGGTGCTCATCATGGCGCGCACTAGCGTGCCTGCTCATGTCGACCTGTCCTGATGCCGCCACGATCGTCGTCCGCTCTCCCTACGACCAGTCGGTCATCGGCGACATCCCCGCCCACACCGCCGCCGACGTCGACCGGGCGGTCGCCACGGCGAAGGCTGCGCTGCAGCGTGGGCCTCTGCCGTTGTGGAAGCGGGCCGAGATCCTCGACCGGGCCGCGCAGCACCTTGCTGCACGGCGCGACGAGTTCGCCGACATCATCGCCCGTGAGGCAGCCAAGCCCATCAAGACCGCACGCGTCGAGGCCGAACGTGCTGTCGGCACGCTGCAGTTCTCGGCCGCCGAAGCGCGCACTCTGGCGGGCGAGGTCATCCCGCTCGATGCCATTCCGGCCGGTGAGGGCAAGATCGGCTTCACCCTGCGCGTGCCCATCGGTGTGGTGGGCGCCATCGCCCCGTTCAACTTCCCGCTCAACCTGGTGGCGCACAAGCTGGGGCCGGCCATCGCCGCCGGCTGCCCGGTGGTGCTGAAGCCTGCCAGCCAGACCCCGTTCAGTTCACTGGCCTTCGCCCGCATGCTCGTCGACGACTGCGGGCTACCGGCCGACTATCTGCAGGTGGTCACCGGCGGTGGCTCCACGGTGGGCAACGCGCTGGTCGACCATCCCGACGTGGCGCTCATCACGTTCACCGGCTCACCAGAGGTGGGCTGGGGCATCCGTGCCCGGGCGCCGCGCAAGCGGGTGGGTCTCGAACTCGGCAACAACGCGCCGGTCATCATCGAACCCGATGGCGACTGGGTGACGGCGGCGGCCAAGATCAAGGTGGCCGGCTTCAGCCACGCCGGACAGAGTTGCATCTCCACTCAGCGGGTGTTGGTGCACCGCAGCATCTCCGCTGCGTTCACCGATGCGCTCGTGGCGCACGTCGAGTCGCTGGTGGTGGGCGACCCGATGGAAGAGGCCACCGATGTGTCGGCGCTCATCTCGCTGAGCGAGCGCGACCGGGTGCAGGCATGGATCGACGAGGCGGCAGCGGCCGGGGCCCGCGTGGTGGCCGGTGGCGCGCAGCAGGCCGATGGTGTGCTGCGTCCCACCGTCATCGCCGATGCAACGCCCGACATGAAGGTGTGCGCCAAGGAGGTGTTCGGCCCCGTGGTCACCGTCACCGCGTACGACGATCTGTCGGCTGCCATCGATATGGCGAACGACACCGACTACGGCCTGCAGGCAGCCATCTTCACGAGCGACATCTCCAAGGCGCTCACCGCCGTCAGGTCGCTCGACTTCGGCGGCGTGCTGGTGAACGAGGTGCCCACGTGGCGTGCCGACCAGCAGCCCTACGGTGGTCTGCGCGACAGCGGCAACACTCGTGAGGGGCCGGCGTTCACCATCAAGGAGATGACCGAGATCCGGATGGTGGTCATCCATGGCTGAGCCGCTGCGCTGGGGAGTCATCGGTGCGTCGTCGCGCATCTACCGCGGCAAGATCCTGCCACCGCTGCAGGAGCGTCCGGGTCATGTCGTGGTAGCCGAGGCGAGCCGCACGCCCGACGGCGCCGACTCGCCCTACGCGGAGCTGCTGCGTCGGTCCGACGTCGACGCCGTGTACATCCCGCTGCCCAACGATGGCCATCGTCGCTGGATCCTTGCCGCTCTCGAAGCGGGCAAGCATGTGCTGTGCGAGAAGCCGCTCACGATGACCGTTGCCGACACCGACGAGGTGTTCGCCGCAGCCGAGTCGGCTGGGCGCGCGCTGGTCGAGGCCTACATGTGGCCGCACCATCCCCGCAACCAGCTCGTACTCGAGCTGGCGCGCACCAGGTTGGGGTCGTTGCGGTTCTCGCACGCCTCGTTCTCGTTCGCGCTCGGCCGTCCTGCCGACCACCGCTTCGATGCTCGGGGCGGGGGATCATACTCCTCCTTCTCTGTCAGAGCAAATATGTTCTCCAGGGCAAGCTCTCTGTTCACAAAAAAGCTTGCAGCCATAAATGCCTGCTGCAAGCTTGGACTAAATAAACCATCAAGTATCCATGTCTTACCATCCTGCATGGAAAAAGAGTCCTGCTCTGGTCCCTTGACCCACACAATACCTTCCGCTAGAGCCTGTAAAATCTGTTTGGCCCTGGGTCCGAGAAAGTTGGGATAATTATATTCGCTCTTTTTGTCGTCTTTTGTAAGGAAGTACAAGTGCCGCAATTTTAACTCGAACTCAGTGACCTTCGAAATCATCAAGGCAGCACACTGAAGGAGGTGGACCAGAAAACGAGAGAGTGCAAGAAGGTGATGCAGAACTGGTGGATTTACTGTTCCTGTCTTGGTGAATATTGGATGGATGCACTGATCTGGGTTGATCTCTCTCCTGGGCCATGTCATTCGCAGTCGGAGGGCCAGAACAAGGCTTTTTCCACTCAGTAAAGACAGGTTTCTTCCACTGATCTCTGCGGCTCCTCCATTTCCTGACCTGAGAGCCCAGATTTCATCCTTCGAGAGATATAGGCCAAGAGTTGGAGTTAGGTTACGCCGCTCTACAACGGTGGAGGCCTGCAAAACTCGCTCATTGTTATGGGCAGCATAACCCTTGCTGCATTGTATGGATTGAATGTCCACGTTCTTGTCGAAGCGGGTCGCAGAAGGATCGTCATCAGTCAGCCCATTTGCAATCCAAGAACAATTGCAGCCCCCCCTGCATAACGGATCGCTAAAACCTCCGTCGCTGAGTCGTGCAACTTGCTCAACACTCATGAAAAATCTGGCAGAAATCATCTGAATCGTGCAGGGATCTTCAGGCGACAGTTTCATCAACTGGCGAACCTCATCAAGGGTTAAAGTCACCAAGCAACATTGCCTGTTGTGGGCTTCAGCCATGCAGTGCATGCACGCCTTGCCGCACCTGCGCTCGCACAGGTCTGTGATGTAAATATT
>JBAXSU010000151.1:0-8784 GCA_037130535.1 Actinomycetota bacterium
GATCGAGGTGCTGTCGCGCCTGGTCAGCGAGCGCGGCACGCCGCTCTATCTTCGGTCCGACAACGGTCCCGAGTTCGTCTCGCGGGCGCTCCTGAAGTGGATCGTCGACCAGGGTATCGAGACCGCCCTGATCGATCCCGGCAAGCCCTGGCAGAATGGTACCCCTCCGCCGAGTACCGCGGGCGGAGTTCTTTACGCCGCCAGGGCGTCGTGAACGGAGTTTTGCTTGCGCCAGTTCCAGGGCATCAGTTCATCGAGCTTTTGGACGGGATGGCCGGCGATACGGGCGAGGATGTCGGCCAGCCAGGCCTGGGGATCGACGTCGTTGAGCTTGGCGGTGACGATGAGGCTGTACATGAAGGCGGCACGGTCGCCGCCACGATCGGAGCCGGCGAACAGCCAGGCTTTCCTGCCAAGGGCGATGCCACGCAGGGCTCGTTCGGCGGCATTGTTGCTGAGGCAGATGCGGCCGTCGTCGAGGAATCGGGCGAAGGCGTCCCCACGCTTGAGCATGTAATCGATGGCGCCGGCGACGTCGGAGTGGCGCGACAGCTTGCGGCGTTCCTCGCGCATCCACGCTTCGAGCGCAGCGACCAGTGGCGCGGCTTGTTCCCGGCGAACGGCGAGCCGCCGATCGGCCGGCAGACCGTTGATGGAGCGCTCGATCTCGAACAGGGCGTCGATCCGCTGGATGGCTTCCAGCGCAGTCGGCGAGATGGCTCCGGACGTACTTCAGCGTGCCGGCATCACGAAGCGCGTCGGCATGCTTTCGTTCGACATGGCAAAACTGTTATCGCATCTCACGCTCGCGAAAGCGTTCAAGGGCATTTCGGAATATCCGAGCGTGTTGCGTGATGTGAGCTTCGTCGTCGGGGAGAAAGTCACGCACGGCGATCTCGTGAAAGCTTTCATGAGCGTCGATGCGCAGGTCGTCGAAGCCCTGCGGGGCGGCACCGGCCAGCATGGCCAGGTCGACGGGTCGGGGCACCGGCGGCTCGACGATGAGCGGCTGCGCACCGGGCGGACGCGAGTTGGCAATGATCTGGCGGCGTTCGGCGCTACTCGAGCGACGGAACTTCTTCTCGCCCATCACCTCGAGCGGACCGAGCGACGGGTGCTCGGGGCGGGTCGACCGCCACCACCACACCGTGACCACCGCGAGCGCGATGCCGAGCAGCACCAGCCCAGCGGCGACGAGGTAGATGATCCGGTCGGCGTTCGCGTCGGACAGGTCGGCAGCCATCTCCCTCATTCTGCCGTGCCGATCGGGCATCCTGTGTGCATGGAGTTCTTCTGGTTCGTGCTGTCGATCGCCGTCTGCGTCGGCCTCGCCTGGGTGGCCATCCGTCTCGAACCACACTGGGTGTCGAAAGACGGCCGCAGCATGCTGTGCGCCGGCCAGTACATCGACGCCCAGGGCAACCCGCAGGGCCGCTGGCGCGAGACCCGGGTGTTCGTTCCCGAGGAAGGGCCGCTTCGCGTCGAGCAGAAGCGGTTGATGCGCCGAAACGCCTCGTACTGGCAGCTCGAACAGCAGGCTCCCGCCAAGGGCAGCAAGGCCGTGTTCCTTCTGCGCGGCCACGACAGCGACGGCACACTCGCGTTCCTCGCGCTGCGCTTGCCGGCCCGCAGCCGTGCGCTGGCGATCATGCAGGGCCGACTCGGCGCCCAGTCGGCCTAGAGACCGGCGACCTCAGCCGCCCGCAACCTGGTCGAGGAACCGGGCGATGGGCGGGCCCACCTGGTCGAACTCGATGAGGAACGCATCGTGCCCGTGAGGCGAGTCGAGTTCGATGTACTCGCTCGACGGACTGTTCACCAGCAGCGCGGCGATCTGTCGCTGCTGGTAGGTGGGGTACAGCATGTCGCTCCAGATACCCACCGCGAGCGACGGCACGCGCACCCGCGCCATCGCCGCCTCGAGCCCACCTCGATGGCGGCCGACATCGTGCAGATCCATCGCCTTGCCGATGAGCAGATAGCTGTTGCTGTCGAAGCGACGCACGAGCTTGTCGCCGTGGTATTCGAGGTACCGCTCGACCTCGAAGCGCTGCCACAGACCGAGCGAATTCGACAGCTCGTTGCCGTCGGCCAGGTCGCGACCGAACTTGTCGGTGAACACGTTGTCGCTCCGGAACGTCACCTGGGCGATCATCCGCGCCACGGCCAAGCCCTCGCTCGGGCCCTCGCCGGCCGGAGCGTCGTAGTAGTCGCCGCCCCGCCAGCGCGGATCGAGACGAATGGCCCGGCGCCCGATGGCACCCCACGCGATCTGCTGGGCGGTGGCCTGCGCACACGTGGCGATGGGCACGATCGACCGCACCCGCTGCGGGAACGTGAGCGCCCACTCGAGCACCTGCATGCCACCCATCGATCCGCCCACCACCGCATGCCAGGCACCCACACCGAGGTGCGTGGCCAGACGGGCCTGAGCGCGCACCATGTCGCGGATGGTGACCACCGGAAAGCGGCTGCCGTAGGGACGGCCGTCAGCCGGATGCGGAGAGGCCGGCCCGGTCGAGCCCTGGCAACCGCCCAGCACGTTGGCGCACACCACGAACCAGCGGTCGGTGTCGATAGCTCGGCCCGGGCCGATGACGTCGTCCCACCAACCCGGTGCCGGATGTCCGCGGCCGGCCTCGCCCGCCGCATGGCTGTCGCCGGTCCAGGCGTGGCACAGCAGCACCGCGTTCGAGGCGCGCTCGTCGAGCGTGCCCCACGTCTCGTACGCCACCGTCACCTCGTGCAAGGTGACGCCACCATCGAGCGCGAAGGGGCGATCAGGGGCGAACGTGTAGAACTGCCGGCGGCCGGGCGGATCGCCCGGCACCCATGCGCCGCTGACGGGTGCCAGATCGCTCACTGCTGCCTCCTCTCGCCACTGCTCGCCCACCACTCGGTGGTTCCGATCATTCGCAGTACGAGACGCCTTGGTTGCCGAGAGACTCGACCACATCGTGTCTGGTCCGCCGAGGCGGGAGACGCTTGGCACCTTGGGGCGTTACCCAGGTTGCCGGGCCCGAAGGCCGCTCGTAATGCGTGGCGAACTGTAGCAGTGTGCCTCAGCGATACCGCTGTTCGATGTCGAACACGGCGGGTAGGCCGACGATCTGGCCGAACCCCTCGAAGTCGACGAGTCGGTCGAGGTGACTACGCAGGCTGCCCTCGGCGGCGAGTTGGTCGAGCGATACCTGGATGGCCCGCACCGCGCTGAACAGCAGCGACAGCGGCGACACGATGAGCCGGAACCCCAACTCGGCCAGTTCGGCCGGCGTGAGCAGCGGCGTGCGACCGGTCTCGACCATGTTGGCCACCAGGGTGATGTCGGGCAGCGCCGCGGCGACGGTCTCGAGTTCGGCGATCGACTCGGGCGCCTCGACGAACAGCGCGTCGACACCGGTGTCGCGGGCCATCTTCGCCCGCTCGATGGCCTCGTCGAGCCCGATGGCGGCGCGGGCGTCGGTGCGGGCCGTCACGTGCAACTCGGTGCGGTGCTCGCACGCCGCACGCAGTTTCGCCAGCCAATCGGCGCGCTCGATCACCTGCTTGCCCGCCATGTGCCCGCAGCGCTTGGGCCACACCTGGTCTTCCAGGAACATGCCCGCCGCGCCCGCCTGCTCCCACAACTCGACCGTGCGGATGGTGTTGATGGGGTTGCCGTAGCCGGTGTCGGCGTCGACCACCACGTTCAGCCCAGGGTTGGCGGTGCAAACCCTACGGGCCACCTCGGCCATCTCGGTCTGGGTGAGCAGGCCGAAGTCGGGGGCGCCGAGCAGCGTGCCGCTGACGCAGTAGCCCGATAGGAACACCGTCGAGCAACCGGCCTGTGCGGCCAGCCTGGCCGACAGGGCGTCCCACACCCCGGGCATGAGCACGCTGTCGCCGCGGGCGAGTCGGTCGCCGAGGTCGGCAGCGCCCATCAGCCGATCCCGGTGGTGTCGATGCCGAGGCGTTCGATCGCCACACCCTTCAGCCGCTTGTAGTCGACCTTGCCGTTGGGGGCGCGGCCGATCGTGTCGACCACCACCAACTGGCGCGGCGCCTTGTAGGCGGCGAGGTGTTCCTTCACGTGCTCGGCCAGATCGGGCAGGGTGACCTCGGCACCGGGCTCGGCCTCGACCACCGCACAGATGGTCTCGCCGAAGCGCGGATCGGGCAGGCCCACGGCAACCGCGTCACGCACACCGGCGTGCTTCTTCAGCGCCTCCTCGACCTCCTCGGGGAACACCTTCTCGCCGCCGGTGTTGATGCACACCGAACCACGGCCGAGCAGCTTCAGGCTGCCGTCGGCGTTCACCTCTGCCCAGTCGCCCGGCACACTCCAGCGCCGGCCCTCGAACGTACGGAACGTCGACTCGGTCTTCACCTCGTCCTTGTAGTAGCCGAGCGGGATGTAGCCGCCCACGGCCACCATGCCCTGCTCGCCCGACCCGGGTTGCACGCGCTGGCCCTCGGGGTTGAACACCGCGCAGTTGGCACCGAGCGCGAACGTGGCCGTCTGCTCGGCGGCCCCGGCAGCCGACACCGAACCGCCCATGCCCACGGCCTCACTGGAGCCGAACGAGTCGAACAGCACCACCTGCGGGATGTGGCGCAGCAGTCCCGCTTTGTTCTCGCGGCTCCACATCACACCCGACGACACGACGAGCGCCAGGCTGGTGGTGTCGTAGTGATCGGGGTTGGCCTCGAGGTGATCGAGCATCGGGCCGGCGAACGCCTGGCCGACGATGATGAGGTTGGTCACTCGACGATGCCGGATGGTCTCGAACAGTTCTTCCACGCTGAAGCGACGGTTGACGAGCGTGACCACCGCCCCGCCGCCGGCCATCGAGTTGAGCGCCGAGAACTGGCCGGTGCCGTGCATGAGCGGGCAGGCACTGAGCATGACGCCACCTGGCACGGCCGGGTCGATGCGGCCCACCAGATCGGCCACGTCAGTGGCGGGCGGGATGCCGAACGTGGCGTTACCACCGGCGCCGAGCACGTTGAACAGGTCGTCCTGACGCCACATCACACCCTTCGGCATGCCGGTGGTGCCACCGGTGTACAGCAGCAGCAGATCGTCGCCGCTGCGCGGCCAGGCCACCTGCGGCCGGTCGGCGCCTACGGCCACCACCTGCTCGTAGGGCGTGGCCCATGCCGGGCCGCTGCCGGTCTCGTCGCTCACCACGTACCAGCGCCGCACCGTGCCGAGGCGGTCGCGCACCTGCTCGACGATGTCGGTGAAGCAGGCGTGGAACACGACGGCCTCGGCGTCGGCGTTGTCGAACAGGTAGACGATCTCGTCGGGCCCGTAGCGGTAGTTCGTGTTCACAGGCGCCATCGCCACCTTGAACGCCGCCGTCATGGTCTCCATGTACTCGGGGGCGTTGTAGAGGTAGCAGGCCACCTTTGAGCCCTGCGTCATGCCGATACCCACGAAGTCGGCAGCGAGCGCATTGGCCCGCCGGTCGAACTCGCCCCAGGTGATCACCCGGTCACCCTGGATCTGGCACGGTCGCTCGGGCGCACGCGCGGCGACGGATTCATAGATGTCGGCGAAGTTCCAGTTGGTCATGTCGGCTGTGCCAGTCATGTGCATCCCCCAATGCGCTGATCGTTCAGCCAGTCTGACTGACGAGAGCGTCAGATCGGCTGATGGATCAGAGAGTAGACGGCGGGTACGTGCCGGGTACATGCTCTGCACCCATGGGTGTCTGCTACTCCACTGCGAAGGCTCGTTCGATCGATCTGCCGGGCAAGGGCCGCGGCTCCATCGCTGTCGAGCCGATCCGTGCCGGCGAGATGGTCGTGGCCTTCGGCGGCACCTGTCTCACTCGCGTCGAGTTCGACCTGTTGTCCGACGACCGCATCAGTCGCTCCATCCAGATCGACGACGAACTGTTCCTGGCCGGCCACGTCGAGGCAGAGAGCGCCGACTGGGTGAACCACTCGTGCGCACCCAACTGTGGCATGAGCGGCCAGGTGATCGTGGTGGCCATGCGCGACATCGCCGTCGGCGAAGAACTCACCTACGACTACGCGATGAGCGACGGCAGCGATTACGACGAGTTCGAATGCGCCTGCGGCACCGCGGCCTGCCGCGGCAAGGTGACCGGTAACGACTGGATGCTGCCCGAACTGCAACTGGCCTATCGCGGCTACTTCAGCCCCTATCTGGCCCGCCGCATCGCCGCGCTGGTGCCTGCCGGCGCCACCCGCCGAGCCTTCGCCCTGTAGTCCGCCGACGCCCGCGGGGGCCGGGCTAGCCTGCCGGGTCATGCGGATTCTCATCGTTGGTGCCGGGGGTGTCGGCGCCGCGATGGCTTCCATCGCCGTCCGACGCGAGGTGTTCGAACAGATCGTGGTCGCCGACATCGACGGCCAGCGTGCGGCTCGGGCCGCGGCCCGGGCCAACGTCGGCGACCCGGCCGGCCGCGAGCGGGTGCTGTCGACCCGGGTGGACGCGAGCGATCGGCTCGACCTGGTCGAGTTGGCCCGCTCGACCGCGAGTGACGTGATCGTGAACGCGTGCGATCCGCGGTTCAACCCGCCCATCTTCGACGCTGCATTCGAGGCGGGCTGCCACTACCTCGACATGGCGATGCACATGTCGGTGCCGCACCCCCACGACCCGTACAACACCCCGGGCGTCATGCTGGGCGACGCCCAGTTCGCAGTGAGCGACCAGTGGGTCGAGCGCGGCCTGCTGGCCCTGGTGGGCCTGGGGGTGGAGCCGGGGTTCAGCGATGTGGCGGCCCGCTACGCCGCCGATCACCTGTTCAGCCGCATCGACGAGATCGGCGTGCGCGACGGCAGCGACCTCGTCGTCGACGGATTCGCCTTCGCCCCCACGTTCAGCATCTGGACCACCATCGAGGAGTGCCTGAACCCGCCCATCGTGTACGAACGCGAGCGGGGTTGGTTCACCACCGAGCCGTTCAGCGAACCCGAGACGTTCGTGTTCCCCGAGGGCATCGGGCCGCTCGGCTGCGTGAACGTCGAGCACGAGGAGGTCATCCTCATGCCCCGCTGGATCGACGTCGGCCGGGTGACGTTCAAGTACGGCCTCGGTGATGAGTTCCTCGACGTGCTCGCCACCCTGCGCAAACTCGGCCTCGACAGCACCAAACCGGTGAGCGTGCGCGGGGTGGAGGTGTCGCCCCGCGACCTGGTGTCGGCGGTGCTGCCGAACCCGGCCGAACTGGGCGACCGGATGCGCGGCCGCACCTGCGCCGGCTCGCTGGTGCGCGGCCTGGGCATCGATGGCACGCCACGCGAGACATACCTGTACCAGATCGTCGACAACGAGTGGTCGATGCGCGAGTACGGCCACCAAGCCGTGGTGTGGCAGACCGCGGTGCACCCGATCGTCGGCCTCGAACTGGTGGCCCACGGTGTGTGGCAGGGAGCCGGGGTGAACGGACCCGAAGCGTTCACGGCCGATCCGTTCCTCGACATCCTGGCCGAGCTCGACGTGCCGCACGCCGTGGAGGAACGCTCACCCGTAGGCTGACGCCCGTGGACCGGCGCTCGTTTCTCACCCGGCTGGGCATCGGCGGCGCCGCCGTCGCCGCCCCGGTGGGTGGCTATGCGCTGGGGCACCACATGGGCAGTTCGCAACTGTCGGGCGACTACACAGCCAGCGTTGCGGCGGGCGAACGGCGGGGTGCGGCGACGGTGTGGTGGAGCATCGAGGGCGACCAGCGGCGCTTGGCGCTCACCTTCGACGACGGCCCCACCGAGCAGTTCACGGCCCAGGTACTCGACGTGCTGCGGCAGTACGACGTGTCGGCGACGTTCTTCCTCATCGGCGAACTGGTACAGCGCTACCCCGACCTCGTGCGCCGCACCCTCGACGCGGGCCACGAGGTGGGCAACCACACCTTCGACCACTACAGCGCGGCCACCCAGGCACCCGACGAGGTGCGTCGCACCGTCGAACGCGGCGCCGACGCCGTGGCCGAACTGCTGGGTGAGCGGCCGCGTTGGTTCCGCCCGGTGAAGGGTCACATCAGCGGGTCGCTGATGGCAGCAGTCGCCGAGTACGGGCACGATCTGGCGATGTGGTCGGTGAGCCGCGGCCCGGCCGACACCGTGGGAGCCACCGACGTCGACGCGGTGCGCCAGCACATGATCGACGCGGTGCACGACGGTGCCATCGTCATCCTCCACGACGGCATCGGCCGCTCGGCCTGGGAGTGGAGCGGCACCGACGACGACCTCGTCCGCCAACGCCGCACCGAGGTGGAGGCACTGCCCGCGGTGATCGAGCGGTATCTGGCCGACGGCTACGAGTTCGTGTCGGTGAGCGACCTCATCGACCGGCGGACTGGCTGAGCACCGGCTGCGCCTGACGCACCCGCTGGTCGAACCCGGCCTCGGTGGGCAGGAACCCGTTGCGGTCGGGCCACAGCAGTTGCACCATCTCGAACGGCCGCCCGCGGTACCACGCCCGGGCCGTGGCGAACAGATGACCCCAGGTGTCGAGGTCGACCGGGTCGAACACACAGCGCAGGTCGTTGTCGAACAGCCCGACCAGTTCCACCTCGAGCGGGATCTCGGTGCCGCCGCGCAGCAGGTCGGCCACCAGATCGAGCAACCCGCGGATGGCCACCGGGGTGAGGCCGAACACCGCCACCTCGGGGAACCCGAACGCCTCGGGAAAGCCGATGCTGTAGGCGTAGCCCTGTCCGGCCTCGAGCGCCCACCCGGCGGTCTCGATCATCCACTCGATCTTCTCCGCGTGCGGGATGTGGAAGTCGGGCAGGTCGGTCACAGCGCACCCAGCGCGTCGAGGTCGAG
>JBAXSU010000152.1:0-8431 GCA_037130535.1 Actinomycetota bacterium
CGCTACCTGTTCGCCACCGGTGGCGCCCGCGATGCGGCGCGCCTCGCCGGTGTGCAGACCGACCGCTACGTGTGGGGCTCGATGATCGTGTCGGCCACCTTTAGCGCGCTCGGCGGTGTGCTGCTCGCCAGCCAGTTCGGCTCCACCCAGGCGCAATCGGGGGCCCCGTATCTGCTGCCGTCGTTCGCCGCGGCCTTCTTGGGTGCCACGCAGTTCAAGCGCCGCTTCAACGTGTGGGGCGCATTGCTGGCCGTGTTCGTTCTGCAGTCGGGCGTGAAGGGTCTGCAACTTGCAGGCGTGGGCAGTACGTGGATCGAAAGCCTGTTCTTCGGTGTGGCCCTCGTGGTGGCCGTGGGCTTCTCGACGTTCCGCAAGCGAGTGCACGGTGGGCAGCGCCGCTGGTGGCGTCGAGAAGAGAGTGGCCCCGAGTACTTCCTGGGCAAGTTGATGCGTTGGGGCGTGCCCCGAACCGAGCAGTCGAAGCAGAACGCCGAGCAATGGTGGTTCGACCCCGAAGACAAAGAAGGGCACCACATCAAGCCATGAGCAGCACACAGCACCACTGCATCCCTGATGGAGGTTCGCGATGAGTCTGGTTGGCGCACGAGTACTCAGGAAAGAAGACCCACGCCTGCTCTCGGGCACGGGCACCTTCGTCGACGATCTGTCGCCCGCCAACGGCGCATTCGCGATGTTCGTGGCTTCAGCAGAGGCCCACGCGCGGATCACCCACATCGACGTCCGCGCTGCGCTCGCCATCGAAGGTGTGCTCGGCGTGTTCACGGCTGCCGACTTCGTCGACTACCCCGATCTTCCCGGCGGTTTGGCCGGGCTCGAGCGGCCCGCATTGGCGCGCAATATCGTGCGCTTTGTCGGTGAGCCGGTTGCCGTGGTGGTGGCTGACGATCGTTACATCGCCGCCGACGCCGCCGCCGCAGTCGACATCGGGTACGAGCCGCTGCCGGTGGCCACCTCCATCGACGAAGCGTCCGCCAGCGATGCCACCGTGCTCTTCCCCCGGCACGGTTCGAACATCATCACCGTGGTGCCAATGCTCGACGACCTCGAGCGCGAACTCGAAAGGGCCGATCAGCGCGCCCACCTGCGCATCGTGAACCAACGCTGTGCTGCAGTGCCGATCGAACCGATCGCATGTCTCGCCGACTGGCGTGCCGATGGCCTCACCATGTGGGCCACCGTGCAGGCACCACACCATCTGCGTAACTACCTCGCCTCGTGGCTCGACATTCCGCAGTCGTCATGCCGGGTCATCGCCCCCGATGTGGGCGGCGGGTTCGGTGCAAAAATCGTGTGGTATCCCGAACTCTTCCTCGCGCCGCTGCTGTCGAAGCTCACTCGTCGGCCGGTGAAGTTCGCGCAGACCCGCAGCGAAGCAATGGTGCAGATGTCGCATGGCCGCGACCAGGTGCACGACCTCGATGTGGGCTTCGACAGCGATGGAACCATCAAGGCGCTGCGGTTCGTCATCAGCCAGAACCTGGGCGCCTACCCCGACCCCACCGGTCTCGGACTCGCCGTGCTCACCAGTTGGATGGCGGCTGGCTGCTACAAGATCCCGAAGGTCAGCACGTCGTTCCGCACCGTGGTCACCAACACCACACCGGTGGCAGCATACCGCGGCGCCGGTCGGCCCGAGGCGGCGTTCTCGATCGAGCGAATCGTCGACCTCGTGGCCCAGCGCACCGGCCTCGACCCGGCCGAGGTGCGCCGCCGCAACTTCATCCAGCCCAGTGCGTTCCCGTACGAGACCCACAACGAGCCGGTCGTGTACGACTCGGGCGACTTCCCGGCTGCGCTGGCCGAGTGTCTGCGGTTGATGCGCTACGACGAGCGCCGTTCCGAGCAGACCGCCCGTCGAAACGACCCGACGGCGCCCCTGCTGGGCATCGGGCTGTCGTGCTGGCTCGAGATCGCCGGCTTCGGGCCCAACGGGTCGCTGGAAGGTTTCGGCCACCTCGCCTCGTGGGAGTCGGCGCAGGTGCGCATCCAGCCCGACGGCTCGGCCATCGTGTTCGTCGGCTCGTCGCCGCACGGCCAGGGCCACGAGACCACCTTCGCTCAGATCGCGTCCGACGAACTGGGCATCTCGTTCGACCGCATCCATCTCCGCTTCGGCGACACGGCGACCGTGCTGCAGGGCATCGGCACCATGGGATCGCGCGGTGTGCCCACCAGTGGCTCGGCGGTGAAGATGACCAGCACCCGGGTGCTGGCCCGAGCGAAGAAGATCGCCGCCCACCTGTTGGAAGCGAGCGAACACGATCTCGAGGTGGCCGACGACGCGTTCTTCGTGCGCGGCACCCCCGGGAAGAACGTCAGTTGGGGCGATGTGGCCTGGGCCAGTTTCCAGCCGTTGCGCCTGCCGCCCGAACTGCAGGCCGGCTCGCTGGAGGAGCACCTGTACCAGGAATCGCCCAACTTCTCGTACCCGTCGGGAGCGTACGGGTGTGTGGTCGAGATCGACCGCGACACCGGCGAGGTGAGCATCGTCGACATGGTGCTCGTCGACGACTGCGGTACGGTCATCAACCCGCTGCTGGCCGAAGGTCAGGTGCACGGCGGCGTTGCCCAGGGCATCGCCCAGGCCCTGTTCGAGAGCGTGCGCTACACCCCAGGCACCGGTCAGCCCGTCACCGCCAGCCTGCTCGACTACCTCGTGCCCACGGCCGCCGATCTGCCCGACTACACCGCCGGGCGCATCACCACGCTGTGCCCCAACAACCCGCTCGGGGCGAAGGGCATCGGCGAGTCGGGTGCGGTGGGCGCACCCGCCGCCGTCGTGAACGCCGTCGTCGACGCGCTTGCGCCCTTCGGTGTCGAGCACCTCGACATGCCCGTCACGCCGGAAGCCGTCTGGCGCATCATCCAGGAGGTCCGCTGATGTCAGCCACCGAGCGATACGTCGACATCGCCCTCACCGTGAACGGCCGTCGCAGCCGAGCGAGCGTCGATGCGCGCACCCTGCTGGTGCACCATCTGCGCGAGCACGAACGGCTCACCGGCACGCACATCGGGTGCGACACGTCGAACTGCGGTGCCTGCACCGTGCTGCTCGACGGGCAGTCGGTGAAGAGCTGCACCATCCTCGCCGTGCAGGCCGACGGCGGCGCGGTCACCACCATCGAGGGGCTGTCGGGTCCGTACGACGGGTTCACCGCCGTACAGGAGGGGTTCCGGCAGTGCCATGGTCTGCAGTGCGGATACTGCACCCCGGGCATGGTGATGGCTGCCACCTCGCTGCTGGTCGAGCAACCCGATCCCACCCCCGACGAGATCCGGTCGGGCATCGAGGGCAACATGTGCCGCTGTACCGGCTATCAGATGATCGTCGAGTCGGTGCGCTGGGCGGTCGAGCACCCCGAGCCCGCCCCGGGCGATCAGCCGAAGCGCACCGCGTAGCGCGAGAACACCTGCCGGGTAGTGCTCGCGTCGAGCGCCGGCGGGTCGTCGGGGTCGGGCACGGCGCCGGCCGCCAGCACGATGCCTGCCATCACGGCGATCGAGCCGAGCAGATGTTGTTCGAGCGCGTCGGCGCCGGCGGGCGCTGGTTCAACACCGCCTGCGAGTTCTTGACCGAGGCAGGCGTGCAGGCCGTGGCCGAAGCTGAGCCCCCACGGCGTGGCCCCATCGGCCAGCGCGCGGAACGGGTCGAACTCGTCGGGTCGCTCGCCGAACACCGCCGGGTCGCGGTTGGCGTCGAGCAGGCTGATCGCCACCATCGAACCTGCCGCGATCACCATGCCCGAACGCAGGGTCACGTCGCTAAGGGCGTGGCGCAGCGACACCGGACTGGCCGGGTGCAGACGCAGGCTCTCGTGCACGAACCGCTGGCGCAACAGCGCGTTGTCGACGAGCGCCTGGCGATGGGCGACCGGGTGGTCGGCATGTTCGGCCATCCAGGTGAACAGGTGGTGCATGGCGTGAACGAACTGGTTCGACGTGGAGTGCGAGCCCACCCAGGGGAAGTAGGCCACCTCGCGCAGCACCGTGTCGGCCGGCAGTTCGAGGCGATCCTGGTTGCGTGACAGGGTGGTGAGCACATCGCGGGGGAGTGCATCGTCGGGCAGGTCGCCGCTGGCGTGGCGGTCGACGAGGTCGCGTCGACGGGCGAGCGACGGGGCGAAGAACTCGCGTTCGAACTCGGCGAGCGCGGCGTCGCCATCGGCGATGATGGCGGCCTTGTCGCCGGTGGCGTGGCTCACCGTCGAGGCCCGGGCCAAGCGATCCATCAGGTGATAGAGCCGGTCGATCTCGGCCTGCGCATCGGGGCCGTCGCGGTGGCGGCGGTCGATGCCGGCCACGTCGAGCGAGAGGGTCATCATGGTGCGGCGTGCCAGAGGCAGCAGGTCGGCGGCGCCCGCGGCCACGGCGGGGGCCATCACCTCGTGGATGATCGTCGGAATGACGTCGCGTTCGTAGAACGTGAACGTGTCGCGGCGGAACAGGCGGTTCTCGAGCCGGCGTCGATCGAGGTGAGCCTGGCCGTGGAGGTTCACGATCACCCCGTGCATCAGTCGCTCGCCCTCGTCGTAGAGCGCCTGGCGCAGGTCGCGCTGCCGGTACGCATCCTTGGCGTCGGCATGCGTCGTTAGGACTATCACAACTACCTCCCGAACGAGTACCTTATGCCCTCGATGGACCCTCGCCCCGCCACCGTGCCGGCCCGATCGCTGCTGGTCACCGGTGGTGCCCGCGGCATCGGTGCGGCCATCGCCGAGGCTGCCGCCCACGTGGGCTACCGGGTGGGGGTCATCGACGTCGAGGCCATGGCGCCGGAACGCACCAACGGCCACGTCGACGGCACCCTGCCCATCGAGTCGTTCGTGTGCTCGGTCACCGACGAGGCCGATGTCGACGCTGTGCTCGACCGGTTCGGCACCCCCGACGTGGTGGTGAACAACGCCGGCATCGTGCGCTTCGGCCCCCTGCTCGACCAGACGCTCGATGCCATGCGGGCCGTGCTCGACGTGAACCTGCTCGGCGCGTTCGTGGTCGCCCGTGCCGCGGCCCGGCGCTGGATCGCCGCCGGACGTCCCGGCGCCGTGGTGAACCTCACCTCGATGAACGGGGTCGCCGCCGGCCCCAACGCAGGTGCGTACGGAGCATCCAAGGCGGCCCTCGCGTTGGTCACTGCGCAGATGGCCATCGAGTGGGGTGGCCACGGCATCCGGGTGAACGCCGTCGCCCCCGGGCTCATCGACGCCGGAATGTCGGCGCCCATCTACGCCGACGCAGCCACCCGCGAGGCCCGCGAGTCGAAGGTGCCGCTCGGCCGGCTCGGCACCGCCACCGACATCGCCGAGGTGGTGCTGTTCCTGGCCTCGCCCGCGGCGGCCTACATCACCGGCCAGAACATCGTCGTCGACGGCGGTGTCACCGGTTCGCTCATCGCCCATCTGCCCCGGCCTTCGTCGGTCGACTCGGTCGGGCACCGCGGGTGACGGCTGCGCTGCTGGTCAGCGGTGGGCCCGATTACGCCCACGATTTCCACGCCTCGGTCGCGGCGCTCGCCGCAGTACTCGCCGACGCCGGGTTCGACACCACCGTCGTGCACCATCCTGATGCCGTCGTCGACGCGCTGTCCGACGAGGTGGGCCTGCTGGTGGTGAACGCCCTGTGGTGGCAGATGACCCACGAGCGGTACGACGCGCTGCGCGCCGAGTGGGGTTACAGCACACCGGCTGCTACACGGGCCGCCATCACCGACTTCGTCGCCTCTGGAGGCGGACTGCTGGGTAGTCACACCGCGTCGATCTGTTTCGACGACTGGTCCGAGTGGGGTGCCGTGCTGGGCGGCGCGTGGAACTGGGAGCGCTCGTCGCATCCTCCGGCGGCACCCGTGCACGCCTGGTTCGCCTCGGACAAGGCTGCTGCCCACCCGGTACTCGCCGGTCTGGCGCCCACGCTCGACCTCGTCGACGAGGTGTACGGCGAGGTCGACCTGGCCGACGGGTGCGAGGTGCTGATGGTGGCTCGGCGCACCCCCGACGACCGCGAGCAGCCCGTGGTGTGGGCGCACCGGTTCGGCGCTGGCCGGGTGGTGTACGACGGCTTCGGCCACGACGCCGCGTCCATCAACGACCCGCATCACGCCGCGCTCATCCGCGCCGCGGCCCACTGGTGCGCGAAGGAGACACGATGAGGCCAGCACGATGAGAGACCTCGAAGGCATGAGCGTGCTGGTCACCGGCGGTGGCTCGGGCATCGGTGAGGGCATCGCCCGGCACCTGTGCAGCAAGGGCGCGCTGGTCACCATCTCGGGTCGCCGCGCCGACAAGGTGCAGGCGGTGGCTGCGTCGATCGGGCCGGCGTGTCGGGCAGTGGTGGGCGACGTCACGGTCGACGCCGACCGGCGGGCCATGGTGGCAGCGGCGGTCGAGCACGGAGGCGGCCTCGACGTGCTGGTGAACAATGCCGGCAACATGTACCGCGGTCCGCTCGCCGAACTCGACGAGAGCAAGTTGCTCGACCTGTTCCACTCAAATGTCGTGGGCGGCATCATGCTCACTCAGGCGGCGCTCGAACCGCTGCGCGCCTCGCGGGGCGCGGTGGTGTTCTTCGGCTCGGTGCACTCACAGCGGGCGTTCCCGGGCGCGTCGCCGTACGCGGCCACGAAGGGGGCCATCGAGACCCTCACCGGCGTGCTCGCCGCCGAGCTCGGCCCACAGCAGATCCGGGTGTCGTGCGTGCGTCCCGGAGGCGTGTTCACCGAGATCAACCAGCGCGCGGGCTATCTCGACGACGCCGAGGCCAAGGCCCGACTCGACGGCCTGGCGCCCGCGCACGCGCTGGGCCGCCTGGGCACCGTCACCGAGGTGGCCGAAGCGGTCGAGTACCTCGCCTGCGCGGAATGGGCCACGGGCAACGTGCTCACCATCGACGGCGGCCTCGGCCTCGGGGTCACCAATGCCTGAACTTCGCGACCCATCGTTCACACGTCCTGGGGGGACACATGGCTGACGAACCGCAGATCCACACCATCACCACCTACGAGGAGGCGAAGGAGGTGTACCGCCAGAAAGACCTGCGCCAGGCGCTGTACGACGCCGGTGAGGTCATCATGGCTGATGTGCTCGTGAACCTGCACGGCACCGCGCACCGCGACCGTCGCCGACTCGAGAACCGGCTGTTCCGCCGCGAGACGTTCGAGCTGTACGAGCACTCGCTGTTCCCGCCGCTCATCGCCGAGACGTTCGCACCTCACGCCGCGGCTGGCAGGGCCGAACTCGTCGACCTCGGCCATCAGCTGATGATGAACCTCGCCGCCTTCACCGCCGGTGTCGACCGGCCGCTCGGCACTGCCGACGAGACCTTTCGGCTGTACGACTACCTGAAGGTGTTCATCGAGGGCGCCACGCTGGCGCACTACACCGGCGACAAGGACGCGAAGCGCGCCGAGGTGGCGGCCAAGGTGGCGGCGTTCGACGCCGAGTTCGTCGCCCCGTCGATCGCTCGCCGTCAGGCGTTGAAGGCTGCCGGCGAGCCGCTGCCGAAAGACGTTCTTTCGATCCTGCTCGACAACCAGGACCAACTCGACCTGCCACACGAGGTGGTGCTGCGCGAGGTGGCGTTCTATCTGCTGGCCGGCGCCCACACCTCGGCCACTGCGTTCACGCGGGTGAGCCACAACATCTTCACCTGGCTCGAGGCGCACCCCGACGACATCGACGCAGTGCGCACCGACCGCATGTTCGTGCAGCGGTGCACCCACGAGACCATCCGGCTGCAGCCGTCGAGCCCGGTGGCCATGCGGTGGGCGCTCACCGACATCGAACTGAAGAGCGGTCGCCTCATCCCCGCCGGTTCGAAGGTGGTCATCGACCTGCTGTCGGTGAACCGCGACCGCAGTGTGTTCGGCGACGACGCCGAGGCGTTCGACCCGCGTCGAGTCACCGCCGAGGGCGTGCCCGGTTACGGGCTCTCGTTCGGGTCGGGCATGCACGCCTGCATCGGGCAAGACCTGGCGGCCGGATTGGTGTTCGATCCCGACGCATCATCCGACGACCACCTGTTCGGCCTGGTGCCGCAGGCCGTGCAGATGCTGTTCGACCACGGTGCCCGCCGCGATCCCGACAACCCGCCCGTGATGGACGAGTCGACCACCCGGCCGTACTTCGGCCGTTACCCGGTGCTCTTCGCCGGATGACCGCCGCGCGTCGCCGCGGCATACAGTGCCGCGGCCCGCTCGACGGGCCCGAGGCCTGCTGCCAGGGCGTCGCTCTGCACCTCGACGCTGCGCACGATGCCCGCTGGCACCACGGCCAGCAGCGCATCGAGGTGAAGATCGCCGTCGCCGGGTGGGAGCCGACGGTGCCGTGCCTCGTCGAGCAGATCGGTCGGTGCTGCAGCGGGGGCGTCGCACACCTGCACCCAACCGAGCCGCCCCGAGGCCACCACGGCGCGCAGTTCG
>JBAXSU010000153.1:0-8398 GCA_037130535.1 Actinomycetota bacterium
GTGGGTGGTGAGGGCGAGGTTGCGCAGTTGGCGCAGGGCAACGGACAGCACCGTGATGTCGAAGCGTTCGGCGCGGCGGATCTCGGTGAACATCGCGCCGGTGCGGGCGATGGCACGTTCATTGGCAGTGCGCCACGTCGCCACCGAGCCGAGCGCCCGAGCATCGGCCGTGAGGTCGGCGAGCACCGCCAACAGGTCGTCGCGCAGCGCCGAGCGGGCCTGGGTCTGCCAGCGGTCGCTGCGCGGCAACGCCCCGATGGCCTCCCACAGCCAGCCCACCTCGACCGTGTCGAACATGGCCCAGTAGCTACGCGCCACCTCCACCGGGTCGGCACCCTCGCGCTGGGCGAGCTCGACGATGTCGAACCCGGTGTGCAGCAGTGGCCAGGCAGCCGAGCGCTGGGCGAGTTGCTCGGGAACACCGGCCGCCAAGCGGCTGGCCTCGACGGCGAACACCTGGTCGCGCATGCGTCCGCTGAGCACCTCGTCGAAGCCCGACGCCAGCGCAGCCATCGGCGTGCGGAACTGTTCGACGACTGTGGCGATGTCGACGGGCGGACGCCGGTGGCGCAGCGTCCACAGCACTGCCCGTTCGAGCATGCGGCGCAACTCGAGGAACAGTTCCAGCTGCACATCGACGCGCACACCGCTCAGTTCACCGGGCGCGGCCAGCGCATCGATCTGCTCCCACAATTCGGCGGCACCGAACACATCGCGGATTGCGAGCCAGGCGCGTGTGATCTCGACGACACCCGCACCGGTGTCTTCCGCGACGCGATGGTCGAACGAGATGCCCGAGATGTTCACCATCTGGTTGCCCACCTGGGTGGCCACGATCTCGCGCCGCAGTCGGTGCCGCTCGATCTGCACGGCGAATCGCTCGCGCAGCGGGGCCGGGAAGTAACTGTGCAGTTCGGGGCGCAGATACGGGTCGTCGGGCAACGTGCTGTCGGTGATCAGGTCGATGTTGGCGTTCTTGGTGTACGCCAACAGCACGGCGAACTCGGGCATCGTCAAGCCGACACCGGTGGCCTGACGCTCGGCGATCTGCTTGTCGGTGGGCAGGAACTCGAGCGCCCGGTTGATCCATCCATCGGCCTCGAGGGCGTTCAGGTAGCGGGCGTGCACGTTCACCATCGCGAGGGCCTGCCGACGGGCGATGGCGAGCGCGAGCGTCTGTGCGACGTTGTCGGCCAGCACCTGCTCGCCCACCTCGTCGGTCATCGACGCGAGCAACTCGTTGCGTTCGTCGACCGTCATCCCCACCGACGTCACGACGTCGTTGAGGAGGATCTTGATGTTCACCTCGTGGTCGCTGCAGTCGACGCCTGCGGAGTTGTCGATGGCGTCGGTGTTCACCATGCCACCCGCGAGCGCATATTCGATGCGGCCGCGCTGCGTGAAGCCGAGGTTGCCGCCCTCGCCCACCATGCGACAGCGCAGATCGGCACCGTTCACGCGCAGGCCGTCGTTGGCCCGGTCGCCCACATCGGCGTGCGATTCGCTCGCGGCCTTCACGTAGGTGCCGATACCGCCGTTCCACAGCAGGTCGACCGGGGCGCACAGGATGGCCGAGATCAGCTCGACCGGCGTGAAGGTGCTGCGCTCGACACCGAGCTGCCGCTGCATCTCGGGTGACAGCTCGATGCTCTTGGCCGTGCGCGGGTACACGCCGCCACCGGGTGAGATGAGCGCAGGGTCGTAGTCGGCCCAACTGCTGCGGGGCAGGGCGAACAACCGGGCCCGTTCAGCGAAGGACTCGGCGGCATCGGGCGCGGGGTCGCAGAAGATGTGCCGGTGGTCGAAGGCGGCCACGAGCTGCACATGGGGCGAGCGCAGGAGGCCGTTGCCGAACACGTCGCCCGACATGTCGCCGATGCCCACGACGGTGAGCAGGTCGCGGTCGGCGTCCTTACCGAGCGAACGGGCGTGACGGCGCACGCTCTCCCACGCGCCTCGGGCGGTGATGCCCATCACCTTGTGGTCGTAGCCGGCGCTGCCCCCCGAGGCGAACGCATCACCGAGCCAGAAGCCGTAGTGCGCGGAGATGGCGTTGGCCGTGTCGCTGAACGTGGCGGTGCCCTTGTCGGCCGCCACGACCAGGTACGGGTCGTCGCCATCGTGACGCACGGTGTGCGGTGGGGGTACCACGGCACCGCCCACGAGGTTGTCGGTGAGGTCGAGCAGACCGGCGATGAACTCGCGGTAACAGGCGACGCCCTCTGCTCGGAACTCGTCGGGGCTCGCTGTGGGTCGCTTCGGCACGAAGCCACCCTTGGCGCCGGTGGGGACGATGACCGCGTTCTTCACCATCTGGGCCTTCACCAGGCCGAGCACCTCGGTGCGGAAATCCTCGCGCCGATCGCTCCAGCGGATACCGCCACGGGCGATGGTGCCGCCGCGCAGGTGCACACCCTCCACGCGCGGCGAGCAGACCCAGATCTCGAACATCGGCTTCGGCAGCGGCAGGTCGGGCACCTTGGCCGGGTCGAGCTTGAACGACATGACCGGCCGGTATGGCGAGCCGTCGTCGCCCGGCCGGAAGACGTTGGTGCGCAGCGTGGCATCGATGAGCGCAATCAGCGCCCGCAGGGTGCGGTCGTCGTCGAGGCTCGGCACAGCGTCGAGCGCGGCGGCGATGTCGGCCCGCAGCGCAGCTTCGTCGACACCCGTGCCGTCGGGATGGAACCGCCGCTCGAAGAGCGCCACGAGCAGCCGGGTGATGGTCCCGTGCCGCACCACCGTCGACTCGATGTACTGCTGGCTGAACGGGAAGCCGATCTGACGCAGGTATCGCGCATAGGCCCGCACCACCTCCACCTGCCGCGCACTCACGCCGGCTGCGACCACGAGCCGGTTGAACCCGTCGACCTCGACCGAACCGGTGAGTTGACGCTCGAACGCGTGACGAAGTTCGGCGGCGAGGGCATCGTCGAGCGTCGCGCCCGCGGGCAGGCGCACGCCGACGTCGTGGAGGTGCACCGGCCGCTGGTCGACCAGCGCGAACGCGAACGTGCGCTCGTCGATGGCCCGCAGACCGAGTTGGTCGAACAGCGGCAGCAGATCGGCGATGGGGATGGCCTCGCCGACGCGGTACACACGGAAGCGCCACTCGCCCGCGGCACCGTCGGTGGACGGCGTGATGGCAGTCGACAGATCGGCCGGGCCGTCGGACAGCGCCACCACCTGCGCCAGATCGACAACCGCCGTCTCGGGGTCGTTCAACTCGTCGTACCCGGCGGGGACGACAGGCCCGACCCGGTCGAGCACCGCCCGCCCGACACCTGCTCGGTCGAGCGCTGTGCGAGTGGCATCGGCCCACTCGCTGTCCACCTCACCCACCTGACCGGTCGGTCGCATCGTGCTCCCTCACCTCCGCTGCGACGCCGTTGTCGCAGGTCGAGACCACTCCAGTGTGACACTTCCGCCACCCTCACGCGAGGCGACCTTCGGCTCGATCGTCGCCCGGTAGGGTTTCGCCCATGGGCCGACACACGATCTCGCGCATGGGTGAGGCGCATCCTGGTCACCGCGAAGTTGCTGGCGGACTTGCCCGCGCGGCGGTGTTCGGCATGAGTGACGGGTTGATGTCGAACGTGCTGCTGGTCGTCGGTTTCGCCGGCAGCGACGTGAACGGCAGTGTGGTGCGCCTCGCCGGCCTGGCCGGCGCTCTCGCGGGCGCCATCAGCATGGCGGCAGGCGAGTGGATCAGCATCTCGGCGCAGAACGAGTTGGTGGTGCGCGAGATGGAGGTCGAGCGCCGCGAACTGGGGGTGCACAAAGACGCCGAGCAGCGCGAGCTGGCCAGCATGTACGAGAGCCACGGGATGGAGCCGTCCACCGCTGCGCTGGCCGCTGCCGACGTGATGCGCGACACCGAGCGGGCCCTCGTGGTGCATGCCCGCGAAGAGTTCGGCATCGACCCCAACAACCTGCCGTCGGCCTGGCAGGCCGCAATGCTGTCGTTCGTCTGCTTCATCGTCGGCGCGCTGCTGCCCGTCATCCCGTGGTTCTTCGGCGAGGGCAATGCCGCCACGGTGATCACCGTGGCGATCGGTGTGGTGGCAGCGGCAGCTCTCGGCTGGGCGATCGGTCAGTTCGCCGAACGCAACCGGGTGAAGTCGGCGGCGCGGCAGGTGCTCATCATGCTGGCGGCTGCCGTCGTGACGTTCAGTATCGGCAAGGCCCTGGGCGTCAGCGTCAATTAGGCAGCTTCGGGCGGCCCGCCGCCCGTTGGCTCAGAGACCCTGCGACCGCTGGCGCAGCGGGGCGATCTGCAAGATGACCCGTTCGCTGCCGATCTCACCCGGGTAGTCGACGCCCATGTAGCGCTGCGCGCAGGCGTCGATGTGTGCCCGGGCCGCCGGGCCACGCACCTCGCCCACCACGGTGCCGCGCACCTCGGCGTAGCGATACGCGTTGGAGTCGTCCCAGATGGCCACCGTGACGTTGGGGTTGGCGGCGATGGCCTTGTACTTCGCCCGGTGCACCTCGGTGTTGATGAGGATGTGGTCGTCGTCGGCGTCGACCCACATGACGTGGGTGCCGATCTGGCCGTCGGGCAGGTGGAACGAGATGGTTCCGAAGTGCTTGCCCTGGGCGAAGTCGCGGATGGCGGGTTCGAGCATGTGGCACAGGCTACGGCTGCCCGGGTGGCCGGGGCGCCTCATCCGTGGTTCGATGGGGGGATGAACCAGATCAACGTGCTGGGTGACGAACTGCAGCCCTGCTCGTACGACCCGATGACCGGCTACTACCGCACCGGGTGCTGCGAGAACCGTGGCGACGATCCGGGCATGCACGTGGTGTGTGCAGTGATGACCGACGAGTTCCTCGTGTTCTCGAAGAGCGTCGGCAACGACCTGTCGACTCCGATGCCACAGTACGGCTTCGCCGGGCTGAAAGCGGGCGACCAGTGGTGCCTGTGCGCCCCACGCTGGCAGGAGGCATTCGAGGCGGGTGCGGCCCCGAAGGTGCGGCTCTCGTCGAGCCATGTCTCGGCGCTCGAGTACTCGTCACTTGCCGATCTGCGGGCCCATGCTGTCGACTGACCCCGCCCGCGCCTGGCTGGCCGAGCAGATCCGCTCACGCGTGATCGGCGATCAGGCCGATGAGAAGACCGAGGCGATCATGGCGGCGCCCGGGCCGCGCTGGTTCGCGCCCGATAGTCCGGTCCGCCTGGTGCACGCCGATGCGTCGATGTTCGTCGGTGGGCTGCGCGCCCTGCTGCTGCAGTCGTTGCACCCGCTGGCCATGGCTGGCGTGGCCCAGCACTCCGACTACCGCCACGATCCGTGGGGCCGGCTGCAGCGCACAGCAGAGTTCGTTGCGGCCACCTCGTTCGGCCCCATCCCGGTTGCCGAGCAGGCGGTAGCAGTGGTGCACCGCGTGCACGAGCGAGTGGTGGGCACCGCGTCCGACGGCCGCCCCTACGCAGCCAACGATCCGCATCTGCTGCGCTGGGTGCACATCGCCGAGATCGACAGCTTCCTCGCCGCCTACCAGCGTTATGGCCGCCGTCCGCTCACCCCGGCAGAGGCCGACCGGTATGTGCACGATGTCGGACTTGTGGCACGCAAACTCGGCGTCAACGATCCGCCCCGCTCGGTTGCCGACCTGCGCGGCGAACTGCGCGACTTCCGGCCCGAACTGGCCAGCAGCCGCGAGGCGCGCGACGCCGCCCGCTTCCTGCTGCTCGAGCCACCGCTGCCGCTGGCGGCACGCGGCCCGTACCTGCTACTGGCCGGCGCAGCGGTGGCGCTGCTGCCAGCCTGGACACGCTGGCCCCTGCGTCTGCCGCTGCTACCGGTGAGCGAAGCCGTCGTGCTGCGCCCGGCGGGCCAGATGGTGACGCAACTCATCCGCTGGTCGATGGGACCCACCGAGCCGGCCGCCTGAGCGGCGAGGAGGGTCACCTCACCAGGGTGGCGGATCCGCCGCTGCGCACCACCTACCATCGCAGCGTGAACACGATGCCCCGTCACCCGGTCCGTCATGGGTGAGCTCGCCCGCACGCTGGTGGTGTGCGGCCTGATCAGCGGAACGCAGCCGATCACGCTGATGGGTCTGTTGTTGGTGATGACCGGCAACGAGCCGAAACGCAACGGTTGGGCATTCTTGGCGGGAGCCTTCCTCGTCGAGTCGACGGTGCTCATCGGCGCCAACCTGTTGGTGGGCGGCTCGGTCGACTCGTCGTCGAGCACGGGCCGATCGCTGATCATCGTGAAGATCGTCTTCGGCATCGCGCTCGTGCTGGTGGGTCTGCGGCTGCGCCGGCCGCCTCGCAAGCCCTCGCCCGATGTGCCTCCGTCGCTCGAGAAGTTGCGCGACCTGGCACCGCGCAAGGCCTTCGTCGCCGGCCTGGTGCTGGCCGACTATCAGGGACCGTTCCTGGCGTCGATGGCCTTGGCTTCCGCCAGCTTGTCGTTCAGTGGCCGTATGGGTGGGCTCGCGTTCTACACGGTGTTCGCCACCGGTATCCCGCTGTGCATCCTGCTCGTTGCCACTCGTTCGATCGAGACCCACCGCAAGCTCACCGACAAGACCTCGTGGGTGCTGAAGAACCGCCGCAAGATCGCCTCGTGGGTGCTGATCGTGGCTGGCATCGCGCTGGTCGGCGATGGCCTCATCGCCTGGCTGGTCGTCAACGCCTGATCGCTGCGATCTGGGTAAGGCTCTCGGCGCGGGTGGTGCCGGTGAAGCCGATGTCCCACACCTGCCCGGTCGAGCCAGTCGGGCCCTGGTCGATGATGGCCAGCACGGCATCGGCCATGTCGGCAGCGTGCATCCCGGCATCGGCGATACGGGCCGACACGGCACGCAGCATCGGGGTATCGGTGGCACCGAAGGCGAGGCCGTTCACCCGGATGCCGTGCGGGGCGAGTTCCTTCGCCCAACTCTCGGTGAGTCGCCACTGGGCGAACTTGGCGCTGTCGTAGCCCGTCGCCGGTAGACCGGTGATGAGCCGGTGCAGCCGGATGTGCTCGGTGAGCATGTTGACGACGTTGCCGCCACCACCGGCGATCATCGACGGCGCCGCCGCTGCAGTGCAGTGGAACGCACCGTCGCTGCACGCCCCCATGGCCCGATGCCATGCAGCCACCTGCTCGTCGTACGAACCACCGAGCAGCGTGGTGTCGTTGAACACCGCGGCGTTGTTCACCAGCACGTCGATACGCCCGGTGCGGGCCACCACATCGCCGATCGCCCGCTTCACCGCGGCAGCGTCGCTCACATCGCAGGTGACCGCAGCCATTGCCCCACCCACCTCGGCGGCAGTCTCAGCGTTACCGGCCGAATCGATGTCGAGCCCCACCACGCACATGTCGCGGGCCGCGAACGCGTGGCACAGGGCCCGGCCGATACCCACCGCCGATCCGGTGACGATCGCCACTGGTCGACCCTCGTGCGGCTCATCGTGCTGTGCGGCCATTGCCCGCTCCCCTCGCTCGTCGACCCCCGGTCGCCGCGGCCGATCGTACGATGCGCAACGACCCCTCCGGTTCGCCGTGCCACACTGGCGGCCATGAGCGAACCACTTCGTATCGGCCTCGTAGGCGCCGGCCCCTGGGCACGTCTGTTCACCGGGCCGATGCTGGCCGACTCGGCCGACGCCGAGTTCGTCGGTGTGTGGGCCCGTCGGCCCGAGGCCGCGGCCGAGGTGGCAACGGCGCACAGCGTGACGGCCTTCGACGACATCGACGCGCTGTTCGATGCGTGCGATGCCCTCACGTTCAGCCTGCCGCCCGATGTGCAGGCCGAGTTCGCCTCGCGGGCGGCACGTGCCGGCAAGGCGGTGCTGATCGACAAGCCGGTGGGCATGAACGTCGCCCAGGCCCAGGCACTCGCCGACGCCATCGACTCGGCCGGCGTGATGTCGCAGGTCATCCTCACCAACCGCTACTACGACTCGATGCGCGAGTTCCTCGATGCGGCACGGGCGTTCGACAGCTACGGCGGTCGGGCGTCGTTCTTCGGCAACGGCTGCGTGCCCGGCACCTACTTCGCCACTCCGTGGCGCGTCGCCCACGGCGGCCTCATCGACCTCGGCCCGCACGTGCTCGACGGCCTCGATGCCGCGCTCGGCACCATCGTCGACATCACCGCCCGGGGCAACGTGCAGAGCATCGTGCTGCTCGAGTGCCGGCACGAGAACGGCCGCCTCAGCCAAGCCGCGCTGTCGGCCACCTCGAACCAGCACGGTGGGCTCGCCGTGGAGGTGCACGGACTCGACGGTGCGGTGCGCTTCGACGCAGCTGCCTTCAGTCTTGAGGTGATGATGGCCGAGGCCCGCACTGCGCAGCGTCGCATCGTCGAAGAGTTCGCCCACGCGGTACGCACCGCCACCCCGCACCCGCTCGACATCCACCGCGGCCTGCACCTGCAACGCCTCATCGAC
>JBAXSU010000154.1:0-8293 GCA_037130535.1 Actinomycetota bacterium
CCCGACGGTCGGGTTGATCCACGCGATCTCCTCGAACCTCGCGAAGTCGGAGTCGACTGCGTACAGGAGGATGTTGGCGTCGACCAGCACTATCGCGACTCGGCGCCTTCGAGCGTCTCGAGGACCTCGGCGATGTTCGACACATCGACACGGAGACCGACCGACCGGGTTCGTTGTTGAAACCGGGCCGTGGGCGTGCTTGTCAGCAAGCCGCGTCGGATCAGCGTGTTCACGGCGTCGCTCACACCGATTTGCTCTGCACGGCGGAGCTCTTCGATGGCTGCTGACGTATCGGGGTCGAACTCGATGGTGGTTCGCATGAGGTGAATGTACATGGCCGTGCAACTGAACGCACACGCACGTGCGCGTTCGGTGGGTGGGCTGCGCGAACCCGCTTGTCGGATTGTCGACGGGTGAACAGACTGAGCGGCATGCAGCGCCGCTTCACCCAGCTCGACGTGTTCACCGACCGCCCGTACTTCGGGAACCCGCTGGCGGTGGTGGTCGACAGTGAAGGGCTCGACACGGCCGAGATGCAGCGCTTCGCCAACTGGACGAACCTGTCGGAGACGACGTTCCTGCTGCCGCCCACCGACCCAGCGGCCGACTATCGAGTGCGCATCTTCACCCCGGTGGCCGAGCTGCCCTTCGCCGGCCACCCCACTCTCGGTTCGGCACACGCCTGGCTCGCCCACGGCGGAGTGCCCCGTCGTGCAGGTGAGGTGATGCAGGAGTGCGGGGTGGGGCTCGTCAGCATCCGAGTCGACGGCGATGCCCTGGCGTTCGCCGCGCCGCCGCTGTTGCGGGGCGGGCCGGTCGATGAGGCGACGGTGCAGCAGGCCGTCGACGAGCTCGGCATCCTCCGCGACGACGTGGTCGATGCCACCTGGGCCGACAACGGGCCGGGCTGGCTCGGCCTGCTGCTGCGGTCGGCCGACGACGTGTTGGCCATCCGTCCCAATGCGATGCGGCTCACCATCGGCGTCGTCGGGCCGTACCCGCCGGGGTCGCCATACGCCTACGAGGTGCGTGCCCTGTACTCCGACAGCGGCCTCACCCTCGAAGATCCGGTAACGGGCAGCCTGAACGCATCGCTGGCACAGTGGCTCATCGCCACCGGCCGGTTCACAGCGCCGTACGTCGCGTCGCAGGGCACCGTGCTCGGACGTGCAGGCAAGGTGCGCATCACCACCGATGACACGGGTGCCGTGTGGGTCGGCGGCGACGTGGTGGCGTGCATCAGTGGCACCGTTGAACTCTGAGGCCGACCCGGGCCGTTCGGTGGGCTCCGGCAGGTTCAGGTGAGGGCCGAGACCAGCACGACGACCACAACGACTCCGACGGCTCCGGAAATCGGGTCATGCTGCGAGCGTACGGTGCATCGTCGGCAGTTCGAATCAGGCGAAGTTCGGGCGTCGCTTCTCGATGAAGGCGCGCATGCCCTCACGTTGGTCCGGCGAGTTCGAGTAGGCGCGCACCGCCTCACGCTCGCAGTCGAGCGCTTCGTCGAGCGATTGGGTGACGGCCGCCGCCACGGTGCGGAGAACACCGGCCACAGCGGTCGCAGGCTGCCTGGCCATCTCGGCCGCCAGTTCCATGGCCCGTGCCTTCAGGTCGGCGAGCGGCACGACCTCGTTGACCAGTCCCAGCCGGTACGCCTCGGGACCGTCGATCTTTCGCGCCCGCAGGATCATGTCGAGCGCAGCACTCTGGCCGATCGTGCGGGTGAGTCGCACCGTGCCGCCCCAGGCGGGCACGGTGCCGAGGTCGAGTTCGGGCAGGCCGATGCGCGCCCCCTCTGCCGCCGCGAGCCGGAAGTGGCAGGAGAGCGGCAGTTCGAGCCCACCGCCGAGGCAGTAGCCGAACAGCGTTGCGATGACGGGCTTCGGCAGAGTCTCGATGCGGTGCAGTACGCGGCGGCGTTGGTCGAGCACTGCTTCGAAACCACCCCTCGATGCAGCCTGCGACGTGAGTTCCTTCAGGTCCATGCCCACGCTGAAGTTGGTGTCGCCGCTCGCGGTGACCACCACCGCGCGGACCTCCGGGTCGGTCTCCAGCCGGTCGAGCAGCACCTCCCACTCGTCGATGTAGGCGAGCGACATGCGGTTGATCGGTGGGTCGTTGCCCTCGACCACCAGGACCCGATCGACCTGGGTGATGTTCAGCGCGCTCATGCGAATGGACCCTTCATGATCCTTACCTCCGGAACGTTGGCGGTCTGAGAGATATCAACGTTATCGAAGAGGGCTGCCGTGGTGTTGTGGCGGGCTGGACTTCCGACACCTCGTGTCTACGGGATGGGGCAGATCCAACGTGGCGATCAACACGCTGCCCCTTGCGGAGAGAGAGCGAATCAGGCCGACAACCGTATGAAGACCGCGTCGAAATCGATCACCGCAATCACCACGAACGCAAGCCAACTCGCAACGCGAAGCTTGTGTGGAAGCGCCGACCTTGGTTGCTCCTCGATCCCGCGGCTACCCAACCCGAGGATGACTCCGGCCGAGAGATGAAGGAAGACATCCCCGGCAAGGTGGCTGAGGTGGTGCGGCAGGTCGAACGCGTCGTAGAGCATCACCCCACCGTGGAGGATTCCTTGCAGCGCGCTGAAGCGGACGATCGCTCGATTCTCCGCCGGGGCCTCAGCGGCCCAGAAGAGGCACAGACCCCACGCGAAGAACAAGACCGTGAACATCCGTTCGTACGAGACGTTGAACGGTTCCCAACGGCCGGCGGCAGGAATCCAGTAGAAGGTAGCCGGGGCCAACGCAAAGCAGAGCCCGTAGACGCGCATCGCAGTGGGCAGGAACCGTTGCGTTGGACTCGAGAGCGACGATTCCACCACGCGGAGTGTAGGGCTCGACATCGAATGCCGAGGTGGGTTCGCTTGGCAGGATGTCCACCATGAGCGCCTTCGTCTACTACACCGCTACGTCGGTCAACGGGTACATCGCCGACGAGAACAGTTCGCTGCAATGGCTGTTCGACGTTGGTGACGATGGGGCCGAGGAAGCCGCGGCCTTCATCGCCGGTGTGGGTGTTCAAGTGATGGGGTCATCGACCTACGAGTGGCTGCTGACCAACGAGCACCTGCTCGCAACGCCCGAGAAGTGGCAGCAGGTCTTCGGCGACATTCCGACTCGGGTGTTCACCACCCGTGACCTTCCCCGTCCCACGACCGCGGCGTTCGAATTCCGGCGCGGCACGGTGAGCGAGCACGAGGCCGAACTTCGTGCGCTGGCCGGTGACCGCGACGTCTGGGTGATGGGTGGTGGAGACCTGGCCGGCCAGTTCTTCGACGCAGGGCTCCTCGATCGCATCCAACTGACGGTCGCGCCCGTGTTTCTCACCGGCGGGGCGCCGCTGCTGCCACGGTTCGTCCCCGCCGCATCGTTGAGGCTCGTCGATGCCCGGCCGCAGGGCCAGTTCGTCAGCATCACGTACGACGTGGTGCGTTGAGGTTCCTGCCTGAAGGAGTCATTCCGCCTGCAGTCGTCGAGGTCATCTCTGGATCACATCGGTTCGGTTGGAAGGCTTGCGAACGAGGAACTCGTTCTCGTGACGAATCGGCAGCCCCGATTCAGGCGATCTGGCGGAACGTCGAGTTGGGTGGGGCGGTAACGTCGCCGGGGTGCCCAGTGGCAACGATTTCGTCGGTCTGAGCAGATCTGCGCAGGTGAGTCGCATGCGCAAGATCGCAGCGAGGGTCATCGAGCAGTACGACGTGGATGTCGTGCGCTTCCGCCTCCTCGAACACGGCTTCAACAGCACGTTCCGCATGGACACAGCCGACGGTCGGAAACTGGCGCTGAGGATCAACGTCAACTCGCGGCGCAGTCCGGAGAACGTTGCTGCCGAGACGGCGTGGATCGCCGCACTCGCGCAAGAGACCGAACTGGCTGTCGCCGCACCGATCGCCAACCGCGATGGTGCCTACGTGTCGACGGTGGCGGCGGATGAACTGGGTGAGGACCTGCACGCCGTCGTGTTCTCGTGGCTCGATGGTCGCGACGCCGGCCATGCACCCACTGTCTCCATGGCGCGTGAGATGGGCCGAGCGATGGCAGTGCTCCACCAACATGCTGCCGGTTGGCGACTGCCCCGTGGCGCGTCGTTACCCACCCTGTCCGGGCTGTACTGGAACATGGACGACCATCTCGATGCCGAGCATCTGGACATCGATCGAGAAGGCCTTGCGGTGTTACGGCGGGCGGTGGAGGCCGTCGAGTCGGTGGTGTCGCGCATCGATGACGGCCCGAACCGGCAGCCGATTCACGCCGACCTGCATGTGTGGAACGTGAAGTGGAACCGCGGTCGTCTGTCGGTGTTCGATTTCGACGACTCCGGTCTCGGATTCCCTGTTCAGGACATGGCGGTCTCGGCCTACTACCTGCGGCCGGACGACCATCTGGTCGATGCTCTCCGCGAGGGCTATGCGTCGGTGGCCGAGCCGCCGGTCGTGGCCGACGACGACTTCGAGGCATTGGTGGCCCAACGGAACCTGTTGCTGCTGAACGACCTCGTCGTCACGACGAACGCGGACCACCGGCAGATGATCCCCGCCTACACGAAAAACACCGTCCTCAAGGTCGGTGCGTGGCTCGACACCGGGATCTTCCGTCACGACGTCGACGGTCTCCTGCCTCTCGACTGATCACTCCGCCGTGGTGGTCGACGCCAACTGGCGGTGTGACGACGTTTACCGGCCGATTCAGGGTCGCAGGTAGTGTGCGGCGCGTGTACGAATGGTTGCTCGAAGCGCCGGTTGTATGGCGTGTTCTCGTCGTGGTCGTGCCCGTCTTGGGTGTCACCGTGCCATTGGCGTCACGGTCGTGGGTCGGCGCGGACGGCGAGCGCGCGAACGACAACGTGATGACGACAGCGGCCCGATTCGTCGGCGCGGCATTCATCTTTCTCGGCTCGTTCGCGAACGTCACTGCGTGGCAGGGGGCTGGCGCGGCCGCCTCGACGCTGAAGGAGGAGCTGAACTCGCTGTCAGCCCTCGCGGAGTCGATCACCGAATACGAGTCGGATCCCGTGCTGGACGACGCGCTGAACGCGATCGTGACCTACGTCGAGCGGGTGCAGGCCACGGAACTCGCTCCGGGTTCGCGTGCGGGCACCCGACCGCCGGCCCGGGAGTCGGTGACGGGCGCAGCATCGTTGTCCGCGGACGAGGCCGCGAACGACGTCCGGAGTGCCGTCGTCGCCATCGAGGTATCGGAGATCATCAGCGATCAGGACGTCGGTCGGATGTTCGCGCTGGTAGACGAGTTCCAGCGGGCGCGCTCAGACCGGCGGTCGACGTCGTGGCCGGTGGTCTCGGGCGTGGTGATGGTGTCGCTCCTGATCGTGACGCTTGCCGCGCTGTTGGTGATCGGCCTCTACCCCTCAGGGCCGAGCCGAGGGCTCAAGTGGCTCCAGGTGTTGACGTCGTCTGCGGTCGTCAGTGCCATCTGGTTCGCGATCGTCTCGTCCCAGAATGTCACCACGGCGAATCCTGCGATCAAGGCGCCGGTGGAGGCGTTCCTCGCCCGCTACGGCGGCTGAATCATTCGCCGTTCTGTCGGTCGTTCACGCGGCGCCTTGCCGGCGAGGCCATTCCGAACGGACCCAGGTCGCCAACTGCGAATGCGCATGTTCACCTTCGAGCCCGGAGCCGTGTTCGGCCCGATTCACGACCATCGAGGCAGACCGGGGATCGTCTTCATACTGCCCGTGCCGGGAGAGTCAGGCGATCTCCACGGTGCGCCACCGGATGTTCTCGGCGTCGAGGATCTCTGGGAGGACACCTCGGGTCGCTTCGATCGACAGCAGCATGGTTGCGTCGAGGACGAGTCCGGCTGCTGCGGCTTCGAGGTTCACGAGGTTGAGTCGCGGGTGACGCTCGGACAGCTCGGCCATCACAGGAACCGTCAATCGCGGCTCGGGTAGACCGATGGTGTCGGGCAGCAACAACAAGCTCCGGATCGCTGCCGCCTGGCGTCGGTTGTCGAGACCGAGAAACGGCCCCGAGAGGTGTCCCCCGGCTCCGCTGGCCGCGGTTCGGCAGGCGCGGTAGTACCAGTACGTCGTGGTGTGACGCTGACCTTCCTCGCCGATACCGACGAGGAGCTCTTCGATCAAGAGTCGGTCGTCGAGGATGATGGTGGGTGCGGCGGCCACCTACTGATCGGCCAGGTCTGGGTCCTCGATGCTGGCGAGGCCGGCCTCGTAGCGGTCGCGGAGTACTCGGCGGAGTTCGCGGCGTGCGGTCTGGATGCCGCCGGGGATGACGAGTGCGGCATCGCCGAGATCGATGATCCCGACTTCGCCACCCTGTTCGATGCCCCATCGGTGACGCAGTTCGGAAGGCAGATTGGTCTGGCCGCGGTGGGACACTTTGGCTGTTGAGGTACCGGGCATGTCTGCATTGTAGCGTAGATCGATCTACAAGGCGCCTCGGTACGGTTGGCTTCTCGTGAAGCGAGCGTGCGATCGCTGCCGCTCTGCGTGGCGTTGACGCGAATAAGGCGCCCAGTGGGCGGCCGGGCGCAGGAGTGTCAGGCTGGGGGCATGACGTTCGAGATGACGCCCATCGGTGTGGTGCAGAACAACCGGTCCGCAGCGACCGACGACGACTGGGACCGCGTGGACAGCGTCATCCAACTCGACCTCGCCTTGCTCGGCGAGCGCGCCACCGCAGGGTTGCGCGACTTCTCGCACGTCGAGGTGGTCTACGTGTTCGACCGGGTGGACCCTGCCGGTGTGTGCCGCGATGCCCGGCACCCTCGCGGCAACAAGGCCTGGCCGGAGGTGGGCATCCTCGCCCAGCGCGCCAAGGACCGCCCGAACCGCATCGGCGTCACCGTCTGCGAGCTGATGGCCGTGCGCCCCGGTGGCGTGGTGGAAGTACGCGGCCTCGACGCCATCGACGGCACACCCGTGCTGGACATCAAGCCGCACATGACCGAGTTCGGGCCGCGCGGCGATGTACTCCAGCCCGCCTGGAGCAGCGAACTGATGACCGCGTACTGGATCGACGGTCCGGCTGACGAGTTCCACCGGACGCCCGACCCCGAGGCCTGGCTCGCCGAAGTGCGCCGCTCTGCCGCCGACGGTGGGACGTTGGTGATGATCGTGCGCCGACCGGCCACGAACGGGCGCGAACGGGTGGCCACCGCCGAGTTGGACACCGAGGTCGGCCTCGTCGGCGACAACTGGTTGGCCCGCGGCAGCCGCTCGGCGCCCGACGGCAGGGCGGAGCCTGACGCGCAACTGAACCTCATGAACGTACGAGCTGCGCGGCTGGTGGCCGGCGACGACGACCGTGTGCCGCTGGCCGGCGACCAACTCTTCGTTGACCTCGACCTGTCGCCGGCGAACCTCCCGGCCGGCACCCGTCTGCAGATCGGCGAGGCCATCATCGAGGTGACCGCCAAGCCGCACACCGGCTGCGCCAAGTTCACCCGCCGGTTCGGCCTGGCTGCCCACCGCTGGATCAACGGCCGCACCGGCCAGGCCGAACGCCTCCGCGGCATCTGCGCCAAGGTGGTCCTCTCGGGCACCATCGCCGAGGGCGACACCATCACCAAGCTCGGGCCCGGCTGACGCAGCAACGGAAGTGCGCTCCCGCGTCGCCAACGCCGACGTCAGTGGCCGGAGCATCGAATCGACGCCCTTGACCGGGTGCGCAAAGAGCGGCCAACCTGCGCAGGTGTCCCCGCTTGTCATCCTTCCGTTCAGCCCGGACCATCAGACGCAAGTGCGTCAGTTGATCGTGTCGGGTCTTGCTGAGCGATGGGGCACGATCGACAACTCGCGGAACCCTGATCTCGACGATCTGGCAGCAACGTTCGCGTCGGGGGCGTTCCTCGTCGCGGTACGAGCTGGCACGGTCGTAGGCACCGGTGGCCTGCTGCCTCGGGGACCGGAAACGGCGGAGATCGTTCGGCTGTCGGTGGCAACTGGTGAGCGACGAAAGGGTCTGGGTCGGCGGCTGGTCTCGGCACTTGTCGAGATCGCTCGCGGCTGGGAAGCCGAACGCGTCGTGTGCGAAACGACGTCGGAATGGGCGAGCGCCGTGGCGCTGTATCTCGAGTGCGGGTTCTCCGTGACGCACGAGGCCGACGGCGACACCTACTTCGAGCGGCTCCTCGTGTGATCCGCCCGTACAGCCGATAGGTGCTACCGGTCGATATGCGAACGAGGCGCCCGGCGGGCTGCCGGACGCCTCGATCTGTTCTATCGGTTTGGGGTTTTTCTTCTCACACCCCTGGGTGGAGCTGGGGAGAATTGAACTCCCGTCCATCAG
>JBAXSU010000155.1:0-8279 GCA_037130535.1 Actinomycetota bacterium
CAGCGACCCCCCCACTGCTCGACACAGGCCAACCATGACCGAACAGCACGAACCGGACCAGCCTCTTCTCGACGATGCCGTCGCGGCGCCCCAGCCAGCTGCGGCGTCGTCCTCCGTCGGTCGGGCGCCAGTGGTACCCGATGCCGAGTCGGTGCGCGCCATCGTGGCCATCGTGCTGGTGGCGGTCGAGCCGGTGCCGGCCGAGCTGTTGGCACAGCTGCTCGAACTGCCGGTGCACACCGTCGAGCATCTCTGTGCCGAGTTGGCCGACAGTTACGTCGAGGCGGGCCACGGCTTCGAACTGGCGCGGGTGGCCGGTGGCTACCGCTACCAGACGGCCGGCGATCTGTCGCCCTACGTCGAGCGGTTCCTGCTCGATGGCCAGCGTGCCCGGCTCAGCGGCGCCGCCCTCGAGACGCTCGCCATCGTGGCCTACAAGCAGCCCATCTCTCGCGCCCAGGTGGCGTCGATCCGTGGTGTCGATCCCGACGGTGTGCTGCGCACCCTGCAGGCTCGCGGCTACATCGGTGAGGTGGCACGCGACAGCGGCCCGGGCCAGGCGGTGCTGTTCGGCACCACGCCGCAGTTCCTCGAGAAGCTCGGGCTGGCGTCGCTCGCCGATCTGCCGCCGATCGCCGAGTTCGTGCCCGGGGCCGATGTCGTTGAGGCACTCGAACAGGGGCTCCGGGTCGAGCCCGTGATCGCGCCTTCGCAGCCAGACACCACAGCGTGAGCAACGAACATCGGCCCGAACCCCCGCTGTGGGAGCAGTTGGCCGCTCAGTCGGCTGCCCTGCCGCAGGGCGAGCGTCTGCAGAAGGTGCTCGCTGCATGCGGGTGGGGCAGTCGCCGGATCTGTGAGGACCTCATCGCTGCCGGTCGGGTGACGGTGAACGGCGACATCGCTGTGCTGGGCCGACGCGTCGAGCCCGACCACGACCGGGTGGAGGTCGACGGGGTGCCGGTGGGCGTTCGTCCCGGCCTCGTCTACTACCTGTTGAACAAGCCCACCGGTGTGGTCACCACAGCGAGCGACACCCACGGACGGCCGACGGTGATCGACATCGTCCCTCGCGAACCGCGGGTGTTCCCCGTCGGTCGGCTCGACCTCGACACCGAGGGGCTGCTGCTGCTGACCAACGACGGTGAACTGGCCCAGTGGCTCACCCACCCCAGCCATGGCGTCGACAAGGAATACCTCGTCGATGTCGACGGTGGGGTGGTGTCGGCCGGCGCTCTGCGTTCGCTCCGTAGCGGCGTGGAACTCGACGACGGCGTCACCGCTCCCGCGCAGGTGTCGCAGCCGTCGCCCGGGGTGCTGCGGATCACGATCCACGAGGGAAAGAACCGGCAGGTGCGACGGATGTGCGAGGCAGTCGGGCATCCGGTTCGACGACTGGTGCGGGTGCGAATCGCGTCGATCAGCGATCGCACGCTGCGGCCCGGCGCGTGGCGGCCGCTCACCGCGAACGAGGTGAAGGTGCTGATCGAGACGGTCGGCGCCGGGCAGCGCCGGTAGATTCTGAACCCGTGGTGCTCACCCCCGACGACCCTGCTGCAACGCTGCCGCGGCGTGCCTCGGTGTCGGGCCTCGGCCTCATCGGCGGGTCGATCGCGCTCGGACTGACCGAACGAGGCTGGCTGGTGTCGGGTACCGACCGCGACCCGGCACGTGTTCAGGGGGCGCTCGACATGCGCATCATCGCCGCCGAAGGGCTCGACCCCGAGGCTGAGATCACGTTCGTTGCCACTCCCGTGCTGTCGTTGGCCGAGCAGGTAGCCGTTGCGCTGGCCGCGACCCGCGGCGTGGTGACCGATGTGGGCAGTGTGAAGGCGGGTGTGGTCGCGGCCATCGACGACCCGCGGTTCGTGGGCGGTCACCCGATGGCGGGCAGCGAACTGGAAGGTCTCGACGGTGCCGACGGGTCGATGTTCGTCGGTGCCGTCTGGGTGCTCACCCCGTCGACCACGACCGCCGACACCACGTTCGCCGCAGTTGCTGCCGTCGTCGCCGAACTCGGTGCCGAGGTGGTGGCCCTGCCAGCCGAACGCCACGACCAGGTGGTGGCCGTCATCAGCCATGTGCCGCACCTCACTGCGGCCACGCTGATGGGCCTGGCCAGTGCACGGGCCGAGGAACACGCTGCCTTGCTGCGCCTTGCTGCCGGTGGCTTTCGCGACATGACCCGCATCGCGTCGGGTCATCCGGCCATCTGGCTCGACATCTGCGCCGAGAACCGCACGGCCATCCTGTCGGCGCTCGACGGGCTGATCGATGGGCTGGGACAGATGCGCACGGCGGTGGCCTCCGACGACCGGGCTGGCCTGCAGGCTCGTCTGCAACGTGCCCGCGAGGCTCGGGCGAATCTGCCGGTACGAGCCAATCACCCGACCGAACTGGCCGAGGTGCGCATCCCCATCCTCGACCGTCCGGGCTCGGCGGCCGAGATCTTCACCCTCGCCGCGGAACTGGGTGTGAACATCGAGAGCTTCGAAGTGGTGCACACCATGGAGGGCACCCGCGGCGTGGCCGTGGTGCTGGTCGACGCGGCGATGGCTGAGATGTACCGCGGCGGGTTGATGGCGCGCGGCTACCGGCCCGCCGTGCAGCGATTGGCATGACCGCGTACCGCGTCCAGCCGCTCGATGGGCCGCTTGCCACCGAGGTTCGGGTGCCGGGTTCGAAGAGCATCGCCAACCGGGCCCTGGTGTGTGCCGCGCTGGCCGAGGGGCGTTCGGTGTTGCACGGCATCGCGCCTGGCGACGACACGGCGGCGATGCTCGACTGCCTCGCTGGGCTCGGGATCGGCTGCGCGTTCGCCGACGCCGCCGACGACGTGGTGGCGGTCGATGGCACCGGTGGCGTGTTCGCGCCCGGCGCCGTCACGCTGCAGACGCGTTTGGCTGGTACCACGTCGCGGTTCGTGACGGCGCTGGCGGCGCTGGGTAGCAGCGAGATCGTCGTCGACGGCGAGGCCGCGCTGCGGCGCAGGCCGATGGCTCCGTTGCACGAGGCGCTTGTGGCGCTCGGCGCAACGGTTCGGCCGCTGAGCGAGCCGGGGCAGCTGCCGGTGGGCGTGTGTGGTCCACTGCGCGGTGCCGGTGCCGGGGCGCTGCCCATCCGTGGTGATGTGAGCAGCCAGTACATCACCGCCCTCATGCTGATCGGCCCGTACTTGCCCGGCGGACTGCTGCTGCAGATGACCACCCCGCTGGTGTCGCGTTCGTATGTGGGCATCACGGCGGCGGTGATGGCGTCGTTCGGTGTGACCGGGGTGGAGGTGGGTGACGACCTGGTGGTGGTGCCGGCCGGTCGCTACCGGGCCACCGACTACGTCGTCGAGCCCGATGCCAGTTCGGCCAGCTATCCGCTCGCTGCCGCAGCGGTGGCCGGTGGCACGGTGCACGTGGCTGGGCTCACCGCCCAGGCCCTGCAGGGCGATGCACAGTTCGTGCACGTGCTGGCCGAGATGGGTTGCGAGGTCGTGCAGACCGCCACCGGTACCACGGTCACCCGTGAAGGCCCGCTGCGCGGTCTCGACATCGACATGGTCGACATGAGCGATCTGGTGCCCACGCTTGCTGTGGTGGCGGCGTTCGCCACGACGCCCACCATCATCCGCGGGGTGGGCTTCATCCGCGCCAAGGAGAGCGACCGCCTGGGCGATCTGTGCCACGAACTGCAGGCCGCAGGCGTGCGCGCCACCGAGACCGATGACGGTCTGGTGGTGCAGCCCGGCGCACCGTCGCCGGCACTGTTGCACACGCATCACGACCACCGCCTGGCCATGGCGTTCGCGCTGCTGGGCCTGGTGGCCGACGGCATCGAGATCGACGACCCCGGTGTGGTGTCGAAGAGCTGGCCCGACTACTGGCAGATGCTCGAGGGCCTCGGGTGAGTGAGGCTCGCGACATCGTTGCGGCGTTCGATGTCGACGGCACGCTGACGGAGCGCGACTGCGTGCGGCCGTTCCTGGAACTGGTGGGTGGCCGCCTGGGGCTCGCCGGTGCGTTCGTCCGCCGTCCGTTCGCCACGGCAAACGGTGCGCTGCGCCGCGACCGCGACCGACTGAAGGCAGTGGTGGTGGGCGGCGTGATGGGTGGCCGCGCCGTCGACACAGTGGCCGAGCAGGGCCGCGCCTTCGCCGGCACGGTGGTGGACTCGATGCTGCGCCCCGACACACTCGCCCGCCTGCGTTGGCACCAGGAGCATGGCCACCGCACCGTGTTGGTGTCGGCCTCGCTGCGGCCGTACCTCGACCCGCTGGCAGCGCTGCTGGGTGTTGGGGCCGTGCTGTGCACCGACATCGATCGACGCGATGGCCGGTATCTGCCCGAACTCGACGGACCCAACTGTCGCGCCGCCGAGAAGGCACACCGCCTGACGGCCTGGCTTCGTCAGCACGATGCCGTCGACGCCGAGTTGTGGGCCTACGGCGACAGCCGGGGCGACCGCGAAATGCTGGCCATGGCTCACCATCCGGTGTGGGTGCACGGCACTACGGTGCAGGCCGTGCCTACGGGACACAGCGCATGACGACCTCGTTGCCAAGTGCACTGTTGAAACAGGCGCGGCCCAAGCAGTGGGCGAAGAACCTGCTGGTGTTCGCCGCGCCGGGTGCTGCGGGTGTGCTCGACGACGGTTCGTACCTGTGGCGCACCCTCGTGGTGTTCGTGGCGTTCTGCATGGTCAGCAGCGGCACCTACTACTGGAACGACCTGCTCGACGTCGAGTCTGATCGGCAACACCCCATCAAGCGCAATCGCCCCATTGCCAGCGGTGCGGTGCCCATCGGTGTGGCCCGTGTGGTTGGCACGGCGCTGCTCGTCGGCGGTATAGCGCTGTCGGCCGTGCCGCGCTGGCAGACCGCCATTGTGCTGGCGGTGTACGTGGTCACCACCTCGCTGTACAGCAGTGTGTTGAAGCACATCGCCGTGGTCGACCTGGTCACCGTGGCGTCGGGCTTCGTGCTGCGGGCGATCGCCGGTGCCGTGGGTACCGATGTGCCGATGAGCACCTGGTTCTTGCTCACCACGTCGTTCGGATCGCTGTTCATCGTCGCCGGCAAGCGGTACGCCGAGTTGCGCGAACTGGGCGACCGTGGGTCGGTGCGTTCCACGCTCGAGGACTATTCGCTCGACTTCCTGCGCACCGTGCTGTCGGTCAGTTGCGGCGCGGCGCTGGTGTCGTACTGCATCTGGGCGTTCGACACCAAGGAACTGGCCGGCACCACGTGGCCGTTCTACGAACTGTCGATCGTGCCGATGGCCACGGCACTGCTGCGCTACACGCTCATCGTCGAGCAGGGCCATGGCGCAGCGCCGGAGGAGATCTTCGCTGCCGACCGCACCTTGCAGGTGCTGGGTGTGCTGTGGGTGATCGTGTTCGGGCTGGGTGTCTATGTCTGAGCCGAGGGGCGACGAGGAGGGGCGATGACGCTGAGGACCTACGACGAGGTGGTGGTGGCGGTAGCGGGGGTCGACGGCTGGATGTCGGCAGACCAGGCGCGCCGGTTGTACGACGCCGCGGCCCGCACCACCGCCGGTGATCAGATCGTCGAGATCGGCAGCTTCCGTGGCCGCAGCACCATCGTGCTCGCCTCGGCTGCGCCCGCAGGTGTGCCGGTGGTGGCCATCGATCCGCACGCGGGCAACGACCGCGGCCCGCAGGAGATCGAGGGTTTCGTCGACGCGGCGGCCGACGATCAGGCGGTGTTCACCGCCAACCTCGCCGCGACCGGTGTCGCCGACCGGGTGCGCCACATCAGGACCTTCAGCAACGCAGCCCACGGCGAAGTGCAGGGAGATCTTGCGGTGCTGTATGTCGACGGCGCCCACCGCTACGCCCCTGCGTTGGCCGACATCCGCGACTGGGGTGCCCGGGTGGAGCCGGGCGGTACACTGCTCATCCACGATTCGTTCTCGTCGGTAGGGGTCACTCTGGCCATCGGCCGGGCACTGGTGTTCGGTGGCCGTTTCCGCTACGTGGGCCGGGCCCGGTCGCTGGCTGAGTACCGCGCTGACCTCGCGCCGGGTGCGGGTGCTCGAGTGAAGAACGCACTGCGTCAACTCGCGCAGGTGCCCTGGTTCGTGAAGAACGTCGGATTGAAGGTGCTGCTCAGCCTGCGTCTCGGCGGGGTGTTGCAGCGGATCACCGGCCGCGAACCAGAGTGGCCCTACTAGCCTCGTCACCGTGGCAAGCAGGTCGTTGAGCGGGTGGGGTCGGACGAACCCCACGGTGGCCGACGTCGTCGACGTGCTCCGCTCGGAGGTGCCCGCGGCGGTGAAGGAAGCCGGCGACCGCGGTGCGCTCGTGCGTGGTCTCGGCCGCAGCTACGGCGATGCCGCGCAGAACGGCGGCGGCCTCGTGCTGCGCCTGCAGGGCAGCGCGTCCGACGCGGTGCTCGACCCGGTGGAGGGTGTGGTGACGGTTGGCGCCGGGGTGAGCCTCGACGACCTGATGCGTGTCATCGTGCCGCGTGGATTCTTCGTGCCGGTCACGCCGGGCACGCGGTTCGTCACCGTGGGCGGGGCCATCGCCAGCGACATCCACGGCAAGAACCACCATGTCGACGGTTCGTTCGCCAACCACGTCGAGCAGATCTCCCTCCAGTTGGCCGACGGCACCGCCGTCGCCGTGTCGCCCACCGTTGATCCGGCGCTGTTCTGGGCCACGTTCGGCGGGATGGGCCTCACCGGCATCGTGCTGTCGGCCACCATCCGCCTGCTGCGCATCGAGACCAGCCGCATGTCGGTCGACACCCATCGGGTCGGCGACCTCGAGGCGCTGTTCGCCGCGATGAGCGAGGGCGACGAGGCGCACCGCTACAGCGTCGCCTGGATCGACCTGGCCGCCAAGGGCCGCCACCTCGGCCGCAGTGCGCTCACCCGGGGCGACCACGCCCGGCTCGACGAGCTACCCACTCGCGCCCAGGTCGACCCGCTCGAGTACGGGCCGCGCCAGTTGCTGTCGGTGCCGCCGCTGGTGCCGCGGCCGGGTGTGCTGAACCATGTCACGGTGGCGGCGTTCAATGAGTTCTGGTTCCGCAAGACGCCCCGCGCGCGGGTGGGCGAGATCCAGTCGATCGGGTCGTACTTCCACCCGCTCGACATGGTGGGTGAATGGAACCGCCTGTACGGTCGACCCGGTCTGGTGCAGTACCAGTTCGTGGTGCCGTTCGGTGAAGAAGACGTGATGCGACGCATCATCGAGCAACTGTCGGCGGCCGGTGTGGCCAGCTTCCTCGCCGTGCTGAAGCGCTTCGGTGCCGCCAATCTGGCGCCGCTCAGCTTCCCGCAACCGGGGTGGACCCTGGCACTCGACATGCCTGCCGGCGGGCCGGGCCTGGGCCTGTTGTTGCACCGGCTCGACGAGATGGTGCTGCAGGCCGGTGGCCGCAACTACTTCGCCAAGGATGCCCACACCACCCCCGAGACCGTGCGCCGCGGCTACCCTCGGTTGGCCGAGTGGCAGGCTGTGCGCCGTCGGGTCGACCCGCTGCAGGTGTGGCAGAGCGATCTCGGCCGGCGGTTGATGCTGGCCGCCGACTGACGCCATTCACCCCCGGGAGCCAGCAGTGCAGAACGCATTCGGACAGCCGCAGACCATCACCGTGCTCGGTGGTACCAGCGAGATCGGCGTGGCGATCGCCCGAGCGCTCGTCAGCCCGGTCACGCGCACCATCGTGTTGGCCTGTCGCGATATCGATCGTGGTGAGGAGATGGCGGCGTCGCTGCGCGACGGCAAGGTGGCGGTCGACGTGGTGCATTTCGATGCGGTCGACACTGCCACGCACGCGGCGGTCGTGGAGTCGATCGCGGCCAGGCACGGCGACCTCGACGTGGTGGTGCTCGCCTTCGGTCAGCTCGGTGATGCCGAGGTCGTGGCGGTCGACCCGGACGCTGCGGCGGCGCTGACCCACGTGAACATGACCGGCGGGGTGTCGGCGTCGATCGCGGTGGCCAATCGGCTGCGTCGCCAGGGCCACGGTTCGCTGGTGGTGCTCAGCAGTGTGGCGGGCGAGCGGGTGCGTAAGGCCAATTTCGTGTACGGGGCCACCAAGGCGGGCCTCGACGGCTTCGCCCAGGGCCTCGGCGAGCATCTCGACGGGTCGGGCGCGCGCGTTCTGGTGGTGCGTCCCGGGTTCGTGCACTCGAAGATGACGACGGGCATGAAGGCGGCGCCGTTCGCCACCACGCCCGACAAGGTGGCCGAGGTGACGGTGCGGGCGTTGCGCTCGGGCCGTCGCCTGGTGTGGGCGCCGGGCATCTTGCGCTGGG
>JBAXSU010000156.1:0-8185 GCA_037130535.1 Actinomycetota bacterium
CGGCCCAGCATGGGGATGCTGACGATCATGTCGCAGCGTTCGCGTACGAGCCGGCTGAGGCCTGCGCCCTCGGCCCCCATCACGATGCAGATGCCCTCCACGGCCAGATCGCCGATGTCGAAGAGTTCGCGTTCGCCGTCGTCGGCGAGGCCCACCACCCAGATGCCCGCATCGCGCATCTGCTGGAGCGCCGTGGGCAGGCCGCCCACAACGGCCATCGGCACATGTTCGATGGCACCGGCCGCCGACTTGGCCACCGTGGGCGTGACGTGCACGGCGCGGTGCCGGGGTAGCACCACACCATCCACACCGGCGCCGTCGCAGCAGCGCAGCAACGCACCGAGGTTGCCCGGATCGGTGACACCGTCGACCGCGACCAGGAACGGTAGGTGCCCGGCGCGGCGCCGCAACAGCGTGCCGAAATCGGCCTCGGGAATGGGGTCGGCGTAGGCGATGATGCCCTGCGGGGCCTCGCACCGCGCCGCCGACTCGAGGCGCTTGCGGGCGACGTGCTGCACCGGGATGCGCTCGTGCCGGGCGATGTCGAGGATGTCGCCGAGCGTCTCGTTGATGACCTCGGCCTCGGCCAACTCGGCCGACACCCAGATCTCGCGCACTCGCCGGGCACCCGCGATGAGCAACTCGCGCACGGCCTGGCGACCCTCGATCTGCTCGCCGCCGAGCGTCTTCTCCGGCTTCTTCGCCGGCGCGCCCGTGGGCGACACCTTGCCGGTACGGCCCGCACCGTGCGACGAGAACTGTCGCGCCCCACCGGTGGACCGCTGGCGCGACCCACTTGCCGACCGCGGCGACCCGCCCGCCGCCCGGGCGCCGCCGCTGCCACTCCCGCTGGCACCATTACCGCCGTCTCCACGCGGCGCACCACCGGCGCGCGGTGCAGCCTGGCGGGCACCTGCCGCTTTCTTGCGCGCCCCGGTGCCACCGGTCTTGCGTCCGGGTTTCATCAGTTCGTCTCCACTCGTTCGATGATGGCCACCGACCAGCAGGCGATGCCTTCGCGTCGGCCCAGCGCACCGAGCCCCTCGGCCCGGCGGCCCTTCACGGTGATGGGCGCACCGGCGGCCTGCGACAGACGCCGCTGCATCTCGTCGCGGTGCGGCGCCAGTTTCGGCTCCTCGCACACCACCGAGCAGTCGACGTTGCCGATGGTCCACCCCTCGGCGCGCACCAGGCGCGCCACCTCGGCCAGCAGCAACAGCGAGTCGACCCCGGCCCATCTCGGGTCGGTGTCGGGGAAGTGCTGGCCGATGTCGCCCAACCCCGCAGCCCCCAGCAGCGCATCGGCGGCGGCGTGCGCGATGACATCGGCGTCGCTGTGGCCCACCAGGCCGCGGGCGCCCTCGAAGTGCACACCGCCCAGCATCAGCCGACGCGACGGCTCGTCGCTGAAGCGGTGGACGTCGAAGCCCTGCCCCACCCTCGCTGCCATGTCACCACTCTCCCGGATCGCCGTCGTGCGGCGACAGTCTGGCCCGGGCCCACTCGAGATCGTCGGCGTGGGTGATCTTGCGATTCCCGGCATCGCCCTCCACCACCAGCACCACACCGCCCATCGACTCGACCAGCGCCGCGTCGTCGGTGCCCTCGCCGCCGGAACCGTGCGCCGCGCGCAGTACATCGGCCCGGAACGCCTGCGGGGTCTGCACTGCCATCAACGATGCACGGTCGGGCGTGTGCAGCACCACTCCCGCGGCGTCGACCACCTTGATCGTGTCGGCCACGGGCACACCCGGAACGGCACCGTCGGCCCCCGCGGCCACGGCGGCGACCACGGCTGCGAACACTGCGGCAGCGGCGAACGGGCGGGCCGCATCGTGCACGCACACCACGGTGGCCTCTCCCGGCACGGCAGCCAGGCCGGCCCGCACCGATTCGCTGCGCGTAGAGCCGCCAGCCACCACCCGATGCCCCGACTGCAGATCCGACTCACGGTCGACATCGGCAGCCGGTACGACCACCACCACACCGTGGCTCGCCGCTGCGGCCGCAGCCACGGATCGGTCGAGCATTCGCACCCCAGCGATGGGTTCGTACTGCTTCGCCTTGCCAAAACGCGTGCCACTGCCCCCGGCGACCACGATGGTCCACACAATCTCGGTCTCGGCGAGGGGCACGACGTTGGAGGGTAGTACGGTCGTCTTCCGATGGCCCACGAAGCACTGCTCGGATCGACCGATTTCTTCTCCGGCGCAGACCCGGAGGTCCTCGCTACCATCGCTGCCAGCGGCACCGAGCGGCCGCTCATCCGCGGCGATGTGTTGTTCCGCGAAGGCGACACCGCCGACTGCCTCTACGTCGTCACCCGCGGCCGTCTGGCCATTGTGATGGTGAACGAGTTCGACCGCCGCGAAACCGTGGTGTCGCTGATGGAGCCGGGCGACCTGTTCGGCGAGATGGCGATGCTCGACGACGGCCCCCGCTCGGCCATGGCTCGCGCGCTCGAGCCATCCGATGTGCTGTGCGTTCCCTACACGGCAGTGCTCGAGGCCTTCCGCAACCAGCCGGCGATGCTGTGGGGAGTCACCCGACTGCTCGCCCAGCGTCTGCGGGTGATGGACGAAACCCTGGCCGACAGCGTGTTCCTCGATGTCACCGGCCGCACCGCGAAACGCCTGCTCGACCTGTCCGACGGCGCCGACGAGTTCACGCTGCCCGTCACGCAGGAGGAACTCGCCGGCATGGTTGGTGCCTCACGCGAGCGCGTGAACAAGGCCATTGCCAGCTTCATCCGGCTCGGCTGGCTGGAACAACACGAACGGCACTACCGCATCATCAAGCGCCAGAGCCTCGAGATCCGCTCGCGCTGAGCGAGTGCGTCAGCCCTGCAACCACGCCTTGGCGCGGCCGAAGGCGTCGGCTGCATCGGCGGCCCGGTGCGCTGGGCGCGAGGCGTCGTGGGCGAACCCGTGCTCGGCATCGGCGTAGCGCACCACGCTGACACCGGTGGCAGCGAGTGCCTCGACATCGGCGGGCGGCGTGTAGTGGTCGCGGTCGCCGATGATGGCCAGCACCCGATCCGCGTGTCCGTCGGCCAGGTACTGCAGCGGCTCGCCCTGGGTGGGGCTGCGCCAGGCTTCGGGCACCCGGATCATGCCGTAGAAGCTGACGATGCGGTGGAACCGGTCGTTGCGGCTGGACTTGTGGCAGTACATCCCACCGAGGCAGAAGCCGAGCAGACCCACGGGTGCACCTGCAGGCAGCGCGGCCGACACGGCGTCGGCACCTTCGAGCAGATCGCGCAGATGCGCCTGGTCGTCGATCTCGGGCACCGCGGCGAACCGCGGCTCGATCTCGGGGCCGAGCGTGCGGCCAGGGAACGGTTCGACGGCGCACACCACCATCTGCCACTCGGTAGCCAGGCGGGCGGCGAGGTCGTCGTACAGCGGGCGCAGGCTGAAGATGTCGGGGGCCACGACCAGGCCGCCACGAGCCTCGCCGGTGGCGGGGTGGGCGATCTCCGCGGCAGTGCCGCTGGGAAGGGTGATGCGCATGCGCCGACGCTACTTCGGAGTCGGGCTGCCTGCCCGGGTGAGGACGCGCCGACCCTCGTACGGCGTGCCCGAGTTCAGCAGTTCGGCGAGCGACACGATGTGGTAGCCACGGGCCAGCGCCGTGTCGAGCATGCACGGCACGGCCTGTGCCGTGGGGGCGTGCGTGCCACCGTCGTGCAACAGCACGATCATCCCGGGCTTCAGGTTGGAGGCGAAGCTGCCACACAGCGCCGAGGCCGACTTGCGAGGCTCGAGGTGGTCGCCCAGCACCTCGTCGGTCGACAGGTTGCACATACCAGCCTCCACGAGCGCGGCGTCGATGGGCGGCCCGTCGGCTAGGCCGGGTGCCCGGAAGTAGGGCGTGCGTACGCCGAGCACCTCGAAGATGGTGTCGTTCATCGGGGCCACCTCGCCGGAGACGGCCCCCCAGGTGTAGCGGTGGGTGACGGAGTGGTTGCCGACCGCGAAACCACGGTCGACCACCGACTTGCCGATGGTGGGATACGCCCGCAGGTTGACGCCGATCATGAAGAACGTCGCGGTCAGCCCGCGTTGGGTGAACGCGTCCATGATCGGCTTGGTGTAGTGCGGGTCGGGGCCGTCGTCGAACGTGAAGGTGACGAGTTTCTCGCCGCTGGTGTTCACACCCCGGATGTACTGCCCAGGCACACAGCCGGGAACTGCGCCGCTCTGCCAGACAGGATCGGTCCACGGCGGCACCGTGGGCACCGGCGACTGCTGCACTGGGGCGCCACGGCTGCCGGCAGCACCGGCCGCGGCGCCGCTGTCGATGGTCGCGGGCGCCGGGTCGTCGGCACGGCTGGCACCGGGCGCAGCAGTCACGAACAGCGCGGCGACGATGGCGCCACACACCACCAGTCGCCCGGTGCTACGCATGCGTCTAGGCGTCGCGTCGGTTGACGATGAGTGTGCCCAGGACCAACAGCACCAGGGTGACGCCGGCGAAGTACAACCCGCCAACCCAACGGCCGAGGGTGTCGTTGAAGTCGCCCACCCGCCACAGGTTGGTACCTGCCAGATAGGGCATCCACTTGCCGGGGTTGTCGACACCCAGGCCACCGAGGATGGACGCCACGATGTTCTCGACCAGCAGTGGCCACAGCACGATCGTCGCCACCGCTGCGGGCGTACTGCGGATGATGAGCCCGATCGCCAGCCCGAACAGGCCGAGCAAGGCGCAGAACACCACGATGCCCAGCGATGCCGCGAAGAAGTCGTCGACCGAGGTGACGTCGAGTGCGCTGTCGGGCACCGACGCGTCGACCCGCGACCGGACGAGCGTGTTCACCAGGGTGAGTCCGGCCACCACCACGACGACGCTCACGACGATGGCCACCGCTGCGGCGACCACCGCCTTGGCTGCGACGACACGTACTCGGCGGGGGGTGGCGGCGAAGGTGGGCCGGATGGTGTTGAAGCCGTACTCGCCGGTGATGCTGGTGGCGCCGATGACCCCCAGCAGCATCGACGTGATGATCATGCCCCCGCTGACAAGCTGGAACTGGTCGAGGGCCAACAGGTTCTCGGCATCGCTGAAACCTGCGAAGAGCCCGGCCACCACCAGAGGAAAGACGATGGCGATGATGAACAGGACCCAGTTCATCCGGATCGTGCGGGTCTTGATCCATTCACTGCGCAGGACGCTCATCACTTCGCACCTGCCTGGTACTCCTGCACATCGGCCGTGGCCTTCAAGAACGCGTCCTCGAGTGATCCGGAGACGTTGGTGAGTTCGTGCAGCACCACGTTCGAGCGGGCTGCGGCCTCGCCCACGTCGGCGGCAGTGACGCCATGCACCGTCACCGTGGTGTCGTCGATGTAGTCGACTCGGGCACCGGCAGCGCGCAACGCCTCCGCCAGGGTGGCCACTCGCGGGCTGGCAGCACGCACCCAGTTGTCGCCGTAGCGGCCGACGAAGCCAGCCACCGTCGTCTGCTCGATGAGTTGGCCCTTGCCGATGACCACCAGCGCCGACGCCATCAGTGCCATCTCCGACATGAGGTGGCTGCTCACCAGGACGGCCTTGCCCTGGCCGGCCTGGTAGATGAGCATGTCGCGGATCCAGCGAATGCCCTCGGGGTCGAGGCCGTTGGCCGGTTCGTCGAGGATGATGGTGTGTGGGTCGCCCAGCAGCACACCGGCCAGGCCGAGTCGCTGCTTCATGCCGAGCGAGTAGGTGCGCAGCGTCTTGCCGGCCGCGGCGGACAGGCCGACCATTTCGAGCATCTCGTCGGCCCGCTTCAACGAGATGCCATTCGATGCCGCCATCCAGCGCAGATGGTTGCGGCCGCTGCGGCCCGGGTGCACGTACCCGGCGTCGAGCAGCACGCCCACCTCGTGCAACGGCTTGGCCAGCGACGAGTACGCCTTGCCCTGGAACATCGCCCGACCGGCATTGGGCTGGTCGAGGCCGATCATGCACCGCATTGTCGTGCTCTTCCCCGACCCGTTCGGCCCGAGGAACCCGGTGACCACACCGGGCTGCACATCGAAACTGAGATTGCCGACCGCCACCTTCGCGCCGTAGCGCTTGGTGAGGCCCTCGACCACCACCGACATGTCCGCCCCCTTCGCCGCTGGCTCAGCCAGCAGCGCCCTTCGACTGGGCCGCAAGATACTCCTTCGCCACGAGGTCGTAGGACCCGCCGTTCTGCGTGACCTTCACGAGCAGGGCGCGGATGACTTCGGTGGTGAGCGTGGCGTCGATCTGGCTGATGGTGGCCAGCACCTCGGGCGACGCAGCGACGGCCGACATGAGCGGCACGGTGAGGTCGTCGGGCACGGCCTTGCGATCGTCGGTGAGGGTGAGCAGTCCGTCGAGCACGACGGCCGGGTCGGTGGCGTGCAGGGCCCCGCAGTCGGCCTTGCCCGAGGTGACGGCCTCGGCGGCACCATCGGCGGCCACCTCGACGAACTGCGTGAAGTCGGTGCCGTACACCGTGCCGTAGCCGGCGAGACCCCACGGCGTGGCAGTGTCGAACCCGGCCGGACCGGCGATGCGCACCTCGGCGGCGTGTTCGGCCAGATCACCGATGGTCTTCAGTTCGTATTCGTCGACAGCCGCAGTGCTGCAGGCAATCGAACCCGTGGTCGACACGGTGGACGGATCGCCGATCACCAGCGTGTCGGGCAGCAGATCGTTCAGCGCAGTGACGGCCTCGGCACTGCCGGCGACGGCGGGTACTTCTTTGTCCTGCTCGGCCGACAGGAACGACAGCAGACTGCTCGTGAACTCGGGCGTGAACTGGGCGCTGTCGTCGACGAGCTTCTGGTACGCCGCAGCACGGTCGGCCACGGGGTCCTTGCGGCCGATCCGGAACCCCGCATTCTCGAGGCCCTGGGCGTAGATCTCAGCCAGCAGACGGCTCTCGGGTTGCTCGGTGGCCACCACGTTGATGGTGGCACCCACCACGGGAACGATGGCTTCGGACGAACCGTCGTCGTCGCCACACGCACCGAACACCACCGCGCTGGCCAGCACCAGCGCGAACGTCGATCGAATCCGGGTCACCTGAGTCCTCCTCATACGAACCGGGGCATCGTAGAGGCGACTCGTGCCGTTCGGCTCGCGGGATCCGGTCTGATCGGCACCTGCGCGCCTCACAGCACGGCGAAAAGGCGGGCGGCCTGCTCGGCCGCCTTCGCCCGCACCTCGCTGGCATCGACCCGGGTGGGCTGGCCGTCGCGCAGCAGCACCTCGCCATCTCCGCTCACCACGTCGAGTGCTCGCACACCAGGGGTGAACGCCACATGCCACGCGCTGTCGGCATGGGGATAGCTCCACGTCACCCGGTCGGCGCGGGCCTCGGGGAACCAGCGGTAGCCCTCGTCGAGCCATCCCCACACCGTGTCGGGCGACGCGGTGATGTCGTGTGCTCGCAGCGCCACGTAGGCCAGGCGGAACTCCTCGAGCATGTCGGCGCCGATGCCGTCGGTGCCCAGCACCACCGGGTTCGACCACCGGGTAGGGGCCGCATAGCCCACCGAGTTGTTCATGTTGCTGCGCGGGTTGTGGGCAATGGTGCCCGGTAGCGGCCGGTCGAGGTGCACACAGTGCACGATCAGCCAGTCGTCGGCAGCCAGCGGCTCGAGCCGAGCGCCCGCAGCAATGTCGTCGACCCCTTCGGCCACGTGTACGTGCACTCCCACCCCGTGGCGACGAGCCAGGTCGGCAGCCGCCGCAAGCGTGTCGTCGCTGCAGGTGAACGCGGCGTGCACGCCCACCATGCCCAGGCCTCCCTCGGCGAGGAACCGTTCGTTCTCGGCCAGGCCCCGGCGTGCCCCGTCGGCGCCGTGCCGATCGGTGACGCCATAGGCCACGTTCACGCGCACACCCACCTCGGCGCAGGCATCGGCGATCACACTCAGGCTGCCCTCGATGGCGTTGGGGCTCTCGTGGTGGTCGATGATGGCCGTGGTGCCGCTCTGCAGCGCCTCCATCGCGCCGAGCATGGCGCTCCAACGCAGCATCTCGAGGTCGAGCGCGGTGTCGAGGCGCCACCAGATCTGCTGCAGCACCGACAGGAAATCGGTGGGCTGCTGGGGCGGCGCGGGCATGCCCCGGGCGAGTGCCGAGTAGAGGTGGTGGTGCCCGCACACCAGGCCGGACGTCGTCGCGCTCATCGCCGCCCATCGTGCCAGCGCCAGCCTCG
>JBAXSU010000157.1:0-8179 GCA_037130535.1 Actinomycetota bacterium
CACAGCGCGCACCGGCGAACTGTTGTGGTCGATGCCGTGGTGGCCGACCACGGGGTACTCGCCAATGACGACCTCTATCACCAACTCGTTCCCGGATCGGTGAACCTTGGTGAAGTCGACCACACGGCGCTCAGAACCGGGGAACCTCAGACCCTCGTGAGCAATCCGGAAGGCTCCTATCGCCTGCTGCGCATCGGCGACGCCGTGGCCGGGCGCAACATCCATGCCGCCATCTACGACGCGCTGCGCTTCGCCCGAGACCTGTGAGGCGCTCGAGTTACCGCACGGTGAACGCTGGGCGTTCCGTATCGTGGGATTGTTCCACCAAGCGGAACCCTGCGCTATTCTTGGAACGATCGTTCCCTCAGTGTTGAGGGGCACCGTCCCTAAGGGGTTCCCATGGCCTTCCCGTCCGATCTCGAGATTGCCCGCGCTGCCACCCTGGCACCGCTCACCGACATCGCTGCGCAGATGGGCATCGGGCCCCACCTGCTCGAAGCGCACGGCGATGATTTGGCGAAGATCCGCCTCGAGGCCATCGACGAGCTGAGCGACCGGCCGAAGGCCAAGTACGTCGTCGTCACGGCCATCACCCCCACCCCGCTCGGCGAGGGCAAGACCACCACCACCGTCGGCCTCGGCCAGGCCATGAAGCACATCGGCAAGAAGGCGGTCATCAGCCTGCGCCAGCCCAGCATGGGCCCCACCTTCGGTATCAAGGGCGGCGCCGCCGGCGGCGGCTACAGCCAGGTCATCCCGATGGAGTTGCTGAACCTGCACCTCACCGGCGACTTCCACGCCGTCACCGCAGCGCACAACCTGTTGTCGGCGATGGTCGACAACCACCTCCACCAGGGCAACGATCTCGGCCTCGACATGCACAACATCACCTGGCGCCGCGTGCTCGACGTGAACGACCGCAGCCTGCGCAACATCATCGTCGGCCTCGGCGGAAAGATGGACGGCGTCACCCGCCAGACCGGCTTCGACATCACTGCGGCCTCCGAAGTGATGGCCATCTTCGCCCTGTCGACCTCGCTCGAAGACATGCGCGCCCGGATGGGCCGCATCGTGGTGGGCTACACCCCCGACGGCGAGCCCGTCACCGCCGAGCAGCTGAAGGCTGCCGGCTCGATGGCCGTCATCATGCGCGAGGCGCTGAAGCCCAACCTGCTGCAGACTCTCGAGCACACCCCGGTCATCGTGCACGCCGGCCCGTTCGGCAACATCGCCCACGGCAACTCGTCGATCGTCGGCGACCTCATCGGCATCCGCGGTGGCGACTACCTCATCACCGAGGCCGGCTTCGGCGCCGACATGGGCGCCGAGCGCTTCTTCAACATCAAGTGCCGCAACTCGGGCATGGTGCCCGACGCCGCCGTGCTCGTCGCCACCGTGCGTGCCCTCAAGGCCCACAGCGGCAAGTTCAAGATCACGCCCGGCAAGCCCCTGCCCGCCGACCTGCTGGCCGAGAACCCCGACGACGTGCGCGCCGGTGCGGCCAACCTCATCAAGCAGATCGAGAACGTGAAGGTGCACGGCGTCTCGCCGGTCGTCGCCATCAACGCGTTCCCCGGCGACTTCGCCAGCGAGCACCAGGCCATCCGCGAGATCGCCGAGAGCGTGGGCGCCCGCGTGGCGGTGTGCACACACTTCAGCGAGGGTGGCAAGGGCGCTACCGAACTGGCCCAGGCCGTGGTCGAGGCGTGCGACGAGCCGAGCAACTTCCAGTTCTGCTACGACGACGCCGACAGCCTGAAGACCAAGATCGAGAAGGTCGCCACCAAGATCTACGGCGCCGCCAAGGTCACCTACTCGGCCGCCGCCAACACCCAACTCGATCGCTACGAGCGCAATGGCTACGGCAACCTGCCGGTCTGCATCGCCAAGACCCACCTGTCCATCAGCGCCGACGCTTCGCTGAAGGGCGCCCCCACCGGCCACACGGTGAACGTGCGCGAGGCCCGCGCCAGCGTGGGCGCCGGGTTCGTGTACCCCATCTGCGGCGACATGACCACCATGCCCGGCCTCGGTTCGGCACCTGCCGCGTCGATCATCGACTTCGACGAGCACGGCGAGATCGTGGGCCTGTCGTGACGGCCATCGTCATCGACGGCAACGTCGTTCGCGACACCATTCTCGCCGAGATCCGCGCCACCATCGATGCCGCCGGCAACCCGCCGGTGTGCCTGGCGACGGTGCTCGTCGGCGACGACAAGCCCAGCCAGAGCTACATCCGCTCGAAGCAGAAGAAGGCCGGCGAGGCTGGTATCCAGTCGCGCACCACCGACCTGCCGGCCACGGCCAGCCAGGCGCAGGTGAACGACACGATTGCGGCGCTGGCAGCCGACACGGGCGTGCACGGCATCCTGTGCCAGTTCCCGCTGCCCGACGGCCTCGACATGGAGCAGGTCCTCGACCAGATCCCGTTCGAGAAAGACGTCGACGGCCTCACCGAGCGCTCGATGGGGCGCCTGGTGCGCGGCCAGTCGGGCCACGTCGGCTGCACTCCCCTCGGTGTGATGCGTCTGCTCGAGCGTTACCACGTACCTACGGCCGGCAAGCGTGCGGTGGTGGTCGGCCGGTCCACGCTCACCGGTCTGCCGCAGGTACTGCTGCTCGGCCGCAAGGGCTGCGACGCCACGGTCACCCTCGCCCACTCGCGTACCCCCGCTGCCGACATGATCGAGATCTGCCGTGCCGCCGACATCATCGTCGCCTGCGCCGGTCAGGCCCGGATGATCACGGCCGAACACGTGAAGCCCGGCGCGGCGGTCATCGACGTGGGCATCAGCCGCACCGAGGCCGGCCTCGTCGGCGATGTCGACTTCGACGCGGTGAAGGAGATCGCTGGCTGGATCACCCCCATGCCCGGCGGTACCGGCCCGATGACCATCGCCTGCCTGATGGAGAACACTCTGGCCGCCGGCCGCATGCAAGGCGCCTTCCCCGCCTGACCCCCACGGCGTTTGTGAGCCGGGCCCCGTACAACACGGTTCCGCTCACAATCGCCGTCTCGGTGGGGTCGGTGACCTGCTGCGATTGTGAGCGGATCCCCGTACAACCGGGGTGTGGTCACAAACGGGCGAGTTCGGGGGGCGGGGGGCTGGCTGTTCCATGATGCGGCACGGTGTCGTATGATGGAACAGGTATGAGCACCGTACAGTCGATCGATCGAGCCTTCGCCGTGCTCCGCTCGCTCACGTCGGGTCCTGCAGGGGTCACCCAGTTGGCCGACCAGGTGGAGCTGCCGAAGAGCACCGTGTCGCGCCTGTTGTCGACGCTCGAAGAGTTGGGCGTGGTCGAGCAGGTCACTGCCGGCGGGAACTACCGCATCGGCTCGGGCCTCATCGAGATCGCCACAGCAGTGATGCCCGGGCGGTCGATCGTGGCTTCCGCCCGCCCTCACCTGGTAGAACTTGCCCGTCGCACGGGTGAAGCTGCCGGGCTGTCGGTGCCCGACGGGCGCATGGCGCACTACGTCGACCAGGCCGACTCCGACAACCAGGTGCAGGTGCGCGACTGGACCGGCGAGCGCATCGTGATGCATGCCGTGTCGTCGGGCCTGGTGTTTCTGGCATGGGCCGAACCGAGCTTCGTCGACGCCTACCTGAAGGGGCCGCTGCAGGCGTTCACCAGTCGCACGATCACCGACCCGGCGAGCCTGCGGCGTCGCCTGGCCGAGATCAGAGAGGCTGGATTCGCCTGGGTGTTCGAAGAGTTCTCCGACGGCGCCAACTCAGTGGCGGCCCCCATCCGCAACCAACGCGGCGATGTGATCGCCGCCGTCCACTCGCACGGCCCGGCGCATCGTTTCCCCGGCACCCGCTCCGCCGACGAAGTCGGTGCCCTCGTGGTGGCGTCGGCCAACAGGCTGAGCACCGCCGTCGAGAAGACCTGACCGCCCTCTCCCCTGTTCACTTCGAGGAACCCATGACGAATCCCACCTACGACTACGTCATCGTCGGCGGCGGCTCCGCCGGATCCGCACTCGCCAACAGGCTCAGCGCCGACCCTACGCACAAGGTGCTGGTGCTCGAGGCGGGGCGCCCCGACTACAAGTGGGACGTCTTCATCCACATGCCGGCCGCGTTGATGTTCCCCATCGGCAGCCGCTTCTACGACTGGAAGTACGAGACCGAGCCCGAGCCGTTCATGAACGGCCGCAAGGTGTACCACGCCCGCGGCAAGGTGCTCGGGGGCTCGAGCAGCATCAACGGGATGATCTTCCAGCGCGGCAATGCGATGGACTACGAGCGCTGGGGCGCCGACCCGGGTATGGAGACCTGGGACTACGCCCACTGCCTGCCCTACTTCAAGAAGATGGAGACCTGCCTCGCCGGGGCCGACGACTTCCGCGGCGGTGACGGCCCCCTGGTGCTCGAGCGCGGTCCGTCCGACAACCCGCTGATCGAGGCGTTCCTCACCGCCACGGAGCAGGCCGGTTACCCGCGCACCACCGACGTGAACGGCTACCGCCAGGAGGGCTTCACGCGGTTCGACCGCAACGTGCACCGCGGCCGTCGACTCAGTGCTGCCCGCGCCTACCTGCACCCGGTGATGAAGCGACCGAACCTCACGGTCACCACCCGCGCACTGGTGCACCGGGTGCTGTTCGACGGCAACCGCGCCACGGGTGTCGAGTACAGCGTGCGCGGCACCAAGCACACGGTGAACGCCAAGGAAGTCGTGCTCTGCGGCGGCGCGTTCAACACGCCCCAGTTGCTCCAGTTGAGCGGCGTGGGCGATGCACAACACCTCCAGTCGCTCGGCATCCCGGTGGTGCACCACCTGCCTGCGGTCGGCCAGCACCTGCAGGACCACCTCGAGGTGTACGTGCAGTACGCCTGCAAGCAGCCCGTGTCGCTGCAACCCAACCTGAAGCTCTGGAAGCGGCCGTTCATCGGCCTGCAGTGGCTGTTCCGCAAGGGCCCCGGCGCCAGCAACCACTTCGAGTCGGGTGGCTTTGCGCGCAGCAACGATGAGGTGGCCTACCCGAACCTGATGTTCCACTTCCTGCCCATCGCGGTGCGGTACGACGGCACCGCTCCGGCCGGCGGCCACGGCTACCAGGTGCACATCGGGCCGATGTACTCGAACTCGCGTGGCACGGTGCAGATCACCTCCACCGACCCGACAGCGAAGCCCGCCATCCAATTCAACTACCTCTCCACCCCCGAAGACCGCCGCGAGTGGGCCGAGGCCATCCGCACGGCACGCAACATCCTCGGCCAACAGGCGATGGCCCCCTACAACGGTGGCGAGATCTCGCCAGGGCCGCAGGTGGCGAGCGACGAACAGATCCTCGACTGGGTGCGCAAGGACGGAGAGACCGCCTTGCACCCGTCGTGCTCGTGCCGCATGGGCCGCGAAGACGACGACAGCGTGGTCGACCCGCTGACCATGAAGGTGCACGGCGTGGAGGGTGTACGGGTGTGCGACGCCTCGGCGATGCGATACGTCACCAACGGCAACATCTACGCCCCGGTGATGATGATGGCCGAAAAGGCCGCCGACCTCATCTTGGGCAACACCCCGCTTGCGCCGGATCACTCCGAGTTCTACCGGGCGCCCCACGCCTGAGCCCTGACGCGACGAGGGAGCGGCCGCAGCCGCCCCCTCGCTCGGGTTCAGGATCTGCGACGGATCAGCTCATCCAGCCGGCGACCACGTCGGCGTTGGCGTCGACCCATGCCTTCGCGGCGTCGAGCGGCGTCATGCCGTCGCTGTCGACCATTGCGGCGATCTCGTTCTGCTGCTCGGTGGTGAGCTGGAACTTCGAGAGCATCGCGAACGCAGCAGGGTTCTTGGCCTCCAGGCCTGCCGAAGCCGCCTTGTACAGCTTGTCGACCGGGTAGTCGCAGGCGTACATGCCGTCGGCGGCAGCCGCAGACGCAGTGCACTCCTCGGTCACCTCGGGCAGTTTCACTTCGGTGAGGTCGACTTTGCTCTGCAGCCAGTGCGGCTGCCAGAACTGCAGCAAGAGCGGGGTCTTTTCGTCGACCGCCTTCTGGACGGCGGTGATGAGCGCCGCCTCCGAGCCGGCCACGACGTACTTCAGCGGCAGATCGAGATTGGCGATGATCTGCTCGTCGAAGGTGACGTAGGTGGGGTCGCCCATCAGGAACTGGCCGAGGTCGGGGCCCGACTCGGCGGTGGAGAACAGCTTGCCGAACTCGTAATACCCTTCCCAGGTGGCCAGGGCGGGGTTCTCGTCGATGAGGAACGTCGGCACGTACCAGCCGATCTTCGCCTCGGGGCCGAGGAGGCCGAGGTCGACGACCGACTGCTTGCCGGTGATGTAGGTCTCGTAGTCGGCGGCGTGACCCGACGGCCACACCTCGAGCACGGCGTCGATGCTGCCGTCGTCGAGGCCCACCCAGGTGGAGTTCTCGTCGAGGTCGATCACCTCGACGGGTGTGCCGTTGGCCTCGAGCACGACTTTCGCCACGTAGGCGTTCACAGCCGAACCGGTCCACGGGTTGGCGGCGAGCACGATGCCCTCGCCACCGCCGGCCGGCATCGTGGTGTCGCCGCCCTCGGCAGCAGTGGTCTCGACAGCGGCGGCGGATGTCTCGACGGCTGCCGCCGTGGTCTCGGCAGCAGCGGCCGTCGTGGAGGCGGCTTCGTCGTCGCTGCCGCACGCGGCCAGCAGACCGGCGAGCGCCAGCCCGCCAGCGAGAAGTTTCAGACTCTGTCGTCTGGTGGTCATTCGGTATCCCCCTGTGTTGTGGTGGTGCGATTGTTCACGGATGGCTCCGGTCACGACGGCTGGTTCCCCAGGCCTGGGTGATGCGGTCGAGCACGATCGCCAGCAAGACGATACTCAACCCGCCCGCCGCTCCGGAGCCGATCTTCTGGATCGGCTTGGCGAACGCTTCGTACGACACCAGGCCGAGCGCGCCGGCGCCCACGAGCGCTGCGATGATGACGGTGGCCAGCACCATCAGGATCGTCTGGTTGATGCCGAGCATGATCGACTTGAACGCCAGCGGGAGTTGCACCTTGCGCAATTCCTGCGCTGGTGTGGCTCCGAAGGAGGTGGCCGCCTCACGCGGTGCAAACGGCACTTCGCGCAGGCCGAGGCTGGTGAGGCGGATGCACGGCGGGACGGCGTAGATGACCGACGCCACCACCCCTGCACCGCGACCCGGATCGAACAGGAACAGCACCGGGATGAGATAGACGAACTGCGGCATCACCTGGGCGAAGTCGAGCAGTGGGCGCAGGGCTCGCTCGACCCGGGGTGAGCGACCGGCCCACACGCCGAGGGGCAGCGCGATCACCACGCTGATGACGATCGCGACGAGAACTTGGCTGAGCGTGTTCATCGCCAGGTCCCACATCGACGTGCGGCCTCCTTCGCCGCCCGGCACCTCACCCATCGCCCCGATGGCGACGAGGCACACCGAGCAGCCCAACGCCAGACGCCACCCCTTGCTCAGGTAGGCGACGAGCGCAACGAACACGACGATCACCAACCACGGTTGGTCGACCAGGAACGACCGCATCGGCTCGAGCAGGTCGGTGACGAGGAAGCTGTTGATGGCTGTCGTCACTTCGAGCAAGCCACCCTGGAACCAGTCGACCACATCGTTCACGGTGTTCGCGATGTCGACCGTGAGCCCCGCCGGAAACGAGGACTGGCCGAACAGGCGGCCGCACACCACCGCTGCTGCGACAGCCGCGAGCACGATCAGCGTCTGCTGCCTGCGTACCGGTGCACCCGTGCCCCGTTCACCGGTGCACATCCGGTCGAGGGCGACGGCGAGCAGCACGATTGCCAGGCCCGGCACGAAGGCTGCGCCGACGTCGTTCTTCTGCAGGCCCTTCAGCACCAACCCGCCGAGGTCGGCGGAGCCGAGGATCGATGCGATCACCACGATGCCGAACGCCATCATGATGACCTGGTTGAGGCCGAGCAAGATGGTGCGCCGGGCCATGGGTAGTTGCACTTTCAGCAGCTGCTGCCAGGGCGTGCAGCCGAACGACTCGGCCACCTCGTTGCTCACCACCGGCACGTTGCGCAGGCCGTGGTTGGTCAGCCGTACCGCCGGTGGCACGGCATAGATGACCGTCGCCACCACCGCCGGCGGGTACTTGATCCCGAAGAACACCACGATCGGAATGAGGTAGACGAAGGCGGGCATCACCTGGGCGGTGTCGAGGAACCCGCGCA
>JBAXSU010000158.1:0-8016 GCA_037130535.1 Actinomycetota bacterium
GACCAGAACCGCTCACTTGCCGACACCGTCGTCTCCACCGAGGGCTGGCCCATCGAGGCAGTCGCGCGCGATCTAGCCGCTCGCGTTCAGAAGGACGCGGTGGCATGCCGCGTTCGCCATCGAACACCACGCACCGATCGATGCCGGGTGGGCCCTAATCGACAGTCTGGAGGATCGACTCGGAGACCCGTTGTGCTGCGTCGAGCGCGCCTTCGATGTGGCCGGGGTGACGGGTTGCGGTCTCCGTCGATGACCAGTGCAATCGGCCGTTCAGCGCGGGCCGTTGGTAGAGGTCGTGGCCGTAGAGGGAGTAGTCGGCGCTCGACGTCGCACGCGGCGACGCGGTCTGCTGTGGGACCGTGTGACGCTCTGCGCTCCAGTCATGGATGAGCAACCGGTCGGGTTGGGCCGCCGCTGCACCGAACAGTCGTTTGAGCTGCTCGAGGATCTGCGCCTCCGGCCGAGCGCCCAGGAGCATCGCAGGGGCGAAGCCGAACAGCGCTGCGGGCCGCCCCTGCGGTCCTGACATGTCGTGGATCTCCTGCATGGGGCCGACGCGGCTGATTCCGGCACCGGCCAATCCGTCAGCACGCCAGAACGGCTCGTCGTACACGGCGACGATCTTCGCGATCTGTCCCATCCTCACCGGTGTCGCGGCGGCCACTCGGAGCAGGTCGGCCGGGGTTTCAGCCGGGAGTCGGATCGAGGTGGCGGCGAGCGACGGGGCGAGTCCGAGCACGACGTGCCGACTCCGCCAACGGTGGTCGCTCGCTGTGACGATCAGGTGGTCGTCGGCATGTTCCACGCTTTCGACAGCGCAACCGAGCCGCAGGCACCCGTCGGGGAGCGCGGTGGCCAGCCGGCTGGCCAGTTCGGCCGCGCCACCGGCGAAGCGATGAGCGGGGGCGTCGACGAGGTTGCCCGCCAATCGACGGACGCCGTTGGCGTCCTCGTACATGGTGTCGCCGTGGAGGTGCTGGTCGAATGTGGCGAGTCCGAGACGTTCCACCATGCGGGCGACGCGGTGTTCGCCGTCCCAGAACCACGTCGCTCCGAGATCGAAGCAGGGCGGTGCGGTGAGCAACCGCCCACCCGGTCGTTGCCGAGCTTCCAGCACGATCACTCGGACACCGGCCGCCGTGAGGTGGTCGGCGACGGCAAGGCCGCTGATCCCGGCCCCGATGACGACCACGTCGATGGCTGTCGCGTCGATCATTCGGTCACCTTCGGTGCGAGACGGGCATCGGCGGTCGGGTGAGCGCACGCTGGGCCCCGGGGCGGGTTCGAGCAGTGTTTCGAGGGCGCCCAGTACCGGTCGTGCTCGCGCCCATCTCGCCGCAGGCTACTGCTGCCGCGCCGAGGCGAGTCCTGCTGGTGGTCGAGGGTGTGAACTGGTGACGGCACGCGGAACGACCTGCTCGGTATCGACTGCACACGCTTGTCGAGGCAAACGACCGAGCGGTCACCGATGTGAGGCGCGGCTGACTTCCACCGGGGTCGGGCGGGGTGTGCCCGGCAGGAGGCGGCGCGGTCCCGCGCCTTCGGCAGCCATCTCGTCGTCTGGGTTCAGCAGATTGCATCGGTCGAACGACAGGCATCCGCACCCGATGCACGTCCAGAGATCCTGGCGGATTCGCTGGAGGTAGTCGATCTGCTGGCCGAGGACGTCGAGCCAACGCGCTGCGACCCGAGCCCAGTCGTTCTCCTTCGGTGTGCGGCCCAAGGGGAGTTGGTCGAGGGCTTCCCTGATGTCGGCGAGTGGGATGCCCGCTCGTTGTGATGCTCTGATGAACGCGAGACGGCGGAGCACATCGCGCGCGTACCGCCGCTGGTTGCCGGCGGACCGAACGCTGAAGATGAGCCCCTCGCGTTCGTAGAAGTGCAACGCCGACACGGCGATGCCGCTGCGGGCGGCGACCTGGCCGATGGTGAGCTGGTCGGAGGACTTCAGGCTTGGTGACGTCACTGCAACATTCTGCTTGACCTCAACTCCAGTTGAGGTGGGATCGTGTGCTCGCCATCGAATGGCGAGGGAAGGAGAGGATCCGTGATGGACGAGTTCATGGTGGTCTGTACGTTCCGTGCAGGGACGGACATGAGGGAGGTCTTCGCTGTCGTGGCGGAGGAGCAAGCTGCCGTGGCAGCGCTCTCAGCCGAAAGGAGGATCGGCAACATCCACTTGTCGCTGGCGCGAGGCACGGTGTTCATCCAGGCGTTCGGCGCCGATGCCGAGACGGCGACAGCAACCGTCCGTTCGCTGCCCATGGCGAAGTGGTGGGACGTCGACGCCTTCCCGATCGCCGCGCCTGCGATCGGTGGTGCCTCGTGAGCGCCTTCACGCCGGCAGAGGTTGCGTATCTCCGGTCGCAGCCGCTCATGCGATTCGCTTCGGCGTCGCCGAGCGGTCGTCCCGATGTCGCTCCTGTCGTGTTCCAGGTCGATGGCGACGACATCGTGACTGGCGGCTTCGACATCACCCACACCGTCCGTTACCGCAACGTTGAGGCGAACCCAAGAGTGTCGGTGGTCGTCGACGACCTTGCGTCGACCGATCCCTGGTCGCCGCGTGGCGTCAAGATCATCGGCACTGCGGTCATCGAGGACAGCGACGGCTCGCCTCGCTTCCGCATCTCGCCCGAGGTGATCATCAGCTGGGCCATCAATGACACCACCCCTGGAATCCCGAAGATGGAGCGCCGTCGGGTCCGCTGATCGGCGTGTCCGGCCGGAGGAACAATGAACCTGAACTCGTCCAATGAGGCGGACGTCCCGCATTGCATCTCGATCTACCAGGCTGCGCATGACCGTCGAGATGTTCCGACTGCGCTCGCCCAGTTCGCGGCCGACGCGCAGGTGGTTGATGACGGTCGCACCTACGAGGGAATCAACGGTGTGAAATCGTTCTTGGAGAATGCGGGGTCGCAGTACACCTACACGCGCACGCTGGTCGCCGCGAAGGAAATCGGGCCCGATCGTTGGCGTGTCACGAACCACCTGGCGGGCAATTTCCCAGGCGGCCATGTCGATCTGTCGTACGAGTTCCAACTCGTGGGAGGGCTCATCGCCCGCCTGACCATCGCTCCGTGAAGGCTCGGGCAGCGGAGCTCGGTACCAGCCCACTGAGGGCAGCGTGAGCCGGCGAGAAAGCCCGAGTCATGCACTCATGGAGTGACGACAACCCGGGTCAACTGTCGAGGGCTCGGCGCTCGCGGAGTATCTCGGCTGCATGGAGCGATTCACGAGTGGGCTCTTCGGGCGAGGCGAGGATCTCGTCGCCCATCAGACGGCCCGCGGCAGCGGGTCCAAGATCGTCGGCACGTCGAACCATGGGCTCGCACTCCCGCGAGTGTGACGGTGTCGTCGAGGCCTTCCGCACCGATGCGCTCGTGGCCCGACCCGTCGTCTCCATCTGTCCCGACCTGACGGGCGCGTAGTGTTCGGTCGTGCCCCGCTACTTGATCTCGTTCGACGACGGTGCGATGGACCACCTCGGCGACGACCTCACTGAGGTGGGCGAGGCGGCCCATCGTGTGCTCCGCGACGCGAAGCAAGCCGGCGTGTGGGTCACCGGCGGTGGGCTGATGAGACAACAGGCGACCATCGTGGACACCGACGGCTCCGTACGTCTGGGTGACTTCCCCGAGACGAAGGCCGTCATCGGCGGCTTCTCGATCGTCGAGGTCGACACGCTCGACGACGCTCTGGACTGGGCCGGTCGGTTCGCGGCGGCGTGCCGATGTGCGCAAGAGGTTCGCCTGGTGATGGACGACCCCGAGGTCTGACGGCGTTTAGGGTGCCAGTCGATGAGCACAGAGAAGGTGACGGGCCCGGCCTCCTACTTCCCCTCGATCGAGAAGAAGTACGGCATGCCCATTTCCCATTGGAAGTCGCTGCTCGCCGCGATGCCGGCCGGCACCAGGCACTCCGACATGGTGGCGATGTTGAAGGCCGACCACGCCATGGGGCATGGTCACGCCAACGCGATCGTCGCCCACTACCGGGCGGAGAACGGCCTCTGATCTGCTGAGCCGGCGCTCAGCGTCGCGGCCATTGGTTCGCGCGGATGTTCTGCTGAGCGAGGTGTGCTGTCTCGGCGACGCGCCGGTCTCGTGTCGTCGGCGTCTTGGCTGCGGTGATCCACTCGAGGATGCCGCGTCTGGCCGATGGGGCAAAGGCGTCGAAGTTCCGACGGGCCGGAGGCTGCTCGTCGAGCGCGGTGGCGAGATCGCCGGGGATCTCCAATCGGTCGACATCGTCCAGTTTGCTCCAGCTCGCATCCTGCTTCGCTCGCTCGATCGCGGCGAGTCCCGCAGGCACGACCAGTCCGGCTGCGAGCAGCCTCTCGAGGCGGTCCTTGTTCACCTTCGACCAGCCGCTTCCTGCCTTGCGGGGCGTGCACAGCAAGGCACTGCGCCGCTCGTCGATGCGAGCCGGTCGCGAATCGATCCACCCGAAGCACAGGCATTCCTCATTGATGTTGACCGCACTGACGAACTCGTCGTCCGGGCCGAGCGCGGCCTTCTTGACGGTCACGACCCAGACACCGGTGGAGGTGGCGTGCTCGCGGGTGAGCCACTGCCGCCACTCGGCTCGGGTGTGTGCCTCGACGAGGGGCAGGTCGGGGCGCAGCGTCGAGGTCATCGCCGCATTCTTGTCGAACCTCGTCCTGCCCGGGCCTGAGAGACTGATTTCGTGAAGCGGGTGGTGGTGTTCGGCCGAGGTGGTTCGGGCAAGTCAACGCTTTCCCGTCGTCTCGGCGACGTCACCGGCCTTCCGGTGATCGAGCTCGACACGATCTACTGGGACGAGAGCCTGCGTCCGCTGACACCCGCGGAATGGAGTCGGCGTCAGTCGAGCGTGGTGCACGCGAACGAGTGGATCCTGGACGGAGACCTCGGACCGTACGACGTGACTGAACCTCGGCTCTCGCGAGCGGACACGGTGATCATCATGGATACGCCGCTCACGACCTGCGTGTGGCGGGTGGTGCGTCGCGGTCGGCAGCGCTTCGACTTCTGGGCCTGGGTGTTCCGATGGGGTCGAACGTATCGACCGCAGATCCTTGCCGATGTACAGCGGTACGCACCCGCTGCGGAGGTGGTGCGGTTGTCGAACGCGCGCGCGGCCGGCCGGTGGCTGGAGCGCTTCAGCGACGAGCGGTGAACTCTCCCGACCCGCCACGAGTATGGTCGGCTTCCGGGAGGTGCTGGGTGGAAGCGTTGGCCATCATCGACATCCGGCCGTTGTTCGGCGGACCCCAAGCGGCGCAGCGAGGTGTCGACGACGCCGTGGGCGATGCGATCGCCCGCCACGGTGGGTTCGTGGTGAGCGGGTTCCCGGGTGCCGACCGCATCGACTCGCTGGGCGCCACCATGCTCGGCTTCTTCGACCTCGGTGACGACGAGAAGCGGGCCGTCGCGTCGAAGTCCACCTGGCCGGATGGGCCAGCGGTGTACCGCGGCTGGAAGTCGTCGCTCGAGGTGGGCGCCTGGGCCTACAACGAGATGTACGATATCGGCCCGGCCCAGCCGCACCCCGGGCCTGCGGTTGCGGGCATGCACCACTTCGCCGAGGTGAACTCCTGGCCGGCCGTCGAACCCTGCGCTGGGTGGCGGGCCGCGATGGAGGCGTACTACGGGCTGATGCTCGACGTCGGTATGGCGGTCATGCGGGCCGCCGGCCGGGCGGCCGGGTTCGACGACGCTCATCTCGTCGCCGGCTTCCACACGGGCAACCACACCCTCCGGCTGCTGAACTACCCGCCTCGTCCGGAGGGTCACATCACCGCCGACGAGCGCGCCCAGCCCGACGGGCCGCATATCGCGGCGGCGAGGCACACCGACGTGTCGGGCGTCTCGCTGCTGTGGCAACGCCAGCCCGGCCTGCAGGCGCAGGCGCCCGACGGCACGTGGCGCGACGTGCCGGTGATGGATGGCACCGTGTCGGTGCACCTCGGCACCGTGCTGCAGTTGATGACCGGCGGGCGCATCCCGGCCACACCGCATCGGGTGATCGACCACGGCGTGGCCCGCCAGTCGATCGGCTTCTTCGTCGAGCCCGGCCTGGCCACACGGCTGGCTCCGCTCGATGATCCGGTCGACGATGTGCGTGCCTCGTACGGCTGGCACCTGCAGGAGCGCTTCCACTCGATGCGCGGCTACACCGACATCGTGCCTGCACCGGCCTGAGTCGCTGGCTCAGCCGGGGTCGGCCGGGTTCCAGCGCGCCGGGCCGGAGTAGTAGAGCGCAGCTTCGCCGGAGTCGACATCGACGGCGGTGAAACCGTTGCGCTCGTAGAAGCGGCGGGCATCGACGTCGCCCTCGTCGACGTTGATCTCAATGTGTTCGACGTCCCGCCTCTGTGCCTCCTCACGAACCGCGGCGAGGAGTGCGGTGCCGATGCCTGCGCTGCGATGGTGTGGCTGCACGTACAGCTCGTCGAGCAGGGCGACGGGCCCATCGAACCAGACGTTGGGCCGCAGCGACACAACGGCGACGGCTCGCGGTGGTCGTGCATCGACCACAGCGAAGACCCGGTCGCCACCGAGCAACTCATCGAGGCGTTGGCGCAGCACCTCCACTCCGGGGCTCGGAACGTCGAACTCGGTGTTGAACGCGTCGAGCAGTTCGGCGATGGCCGACGCGTCGGCCACGGTGGCGAGGATCGGTTCGTCGCTCGGAATCATCCCAACGACCCTAGCGACACCAGGGTGAACGCCGTCGTCGGTGCGCCGCGGGCGGCGGAGTGCTGGTGTCTCCGTATACATCAACAAGCCGGGTCGGTCCGAGGAGGCGTTTTCGAGACTTGGACATGGGGCCGACCGCGTCCACCCTCGCCATCACCGGCGAGCTGGCCGACGAGATCCGCGAGCAGGCGGCCGCCGTGGCCTACGGATGGGGGATGGTGCCCGCGTCGAGCTCGGTGAGTCGGGCCGACACCAGGTCGGCGAGCAGGTCGGTGTCGACCGTCCAGCCGAACGGCACCGAGAACAGATGCGCGGTGACGTTGCCGCCCGCGATCGCGCCCAGTCGATCCCGGAACCGGTCCATCACGGCCGCGCTGAACGGGTTGATGCTGATGTGCTTGCTTGCCGCCGAACAGCCGATCACGTAATCCTTGGCGTTGCGCAGCATCGGGTGGTTCCAGGCGATGACGGCTTCCAGCCCGTCGATGCGCGATCCGATGGCGGCGAAGATCGCGCGTGCCGTGTCGGCGGCCTCCGGCGTCTGTGCGGCGAACCACTCGTCGTGGCTCGCGTAGCGGCGCGAGGTGGGCGAGCCGCGGTGGTACATCACGAGCGCGTTGGCGTGGCCCCGGCTGAACCCGTGGCCCTCCTGCAGCAGCGCCATCTGCTCGGGGTACTTCGCCTCACCCAGCTCGGCGAGCAGGCCGAGCCAGTGGCTGGCGGGTAGCCCGTGCTTCCGTTCGATCGCAGCGAAGTGACGTGTGCGGTCGCCCGGGTCGGTTGCCATGGCAGTCGACGGTAGTCGCATCGTGAAGTTCGGTCACCAAGGGGTGGGGTGCGACCTATCGTCTCGGCGATGACCGTCGAGCAGGAGCGACCCTGGATCACCGCGGACCTCGTCGGCGACTTGCAGCGGCTCGGCATCGACTCGGGCATGGTGCTGATGGTGCACACATCGCTGCGTTCGATCGGCTTCGTGGCCGGCGGCCCGGAGGCGGTGATCGACGCACTCCGTGTGGCGATCGGGCCGACGGGCACCCTCACCATGCCGGCGCACACCGCCGATCGCTCCGACCCGGCGGAGTGGGTGGCGCCACCCGTGCCCGAGCACTGGTGGCCGACCATCCGCGAGCACATGCCCCCGTTCGATCCGTACGGCACGCCGCCTCAGCAGATGGGCGCGTTGGCGACGGCCCTCCTGCTCCGGCGCGACACGTTGCGCAGCACCCATCCGCAGCTGTCGCACATGGCGAGCGGGCCGGAGGCGGGATACGTCATCGCGCCGCACGGACTCGACGAAGGGTTCGGCGACGAGTCACCGCTCGCTCGG
>JBAXSU010000159.1:0-7983 GCA_037130535.1 Actinomycetota bacterium
CTTGTCTTCCGTGAGGATGGTGCCCCAGGCTCGGCGAGCGCGACCACGATTGGGTCGACAGCTGAGCCGGTTCTGGCGCGCCGACGGAGATCGGACGCCGGGCGAGGGCCGAAGGGCGCTGGGAGGGGGTCGCCTCGGGCCGGTACCATCGGCCCTGTCGTGGAGATGATGGGGACAACTCGGTGACCGAGACGCGGGTGGGCGATGAGCGCCCGTCCCGGGTGGTTGCGGTCGACAAGCGCACGTGGGTGCAAGGCCGACCCGCGGCTTACAGCGTGGCTGGGCAGGGGATGCCGGTGGTGCTGCTGCACGGATGGGGCCTCGGCCACCACACCTATCGCGACGTGATCGAACGGGTCGCTGCCGAAGGAGTGCGGGTGATTGCTCCGGCGATGCCCGGGTTCGGCGGCACAGCCGATCTGCCCGACGAGACGTTCTCGATGAGTGGCTATGCGCGCTGGGTGATCGACCTGCTCGACGTGCTCGGTGTCGACGAATCGGTGGTCGTGCTGGGGCACAGCTTCGGCGGTGGTGTGTCGATCCGGCTGGCGTACGACCATCCCGACCGGGTGCGTTCGTTGGTGCTGGTGAACTCGGTGGGTGGTTCGGCGTGGAAGCAGGGCAAGACCCTGAAGTCGATCGCTGAGCGGCCGCTGTGGGACTGGGGCCTTCACTTCCCGGCCGACATCTGGCCGTTGCGCCAGGCCACCCGGGTTCTGCCCATCATCGCCGAGGACGTGGTGCCCAACGTGTTGCGCAACCCGCAGGCGTTCGTGCGGGTGGCAAACCTGGCACGCCGCGCCGACCTGCGCCGCGAGCTGGAGGCGCTGCGCGACCGGGGCCTGCCGATCACCCTCCTGTGGGCGTCGCGCGACGGCATCATCCCGCGCGAATCGTTCGAGGCGCTGTGTGTGGCGTCGGGCGTGGAGGGCACCGTGGTCGACGGCTCGCACAGTTGGCTGCTCGCCGACCCCGAGCAGTTCGGCGAGATCATCACCAACGACATGCGCGTGGCCAAGGCGGCCCGCGAGCTGGAGGCCGCAGCGGCCAAGGCCGCCGAGTCTCGGCCAAAGGGCCTGCGCCGGGTGACGACGCTCAGGAAGCGGGCAGACGCGGCCCGGCAATCCGCAGATCGTCACGCCGCCGGGTGATGCCCCGAGCGTCGAGTTCGTTCGCCAGCGGCAACGCGTACTTGCGGGTCACGCCGAGCGCGTCGCGGAACTGGGCCATCGTCACCCCATCGGGCTGATCGCGCAGCAGGGTGGCCATGGCCCGGGCGGCAGTGTCGATGGCGCCGATGTGGAAGGCGATGCCGTCGCGCTCCACGGCCACCCCTCGGCGGACGAGCTCGCGCAGCGCGCTGCGATCGGCGGGGGTGAGATCGGGCGGGGTGGTGCCACCTGCGGCGAGGGCAGCGGCCAACGGGTGATCGGCGAACTCGTCGACTGCGTCGGCGGGGCGGATGCGTCCGGCGTCGATGCGCATCCCGGCCACCGTGGGCGCGACGAGTCGCTCGCGCTCGTCGAGTGTGGCCAGGTCGAGGCCCGACGTGTCCGCAGCGGTGATTCGCGCCCGGAGCGTCTCGCGCATCGCCTCGAGCGAAGCCGGGTCGACTACCCAGGTATCGACCGTGGGGGCGATGGCGGAACCGGTGAGGGCGGTGAGCACGTCGGCGCGCACCCAGCCCCGCTCGCGGACGATGCGTTCGACGCTGCGATCGGGCCGGGCCTTCGACGCCGGTAGTACGGGTGCCACGTCGAGCACCTCGCCGCCACCGATGGTCTCGTTGCGTCCCGACTCGCGCAGGATGAAGCGGTCGCCCATCACCAGTGGCAGGGCAACCGCCAGGTGCACGCGCACGTGACCGGTCTCGCCGGGCACGATGGCCCGGTCGCCGAGGATGCGCACCTTCACGGGCCACTCGCCCGAGCCGATGTAGGCCATGTACGCGCCGCGTCGCGACACCTCGTGGTCGAGCGAGGTGAGCACGTCGAGCGAGGCGTCGAAGCGTTGGGTGGGCAGCCACTGGGCGCCCATCACGACGGCGTCGCCGCGGGCGAGCAGGTGATGGTCGACCCCGCCGAGGTTGAGTGCCACCCGATGGCCCGGCCCTACCCGGTCGAGCGCCCTGCCATGGCTCTGGATCGAGCGCACCCGCGCCTCGCGGCCGGCTGGCACGATGTCGACGCGCTGGTCGACCTCGAGTGCTCCGCCCGTCAGGGTGCCGGTGACGACCGTGCCGCTGCCCTTCGCCGCGAACGAGCGGTCGATCCACAGGCGCGGCCGGCCGCGGTCGAGGGAGGGCTGGGTACGGTTGACGAGGTCGTCGAGTGCGGCCCGAAGGTGGTCGAGCCCGGCACCGGTGGTGCTGCTCACCGGCACGACGGGTGCGTCGGCCAGGAACGTGCCGGCCAGGCGATCGCCCACGTCGAGCGTCTGCAGTTCGAGCCACTCGTCATCGACCAGGTCGCTCTTGGTGAGCACCACCACGCCGTGGCGCAGGCCGAGCAACTGCAGGATGCGGAGGTGCTCCTCGCTCTGCGGCTTCCAGCCCTCGGTGGCGGCCACCACGAACAGGCAGGCATCGACTCCGCCCACCCCGGCCAGCATGTTGCGCAGGAACCGTACGTGGCCGGGCACGTCGACCAGGCCGACCTCCTCGCCCGACGGCAGAGCCAGGTGGGCGAAGCCGAGATCGATGGTGAGCCCGCGGCGCTTCTCTTCGGCGAAGCGGTCGGGGTCGGTGCCCGTGAGGGCGAGCACGAGCGACGACTTGCCGTGGTCGACATGGCCGGCGGTGGCGACGACGCGCATGGTCGGGTCAGCCGTGGCAGAGCGCAGCGGTGAGCGCCGCGACGACGACGGCGTCGTCGGCATGGTCGACGGTGCGCAGGTCGAGGCTGGTGCGGCCATCGCGCACACGGGCGACGACGGGCGGTGTGCCAGAGCGCAGGGCCGCAAGGTGATCGCCGCGCAGCACCACTCCATAGCTGGGCATCGTGGTGCCGGGCGCCGACCCCGCACCGGGCAGGGCGGCCATCGCTTCGGGCTGTGCCCCGGGCACCTGGGCGGCGATCGCCTCGGCACGGGTGCGAAGCGAATCGACCGGTGTAGCCACCATCTGCCAGAACGGCACCTCGTCGACCACCCGCCGGTGCAGATAGGCCAGCGCGGTCTGCTGCAGCGCGGCGAGCACCAGGGTGCCGGGCCGCAGTGCTCGGGCCAGGGGGTGCTTGCTGCAGGCGGCGACGAGATCGGCGCGGCCGGCGATGACGCCCACCTGCGGCCCGCCCATCAACTTGTCGCCGCTGAAGGTGATGAGCGCCGCGCCGGCGGCCAGCGACTGGACGGCGGCGGGCTCGCCGGCCAGCCAGGCCGGGGGAGCGCCGGGCAACCAGGGGCAGGTGGCGTCGATGAGGCCGCTGCCGATGTCGGCCACCACCGGCACACCCAGGGTGGCGAGCTGCTCGACCGGGGTCTCCTCGACGAACCCTTCGACGCGGTAGTTGCTGGGGTGCACCTTCAGCACCATCGCCACATCGGCGTTCTTGCGGGCGAGGGCTCGGCGGTAGTCGGACAGTCGGGTGCGGTTGGTGGTGCCCACGTCGACCAGTTCGGCGCCCGACTGCTCCATCACCTCGGGCACGCGGAAACTGCCTCCGATCTCGACGCTCTCGCCGCGGCTCACCAACACCTGGCGGCCGTGGCCGAGGGCGGCGCACACCAACAGCACGGCGGCCGCGTTGTTGTTGACGATGATGGCCGCCTCGGCGCCGCACATGCGGGCCAGCAACTGGCCGACCGCACGTTGGCGCGAACCCCGTTCGCCGGTGGCGAGGTCGAACTCGACGTTCACGGCGCGGGCCTCGGCATGGAAGGCCACCGGAGCCCGGCCGAGGTTGGTGTGCAACAGCACGCCGGTGGCGTTCACCACGTCGGTCAGCAGGGTGCGGCGGAACGCCTCGGCCCGGGCCGGTGCGGCGGCGACGTCGCGGTCGGCGATGGCCTGGCGGGCGATGTCGACGCAGATGGCGTGCGGTAGCCCCGAGGGCGCCAGCGAGCGGGCGAGCGCATCGACACTGGGTGGGCGGCCCGTAGGCGCCACGGTCGGGGCCGATGCGTTCATGGCGTGGAGCGTAGGCTCTGCGGCGCCATGGTGGACATCCCGATCGTGCGACTCGACCCCGACCTGCCGCTGCCGGCGTACACCCACCCGGGTGATGCGGGGCTCGACCTGCGGGCCCGCATCGACACCACGGTGCCCGCCGCAGGGGGCCGGGTGCTGGTGCCTACGGGTGTGGCCATCGCCATCCCCGAGGGCCATGCCGGCTGGGTGCTGCCGCGCAGCGGCCTGGCGCTCGAGCACGGCATCGCGTTGGTGAACGCCCCGGGCCTCATCGATGCTGCGTACCGGGGCGAGCTGAAGGTGATCCTGTTGAACACCGACCCGCACCGCGACTTCGTCGTGCACCGCGGCGACCGCATCGCCCAACTGGTCATCCAGCGCTTCGCCGCGGTGCAGTGGGCCGAAGTCGACAGCCTCGAGGGCGACGACCGCGGCGGCGGCTTCGGCCACAGCGGGAGGCGCTGACATGGACGACGTCGGTTCGCTCTCGGCCGAGTTCGTCCCGGCCGACTTCGTGGTGCCTCGCACGCTGCAGGGTGGGGGCTTCGTGCTCGAACCGCTCGGTCCGGAGCACAACGACAGTGATCATGCGGCCTGGTCGGGGTCGATCGACCACATCCACGCCACCCCCGGCTTCACCGCGGCACTCTGGCAGGGCGACGACTGGCCGTACCCGATGAGCAGCGAGCAGAACCTGGCCGACCTGCAGATGCACGCCCGCGAGTTCGCGGCGCGCGAAGCCTTCGCGTACAGCGTGCTCGCCGACCACGGCGCCGACTCGGCCGACGTCATCGGCTGTGTGTACGTCGACCCCGACCCCGATGCCGTTGTGCAGCCAGCCGCCATGGTGCGGTGCTGGGTTCGTGCCGACCACGCCGACCTCGACGGGGTGTTGGCCGCGACCGTGGCTGAATGGTTGCAGCGAGATTGGCCGTTCGCTGGTGTGCGGTTCCCGGGCCGGGGCGGATCGCTAACCGGCTGAACGCTTCGGTCGAAGCTTCGCCAGCACTCGTCGGCCGAGGGTGTTCGCTCGGCGCAGCACGCCCGCTACCCGCCACGAACGGCTGGCGAGGATCGCGTCGCGTTCGGCGCGTACCGCGGCCAGATCGCGCTCGGCGGCGGCGAGTTCGGCGCGCACCCGGGCGGTCTCGGATGCTCGCTGCTCGATCGGGGTGCGGTCGACACAGGTGGGGCCGTCGACAGCGCGCAGCGACACGAAGAACTCGCCGCCGACGGTATCGCTCACGCGATCGATCTCGAATCGCAACAGGCCGCGGCGCTGCAGGGCCTCGAACACGGTGGTGAACGAGCGGGGCGTGAACACCCAGCAGTGCACGTCGTCGTAGTCGCCGGTCGTCACCACCGCCCGGGCTCGTGCCAGTGCCTCGTCCTCACTGTGCACCGGCACCAACTCGGCGAACACGGGCTCTTCGTTCCAGGCGATGTGCCCGTGCCAGGCGACGGCGCCGGCGTAGTGGTCGTAGACCTGGCGTGCGTTCGGCACGGTTGCGCCGGTGAGGTGTGCGGCGACGATGTCGGCGGCGACGGAGGGGCTGCGCAGGGCGTCGAAGCACCGGCGATGATCGGGCACGGCCAGAGCCACGAGGCCGCCGGGACGCAGCACGCTGTGGATGTCGTCGAGCCAGCGCACAGGATCGGGAACATGTTCGATCACGTGTGAGGCGACGATGTAGTCGAACGGGGCTGCATCGCCCACTGCCGCGGCGATCGTGCCTTCGCCGATGACATGGTCGATCGCGACGATGGCCTCGATGTCGAACCCGTCGTGGGTGGCGTAGCGCGACCGGAGTGCCGCAGTGTCGACATGGTCGAGATAGCGGACGCGACCCATGTCGCGGGTGACCACCGGATTGGCGAGTGGCCCGAGTTCGAGCCCGAGCGATGTCGACGCGTCGATTCCTCGTAGCAGCAGTCGGCGCCGGTCGTCCACGATGGCTGAGGCTAGAGCGTCGTTCGGCGTGTCAGCGCCAGGCGAAGACGGGCTGTTCGAACTCGTGCACCCGTTCGTGCAGGCGGCCGTCGAGCGCCACCCAGCGGAACTGCACCAGCACGGCGCCGGTGGGGGCGTGGATGAGGTCGCCACCCAACGGCACCTGCACGACCGGCCGCGGGCTCTCGGGGATGGTGACGAACCGCGGCGAATCGGGACGGCACAGGTGGTGCAGGCCGATGCGGTAGGCGTGGGCCACCTCGTCGGGGTTGGGCACGACATCGAGTCGTCCGCCGCCCCACACCACGACTGGCGTGATGACGTAGCCCGAGCGGGTGGGGTAGTCGTCGAGTCGGCCGAGAACGGCGTCGTCGCCGAGGCGTACGCCGAGTTCCTCGTCGAGTTCGCGGAGCGCCGTCTGCTCGGGTGTTTCGCCGGGGTCGATGCGTCCGCCGGGCAGCGCCCACTGTGCGGCATGGGCGTTCATCCGCGAGGCGCGGCGGCACAGCAGGAACGCAGCGCCACCTGCTACACCCTGCATGCTGCCGTCGAGGTCGCTGATATCGCCCGGCACCACCGCCATCTCGTCGGCCGAGAACGGGTACGGGTCGACGAGGTCGTCGTTGGCGCTGCTGTCGACCACCACCACGGCCACCGCGGCGCGCTTGCGCTCGTCGAGTGGCACGGTGTGCAACGAGTGCTCACGCAGGTGTCGCGCCATGCGGTCGCGCAGATCGGGATCGAAGGGGATCACGAGGCAGGCGCCGGGCGATGCGTTGCGGGGTTGGGGCGGAGCACCTGTGCAGCCAACCACGTGGAGATGGGCACCGCCGAGACGAGCCCGATCGAGCCCACCAGCGAGCGCACGATCTCGACGGCCACGATCTCGCGTCCGGTGATGGAACCGAAACCCTGCCCGGCCTCACTGAACAGCAGCAGCAGCGGCAGCGATGCTCCGGCGTACGCGAGGAACAGGGTGTTCACCGTGGACGAGATGTGGTCGCGCCCGATGCGCAGTGCGCTGCGGTACAGCTGGCCACGGGTGAGGTCGGGCTGGGCCGAGTTCAATTCCCACACCGCCGACACCTGGGTGACGGTGACGTCGTCGAGCACACCGAGCGACCCCACCACGATGCCGGCCAGCAGGATGCCCCGCGGGTCGATGGGCACGCTGAGGGCATCGAGAAACTGGGTGCTGTCGTCGGTGTAGCCGGTGAACTTGGTGGCACGGATGAACAGCCACGACAGCGCGCCCGTCACAGTGAGCGCGGCGAAGGTGGAGATGAGAGCCACACTGGTGGCCGGGCTCACGCCGTGGGCGAGGTACAGCGCGACAAAGGCGATGACCGAGGTGCCCACCAGCGCCACCAGCACGGCGTTGTTGCCGTCGAGCAGCGACGGCAGGAGGAACACCACCAGCACGAGCAGGCTCACCAGCAGACCGCCCAGCGCGCCCACCCCGCGCCAGCGGCCGAAGGCGATGATGATGACGGCGAACAACGCTAGGAGCAACAACATCGGCGACGAGCGCTCGTACTCGTAGAACGAGTACAGCGTGGTGCCGTCGGGGCTGGTGTCGGCGAGGACGAGGATGTCGTCGCCCGCGGCGAGCGGCCGTCCGCCGCCGCCGGTCGACTGCTCGAGGGTGAACACCTCACCAGCCGTTCGGCCGGAGGTGACGCTGACGGTCAGCAGCACGCACTCGGCGGTGGTGTCGTACAAGCACGGCTGGGCCTCGGTGCGCTGCACCGTGGCATCGACCGGGTCGGCCGCCAGCAGCGCCGGGTCGGAGACGTTGCTGTCGCCCGACGGCCACAGCACGATGAGGCCGAGCAGGGTGAGTAGGCCGAGCACGACGACCGCCACGGTGAGGGCGCGCTCGACGGTGGGTGTGGTCGACATCGAC